>CAZGMQ010000009.1:0-65207 GCA_964526745.1 uncultured Verrucomicrobiota bacterium
TAGATCTCATCGAAACAGAGGAAAAATCATGTTGACCCGCCATATGGCAATATCTGTGGCGGGCGCGAATACCGCCGGACGCAGAGGCCCGGCCTACATCCCATAGCGGCCACAGAAAATATATAATTGCGCTAACCTCGAATGGACGCGAACAACCGCGAATGGGGAAAGGGAAAGAAGGAGCGATCGATTGTAGGCCCGCCCTCTGTGGCGGGCGCGAATACCGCCGGACGCAGAGGTCCGGCCTACATCCCATAGCGGCCACAGAAAATATATAATTGCGCTAACCTCGAATGGACGCGAACAACCGCGAATGGGGAAAGGGAAAGAAGGAGCGATCGATTGTAGGCCCGCCCTCTGTGGCGGGCGCGAATACCGCCGGACGCAGAGGTCCGGCCTACATCCCATAGCGGCCACAGAAAATATATAATTGCGCTAACCTCGAATGGACGCGAACAACCGCGAATGGGTAAGGGAAAGAAGGAGCAATCGATTGTAGGCCCGCCCTCTGTGGCGGGCGCGAATTTCGCCGGACGCAGAGATCCGGCCTACAACCGGTAATGAAATAGCGTGCGCCGGGAGTGGAGTTCGACCCTTGAGCAGATTCAGGATGCGCCGCCGCGGCAGGTTCATGGCAGAAGCATCAAGGGGCTGAGCGGGCGAAATATATGAAAACAGTCCGGGCTCAGCAAGCTGAGCCCCCACGGGGGCAGGGAACAGCCGGGCTTAGCAGGCTGAGCTTCTATGGCCAGAGGAGGTTAATGCGGTAGAAGGATTTCGTGTCGTCTTCACCTGCACGCGGAACCGTAAAGGTGTTCTGACCAAAGGCATCGATTGGAGTGACCGTGTACGTCGTGTCTGCCCATGTTCCCCATGTGGAGTTGGTCGTCAACCCGATGATGTTGCCATCATCGTCATAGATATACCGATATTGGGTCAATGCATTGGTGTTGACCTGAACATTGAAGTTGACGAAGGGCTCAATGATGTCATTGCCATCCGTATGGAAGATCCACGAGGTGGCATTGGTGCTCATATTGGTGATGTAGATGCTGGAGCGGATGGTATAAGTGAAGACGAATGGCATGGCCTGGGCCTCGCTCAGGGTTTCAAACAGCTCAAAATCATTTGTTGTGTCCAGACCGATATAGGCTGTGGAAATGCCAGTTTCATTCGGGTTGGCCTGAATGACATATTCAATTGTGGTGCCGCGTGTGAAGGCCCGGATGGGGATAGTGGCGGCCACATAGGCATCGTTGTTTGAATCGATTGATCCCTGCCGGATGCTCATGGGTAGAGAGCTCCAGGAGGGATATCCGGATTGGCGATAGTAGAGGGTGCCGTTGGGGAAGTCATAGTTGGTGGTAGAATAGCCATAGTGGATCCCGAGAGAATCATGGTTCTGGGCTCCGAGAGGGTCCAGCATGGTAAAGGGAGGGACGACATTGGTATTCAACGGGGTGATCAGGAGCGAAGGGATATGCCACACCATGGCCAGTTCAATGGAGCCTGTCGGAATCAGCGTCTGACCATAATTAATTTCGCCGATGGAGAAACCCTCCAGGCTCCAGCTTGTGAATTGCTCATAGATGGAGCCCTCAACGCCGAGGTTGACTGAGTTGGTGTCGTAACTTAACTGCTTTGTGGGAATGCTTTCAGATCCAGAGGCAGAGCCGGCATAGGAAATGGAATAGACCAAATTGCCATATTCGTTCAGCAGGCGGATCACGCCGCGGTTGTCGGCAACATGGTTGAAGCCCCAATTTTCTGCAATCGGTGGGACGAGAACGGTCAGAACCTCATCAATGGGTTCGCCTGCATCCAGAAGCTGCTGGTCTCCCAGAACATAGAAACTGAATCCGTTGGTCTGGTTGGTGAAGGTGTGGCTGGAGATGGGGTAGGTCGCATACACCGGCTGATTGGAATTGGCAGCGATGTCGGCATCGGCACCAAAGGCGAGTTCAATGCTCCATCCGGAGATGTCGGAACCCGCGACTCCGCATAACTCGATAAATTCATGGTCTTCTTCGAAGAATTCCACATTGTAGGCGAGATAGGCAATTTCATTGATCCATACATCCCCCTGCTGGACGCTGGAGATCTGGTAGGAGTTGGTTAAGGAGGGGGTCAGGTTGGTGGAGAATCCGGTGGAGGCCGGAGCCGCGCCGATGCCGGT
Organism: uncultured Verrucomicrobiota bacterium; assembly: GCA_964526745.1. Taxonomy (GTDB): domain Bacteria; phylum Verrucomicrobiota; class Kiritimatiellia; order CAIQIC01; family Lenti-01; genus Lenti-01. The sequence goes on from CAZGMQ010000009.1 coordinate 2,177, forward strand.
ATACTGGACCGTGACATAGTATTGGACCGTGACACTTGGAGGCAGGGCCGGAATGGAAGAAATGGAGGCGTAGGATCCATAGGCCACCGGAGTCATGGCCACCGGAGTAAACGACAGACTCGATGCAATTTTGTAGTGCCCAGTGACGCTGAGGATGGAGGCCCCGTATCGGGTCACGATATCAGCGGTGATCTGGACCGTATCATTCGTGGAGGGTGTTGCCGGATCTGTGTTGGGAGATATAGAGACTTCAGGCCGGGGTTGTGGACTTCCGATCTGGATGTCATCAATGGGGACCGCGGCGCCGCCGGCACTGTGAACAAACCGGACAAAGTGGTTGGTGGTGTCTTCGCGGTAGAGCTGGAACTGAACAGAATCGGAGGAGGTGGCGGTGAAGGTATCAATTGTGTTCCAGCTGACACCCTTAGCGGATACTTGGACTTGCAGTGAAATATTGGCACTCGAACTGTTTGTCAGTCTCATGCGAAAAGAGATAGAGCCGATACCATCGGGGAGATAAGGGCTCCCGATCCAGGCAGAGCCATCGGTGGTTTGGTTCAGAAGTGCGGCCATTCCGGAATAGGCGTACGGGGCATCTACTATGCAATTGCTGAGGCCCCAACCTTGATGAGAAGCAGTGCCGCTGCTGTAGTAGCGCTTTAAGGGCCATCCGTCGAAGTCCTGATCCCGATAAAGGGCCGGGACCCGGACTTCAATGCTGTCCAGCAGGGTATCGCCGGACTCCTTTGCAGGATCAAAAATAATACGGGCTTGAGAGGGGTTGTTCGTGAGATAAAGCCAGGTCGTATAGGTCGTGGCGTTACCGGCGGTGAAGGACCCCTGTGTGAACCAGTTCGTTCCGCCATCGATACTCGTTTGCAGCAACAGATAGGCGGGATCCTCTGGATCATATGATTTTGTCCAGAAAATCAATTCGCCCACCCCTAGTGCGTAAGCAGGGGAAAGCACTGATCCGTCGGGGGGGGTGATGAGGGCGGCTTGGGTTCCGTAGAGGCCGCTGGTAGGGGCAATTTTGCCTTGGAGAGACCAGCTATAACGCGAATAGTTTCCGAGGGTTTGGTAGGCGGGATCGGTCCAGCCGGAGAAATCTTCCAGTCGCTTCACATCCGAGAGTTCAGTGACGGTGATTTCATCGATGCGGAAGCGGTTGGTTCCGGCGTCCGTCTGACGAAAGCGTACCCACATATGGTCACTCCGATTCACCGCAACAACATAATAGGTAAAGTCGCTGGTGGAATCTGTCAAGGTGACGACATTGCTCCACGGACCGGAATCCGAAATGGCGGTTTCCATTACCAGGGTCACAGCGGGGGTCATGGACTCAGTCCGGTACCAGAAGCTGACATCGCCAATACCGCCGGAAAGTTCCCCGCTCATCAGCGTGGCACCGGTATCCATGATGAGGCTGTAGCCGCCAGGGTTATACACCTCATAATGAATTTCATGGGACCCCAGATCCGTGAATGTGTCCTGATTGGAAATCTCCCATTCGTCCAGTAATGGAAATTCTTCAGTGGCAGAAGTGACGGTACCGGTTTCGATGGTGGACTTGCGTGTGAGGGTGTGGTCCGTAGTGTTGCGGCTCCAGAGGGACCCGGTGGCTTTGGAGCTCACTTGTCCGACACGATCTTTGATCGTGCCATCTTGGCGTAGAACGATGACATCGTCGCCGTTAAACGTAAGATTTTTATTTGTAAAGAGGTTGTCCAGATCGCTGATGGCGGCATCTGGAGCATAGTTGGTGGGCGTGTCCTGGCGTCCAATTACAAGGCAGTCCCGGGATGCAATCGTTCCAGAAAGGGCGATGTCTACAGAAGCGGTGAGAGAGCTGTTGTTATATTGCTGGAGCACGTAGTTTTGTGCAGACAAGTCGAGATTGGAAAGGGTGCCGTTGAAGATTTCAATAGCCTTATTGTTTCCGGTGCCTTCGATATATTGGGAGATGAATACACCGGCAGGGGGAAGGGGGGGGGGAGCGTTTGAAACGGTCTTTCCACTGGTGATGGACCAGTCCGGAGCAAACGTGGCAAAGTCGGTCAATTCCCCCCAGGTGTCAAAGTTCTGGGAGCGACTCGCGACTGAGCGCATCTCTGCGTCGTCCACCTGCATCGAACCGGTTGTTCCTGCGCCGGAGCACAGGAAGAGGACATGGGCTTGGGTTGCCTCTTCGGGGGCAATTCCTTCGGCGGCATATTGCACCCAGGCAGCGGAAAGGGATGGGATGTTCTCGATGACGGTGCCGCCCAGCGGTCCATTCGTGGCATTCAGCCATTCGATTTTGATCTGCATGACGGAAGCCGTCCAGTCCGGCGTGGCTTTAAACCAGGCGGCAGCGCGATAGTTGAGGCCGGGTGTCACCGGCACATCCTGCGCAAAAGAACCATAGTCAGTGCGTTCTGGATACCACTGTCCCTCAATACTTCCGCACCAGTTGCCGGAATGCGGGAGATAGGTGTCGGCCACACTCTTGGGCCAGGCCTGCCAGGTGCCCCAGTCCACGGCATCGCCGCCATCGGGCAGTGTGGTTTCTTCAAAGCCGGGATTCGACAACAGGTTGATGCCTGAGGCTTCCGTATAGAGTTCCCGGAAGCTGAAGGCCCCGGTTTGATGATCGAATTGGATTCGATACCGTCCCGGCACCACGCCGGTCATTTCCACATAGGTCGTCAAACCAGTTTCCATTGTTCCCGAGACCGGCAAGGCAATGGACGTCCCGTTGGTGGCACCCCAGATCCGGAGGGCATCGTTGGCGGCAAAGCGCAGGGTCACGGTGCCGCTGTTAGTCACGTAATGCTCCGACTGCCACAGGGTTTCCCCAATCTGCATCATGTTGGTCGGCGGGGTTTCGGTGGCCACAAAACTGCCCTGGGCGGTCATGGTGCTGATGGTGAATTCCTGCGTGGCGGTCTGGGTGATGCTGAAGGTAGCATTGCTGGTGTCCAGCTGGAACAGGAAGGTTCCGGGATTCGTAGAGATGTCGGCCAGAGTGAAATCGGACAGTCCGCAAGCATTGGCGTCGGTGACCGGGAGGCTGCTGTAAGTGGTCGGGGTGGAAGCACCCCATTGTGCATTCTCATCCTCATTAGGGCGAAATTGAAATGTGGTACCCGTTTGCAGATCAACAGATCCACTCCATAGATTGGTGTTGTCGATGCTGTTGGTTAGAATGCTGTTTCCAGAGGGGGTTCCGCTGTTGAAGCCGCCTACCAGCGCCATGTTCGTGATGGACGGCAGCGGAAGCGGCGAAGCACCCGCCCAATCCATTTGGAATTCAAGCGTCTCATCATTGAAGGTGAACTGATAGAGGCCGGGCGTTAGACCGGAAAAGTTGAGATTAGCAAGTGTTTGAGGAGTAGTGGGTCCGCTGCCTGGCACGCGGGCGACCGTTACGCTGCCTCCCCAGCTGATTTCCCAGGTTCCGTTGGCGGCAAATTTGAATTCGCCGCCGGCCGATGTGATTTCCTGAGTGCACTGCCAGGTGTTGTCTGCAATGAGGGTCATGTTGGGGGTCGTGTCCCATGAATTAGTGAACGCCCCGCCCGCCACCGCCATAGAGGAATAGGGAGACGACTGGGCGTGGGCGTTTAACGCGCATCCCAGCAAGACCCATCCAATGATTCCAGCTCTACTCCTCATGGCCACCTCTATTGTTAGGGAGAAGTTTCGTTTCTTCCCATCTCAACCATACTTCTTTTGAATAGCGCTGGCAAGGGGTTGCAGGCTCTCAGTGGCCTCTTTTTCACCCTGAATCGGCGAAAGGAAAGGGAAAGTCCTTAACTATTAATATTTATACTTATCCATATTTACTGCAATGAATTATATGAATTTTAATCCAAATGGCCTGAAATCATTAAAATCCGCATTTTAGTGCTGCAATGGCTTAAAATAGATCAAAAGAGGCCTGGAAAGCGTCGAAAATGCCAAAAATCAGATCAAAACGCCTCTTTTTTGTTTTTTTGGCACTTTTGAGGGGGCTGACGCAGCAAAGGGCGCTCCAGGGGCGTTTTGGCAGGCGGAACTGCCTGCACCTCTTGTGGAAGTGAACGTTTCTTTATTCAACAATTCGACTGGTTTAGAGGAGGCAGGAAGTGTAGATTCATGGTGATGAATACCGCATTGGGAGCTACGTCATGAAGAAATTGTTACTACTAAGTCTGATTTTCCTTTTTTGCGTAGGCACAATTGCTTTTGCACAGGCCACGCTGCCAACCAGTCATTCCGGACCGTGGAAGGTGGGGCCGTTACCGTCGGGATGGACCCAGAACGGCTTGGGGAATGATTATAGCTCGGACTATGACAAGAGTGGGGAGAATGCGGCAAAATTCGACGGGTCGGGCGATACCCTTCAAATCAATTTTAGCGGTGCGGCAAGCGCAGTGTCCTATTGGACTAAGGGGAATAGCTTATCGGGGGCTTATACCTATAAAATCCAGGAGTCGGTTGATGGTTCAACTTGGACGGATGTGGTCACCTATAATAGTGGGAACCCTATATCAGGAACGGCAACCCAGTACGAACAGGACTTGCTGTCATCCTCTCGCTACCTCAAGTTTCTTTATGTGAACAAGGACAACGGTAACGTGGGCCTTGATGGGGTTACGATTGCAGGATCTGGAGTTTCGTTTATTCCATCTGGCGCCCAAAGCATTCCGGTGAGTTATACGCTGTCGCTGGGGATTTCGATTACACCGGCAGGTAGCACGATGCAGAGCTGGACTTTCCTGCCTTCGAACTATGCCGGGACGGTAAGCATGTCTGCTGATACCTTCAACTTCACGCCCGCCGAAGCCGATGATGGAAACGTTTATACGCTACAGGTCATTTCGATGAACCCGGTCAGCACGGGATCGGTGGACGTTACGGTGACCTCCTATGTGCTGCCTGATCCATATATATGTACCTTTGAAGATGGTAGTAAATCAGGTTATGCCGCTGATATTGTGGAGTTAAACGACAAGTGGTGGAATCTGGACGGGATTTTGATTGGGACGACTGAAGATGACAAAAAAATTGGAAACAAGTCGGCTCGCTTAAAATACACGCCGGAGGATGGGGTAGACGCGATGACAGTCCAGTCGAAGGTCCTTGCTAACGGTATTGGAAATATTTCGATGTGGTATGGCCCCTATGGCGAGCACGGAAGCAATGCCCCCACCCTTGCCATCGAAATCAGCGAGAATTTGGTATCCGGCTGGATTGAAGTGGGTCAAGTGGACGCAGGGGCAGTGACGAATCTGACCGAATATTCGACGGATGTTGATGTGAATGTACCCGTTTATGTTCGAATTCGCGGAGTCGGTGGTACGGAGGATAATAGTGCCAACTTTGATAATATCACCATCACCCCTTATCAGGCAGCAACGGGTTATGAGGCCTTCCTTCTGGAGTACAATGTGACGCCGGGGGATCCGGGAACGGCGACGGGCGATGATCTGGATGACGACGGGTGGACGAACCAGCAGGAGTTCGATGATTATCCTACCAATTCCTACAATCCGTACGACAAAGCGATTCATCCGTAATCGCCCCAAAATTTCCAAAAAATAGCCAAAAATAGGCAAAATGTGCCTTAAAATGGCCAAAAATAGCTGAAAATAGCCAAAATTGGCCCCCAAGCGCCTGAAAAGCATCCAATAGGATGGATTTTCACCACAGAGCGCAGAGAACACAAAAACAGAGATTAGCTCAACGGATTCATATGAGTGGGCCGCCAGTGCTTTTCTATGTGATTTTTGTGATTTTTGTGCCAATTTAAGGAATTGGGAGGCCAAAATGGTCATTTTGACGCCAAAAACAGCTAAATTTGAGGATTTCGGCCTGTTTTAGCTCATGCAGCGAGAGTATGGACTGAAGTTTCGGAAGATGTGGCGGCGCAATAAGTCTGGTTTAGCTTAAACCCGGTCTACCGGTTGATTTTCCGTTAAACTTTGGTATCCTAAACAGGATGTCAGCCGTAAACCCTCATTCGGAACCCACCGTTTCGCTGAAACCACAGCCTCCGGGCCAGGCCCACCGCTTCCATGCGATGATCAAGCCAATCGGGTCGGTCTGCAATCTGGACTGCACCTATTGCTATTATCTGCATAAAGAGGGGCTGTTGCATCAGCCCAAAGCTCCCCGCATGTCTGATGAGATGGTGGAGCGCCATATCCGGCAGTATATCGAGGCGCAGACTGGATCCGAGGTGGTCTTTTCCTGGCAGGGTGGGGAACCGACGCTGCTGGGCATCCCGTTTTTTGAGCGGGTGGTGGAGCTGCAGGCGAAATACAAGAAGCCGCACCAGCTGATTGAGAATGACCTGCAGACGAACGGGACCCTCCTGAATGAGGACTGGGCCAAATTCCTCAAAAAGAACCATTTCCTCGTTGGGCTCAGCTGCGATGGTCCCAAGCGCTTGCATGACAAATATCGCGTGACCAAGGGCGGGGAACCGACGCACAGCAAAGTGGTCGCGGCGGCACGGCTGCTGCAGAAGCACGGGATCCCGTATAATGCCCTCTGTGTGGTGAATCGCGACAACGCGACCCTTCCGCTGGATGTGTATCGTTTCCTGACCCGGGAGCTGGGGGCAAAACGCGTCCAGTTTATTGCCTGCGTGGAGCCGAAGGTTTTCGGCGATACGGCCCCGCAGCACTGGGATCCGGAATCCCTGCCCGTGGTTGGCACCCCGCAGGCCAAACCGGGCGCGCCGGATTCTATCGTGACCGATTGGTCCGTGGACCCGGATGACTGGGGCGCCTTCCTCTGCAAAATCTGGGATGAGTGGTACAAGCGCGACTACGGCAAAGTGCATATCGATCTGTTCGAGACCGCGGTCGCACAGTCGATGGGAATGCCGTCGCAGCGCTGCGTCACGGCGGAGTTCTGTGGCAAGGGCATGGTGGTGGAGCACAACGGCGATGTGTTCAGCTGTGATCATTATGTCTATCCCGAGTATCGTGTCGGCAATCTGACGGAAACCCATTGGGGCGACATGGCCTATTCCGAGGCGCAGAAGCATTTTGGCTTTGCCAAACGGAATTCCCTCCCTATGACCTGCCAAGAGTGCTCATTCTTGAAGCTGTGCTGGGGTGAGTGTCCGAAGAACCGGTTAGTCCGCACCCCGGCGGGAGAGGTGGGGCTGAATTATCTCTGTGCCGGCATGAAAACATTTTATGCGCATATTCAACAGGACATGCCGGCGATTTTGAAAGATGTGGAGGGGCAGCGCCCCCGGATGTAGAAAAGAAAAATGCAATCCTAAGGAGAAAACAGATGAACGAGACACAAAAATCCCCGCTGCGTCTGATTAAGACGCTCGGTCTGGCCGGTGGTGTGGTCCTCGCGGCCCAACTACTCCCGGCCTGGGCACAGGATGCCCCCCCCGCTGAGAATCCCGCCAAGCCCAATATCCTTGTGATCTGGGGCGATGATATCGGCACGTGGAACATCAGCCACAACAGCCGCGGCATGATGGGCTATCAAACGCCCAATATCGATCGCATTGCAGATGAAGGCGTGTCCTTCACCGACTATTATGCGCAGCAGAGCTGTACCGCTGGCCGCGCGGCATTTATCAGCGGTTCCGTGCCCGTCCGCAGCGGCATGACCAAGGTGGGTATTCCCGGCGCGATGGAAGGGTGGCAGAAGACGGATGTGACCATGGCGACCGTGCTCAAGAGCGAAGGCTATGCCACCGGGCAGTTCGGCAAGAATCATGAAGGCGATCGGAATGAACATCTGCCGACCATTCACGGGTTCGATGAATTTTTTGGCAACCTCTACCATTTGAATGCCGAGGAGGAGCCGGAGAACGAGGATTATCCCCGGGATTTGGTGCTGAAAAACGGGAAGACCTTCCTGGAGACCTTTGGCCCGCGCGGCGTCATGAAGTGTCAGGCAACCGATGTGGATGATCCCACAGAGGATGCTCGTTTCGGTCGGGTTGGGAAGCAGATCATTGAAGATACAGGTCCGCTGACCAAGAAACGCATGGAGACCATCGATGATGAAACCGTGGCCGCGGCCAAGGATTTCATCAAACGCCAGGTAGAGGCCGGGACCCCGTTCTTCTGCTGGTGGAATGGCACGCGCATGCATTTCCGCACGCATGTGAAGGAGGAGAATCGGGGCATCTCCGGTCAGGATGAATACGGCGACGGCATGGTTGAGCACGACCTGCACGTCGGCGAACTGCTCGACCTTCTCGATGAACTGGGCATCGCTGACAACACCATTGTCCAGTACTCGACCGACAACGGCCCGCACTTCAACACCTGGCCCGATGCCGCCACCACGCCCTTCCGCAGCGAAAAGAATTCAAACTGGGAAGGCGCCTATCGCGTGCCGGCTTTTGTCCGCTGGCCTGGACACTTCCCGGCGGGTGTTACGCTGAACGGGATTGTCGCCCACGAAGATTGGCTGCCGACCTTTGCGGCCGCAGCTGGAAATCTGGACGTCAAGGAAGAGCTCCTGGAAGGCCTTGAACTGAATGGCCGTTCCTATCGGAATCATATCGATGGTTACAACCAGCTCGATTATCTGACGGGGAAGGCCGAAGCCTCTCCCCGCCACGAATTCTGGTATGTGAACGATGACGGCCAGATTGTGGCGGCCCGCATTGATGATTGGAAGGTGGTCTTCCTGGAGAATCGCGGTCAGGGCTTTGGTGTCTGGCGCGAGCCGTTCACTGAACTGCGCCTTCCGCTGCTGTTCAACCTGCGCCGCGATCCCTTCGAGAAGGCCCAGCACAACTCGAACACCTATGACGACTGGTTCCTGGACCGGCCCTTTGTCATTGTCCCGGTTCAGGCTTTGGCCGCCGAATTCCTGAAGTCCATGAAGGACTACCCGCCGAGTCAGTCCCCGGGATCCTTCAATCTGACCAAGATTGAAGAACAGCTCAAAGAGAGCCTGGGCAGTCACTGATCCGGTCTTTATCGTGAAGTGTGCGGGCCGCTCGAAAGAGCGGCCCGTGTCAAATTTCAGTCAGGAGAATAATTATGAAAGCAGCAGGATGGATTCGTTGGTTGGGTTGTTTCGTTGTGTTGGCTGCCCTGGCATGTGCCGCGGGATGCGCCACTCCCGTGAGATCGGCGGCCAAGGTGCCCATTAAAGCGGCGAAGGCCAGTGCGAAAGCCACCGTGGCAGGTGCCAAGGCAGCGGGTGGAGCCGTGGTCGGGGCGGCAGGCGCCGTGGTGGGCCGTGACGACGATGACAAGGATGAGAAAAAGATTCGAAAAGAGTAGGAGTGAATCAGACTATGAAAAAATTATGTATTCTCGCCGCCAGCATGATGTTGGCCAGCATGGCATGTGCCGCTGATCCGCTTCCGTCGTGGAACGATTCGGCATCCAAACAGGCCATTCTTAATTTTGTAGATACCGTGACCCGTCCGGGGTCGCCAAACTATGTCCCGCCGGCGGAACGTATCGCGACCTTCGACAATGACGGCACCCTGTGGGCGGAGCAGCCCCTGTACTTTCAGTCCTTCTTCATTTTTGACCGCATCAAGACCTTGGCACCGCAGCATCCGGAGTGGGAAACCCAGGAGCCGTTTGCCTCGGTGCTGAAGGGGGACACAGAGGCCGCTTTGGCGGGTGGGGAGCATGCGGCGATGGAAATGGGCATGGCCACGCACGCGGGCATGACCACCGAGGAGTTTGAACAGATTGTGTCGGACTGGCTTGTTACGGCGACCCATCCGGAGACCGGCCGGCCGCTGACGGAAATGATCTATCAGCCCATGCTCGAACTGCTGACCTATCTGCGGGCGAACGGTTTCAAAAACTTCATTGTCTCCGGCGGCGGTATCGAATTTATGCGGCCATGGACAGAAGAGGTCTACGGCATTCCGCCGGAGCAGATCATTGGATCGAGCATTGTGACGGAGTTCCAGATGCAGGACGGGATCCCCGTGCTGGTTCGTCCGCCGAAAATAAACTTCAACAATGACAAGAAAGACAAGCCGGTCGGGATTAACTCCCATATCGGACGCCGGCCGATTGCCGCGTTCGGGAATTCCGATGGAGACCTGCAGATGCTGCAGTGGACGGATGCGGGCGAGGGCGCTCGTTTCTGCCTCTATGTGCATCATACGGATGCCGATCGCGAGTGGGCGTATGATCGCGGTTCGCATGTCGGCAGTCTGGACAAAGGCCTGGACGAAGCCGCTGAAAAGGGCTGGACGGTTGTCGATATGAAAGAGGATTGGAAAACGATTTTTCCGCCACAACCAAACCCGCTCCTGAAAACCGAATGGCTTGTGGAAGATATCGGCGGGGAGGGTGTGATCGATATCGCTCAGACAACAGTGGAATTCGGTGAAGAAAATCGCGTGTCCGGCAGCACGGCCTGCAATCGATATAACGCGTCCGTAGAAGTGGAGGGCGATCGTATTTCCTTTGGCCCCATGGCTTCCACGAAGATGGCCTGTTCATTGGCTGTGATAAATCAGGAGGTGCGGTTCTTTAACGCCATGCCTTCTGTGCGTTCCTATGCGTTCGATCAGGACGGATCCATTCTGGTTTTCCTCGATGAGAACGGTGAAAAGATTCTCCGGATGTCGAAAAAGAGTGAAGAATGAAAATAGGCAAACAGGTGTTGATGGGGGCGATGGGAGTAATCGTCCTGCTGTCATTTTGTTCTGCGGGGTTTGCTGAACCGGATGGGTCTGAGGCTTCGTCCCCAGCTGTGAATTCGCCTCCCTCCGTGCTGGAAGGGAAGTGGCTCCGTCCGGATGGGGGCTATGTGCTGCAGCTGAGTGCGGTCGGTGCGGCGGGAGAACTGACCGCTGCCTATTTCAACCCGCGCCCCATCCATGTGGAGCACGCGGAGTGGACTCAAAAGGGCGGGAAACTGCAGGTGTTTGTGAAGCTGCAGGCACCCAACTATCCCGGTTCGACCTATACCCTGACCTATGATTCGGACCAGGACCGATTGACCGGAATCTATTTCCAGGCGGTCCTGCGGCAGTCCTTTGATGTAGAGTTTAAGCGCCAACTCCAATAGATCGTATCTTTTTTCTGTTGTGTTGAGTTTTTGATGCGACATTTATCTATGGGGACTCTATACTGCACAGATTGAGCGGTTCGGAATCTGAAAGGTTCACGCGAACGATATGGCAGAAGCAGAAACAGCCAGGATCAGCACGGCACAGCAGGGGGATGCCACGCTGGAAGTCTCCTTTTCGGGGGCTTTTGTTTTAGCCGCTTCAGCCCCTCAGCAGATTCAGGCATTACAGGAACTTCCGGCATCTATTCATAAGCTGGTTCTGAAGGATGAGGGCATCACCGAATGGGACAGCGCTCTGCTGATTCTGCTGATGGAAATCAAGCAGCGCTGCGAGAAGCAGGAGGTCGAGTTGGATTTCTCCGGTTTGCCTAAAGGCGCGCAGCAGATGATCCAGCTGGCGTCTGAAGTTCCCGAGCGCAAAGGCGCCGCCCATGACGGGAAGCGGGATTCCTTTCTGGTTCGCATCGGAAAAAAGAGTCAGAGCACCTGGGGGGAGGTCACGGGGTTTGTGACGTTTCTCGGGGCAGCGACCATCAGTGTGGGGCGGATGCTGACCGGTCGGGCGCAATACCGGCATTCTGAATTCTGGGCCATCATTCAGGAATGCGGCCCGAAGGCGTTGGGGATTGTGACCATCATCAGCGTGCTGGTCGGGGCGATTCTGGCCTTTGTCGGCGCGATGCAGCTGCAGATGTTTGGGGCTCAGATTCTGGTGGCGAACCTCGTCGGGATGGGCATGGTGGTGGAAATGGGAGCCCTGATGACCGGCATTATCCTGGCCGGACGGACAGGGGCATCTTTTGCGGCCCAGATCGGCACCATGCAGGTCAATGAAGAGATTGATGCGCTGCGAACCATGGGGATTCCTCCGATGGACTATCTGGTCCTTCCCCGACTGGTCGCCTTGGTGATCATGACGCCGCTTCTGGTGATCTATGCCGATGTGCTGGGCATTCTGGGTGGAGCCATCATCGGTATTTTCGCGCTGGATATCCCGCCGGTTCTCTTTTTCAACCAGACTTTTTCCTCGATTTCGCTCTGGCATTGCGCCCAGGGCCTGATTAAGGGCAGCACCTTCGGCCTGCTGGTGGCCATTATGGGATGCCTGCGGGGCATGCAGTGCGGACGCAGCGCTTCCGCAGTGGGAGAAGCCACCACATCGGCGGTGGTCTCCGGCATCGTGATGATCGTTGTGGCCGATGCCATCTGGACCTATATCTTTATGACGGTGGGTATGTGATGACCGCGACACCCTCCAATCCTGCCTCGGAACCGATTCCGGATGCCGTACGCATGCATGTGGATGGGCTGGAGATGCGGTACGGAGACTTTCTGATTCAGAAAGACCTGACCTTTGATATTCGGAAAGGGGAGGTCTTTATCATCATGGGCGGCAGCGGTTGCGGAAAGAGCACGCTGCTGAAACATATGATCGGGCTGATTCGTCCCGCCGCCGGAGAAATTTATTATGGGGACACCCCGTTCTGGGCCCAGGAGGAGGATGTCCGCCAGCAGATGATGCAGAAGGTGGGCGTTTTGTATCAGCAGGGAGCCCTGTGGAGTTCCATGACACTCGCGGAGAATATTGCCGTTCCGCTCGAGGAATATTCCGATCTCTCGGCCAAAACTATCCGGGAGGTGGCCTCCCTGAAGCTGGCGCTGGTCGGTCTGGCCGGGTTTGAGGATTTCTATCCTTCCGAAATCAGCGGCGGGATGTGCAAGCGCGCGGGTTTGGCCCGCGCCATGGCTTTGGATCCGGATATCCTCTTTTTTGATGAGCCCTCGGCCGGGTTGGATCCCATCAGCTCCAAGCTGCTGGATGATCTGATTCTGGAACTGCGCGACAGCCTGGGCACGACGATTGTCATCGTCACTCATGAACTGGACAGTATTTTTTCGATTGGCGACAACTGTGTTTTCCTCGATGCGGAAACCAAAACCATGATTGCCACGGGGAATCCCCGTGAGTTGCGAGACCACTCGCCCGATCCACGTGTCCGGCTTTTCCTGACGCGAGGTCAGACCGACGGCCATGAGGATCAAAGAGAAAGTGAACAGGTGAAGAGATGAGCAAAAAAGCAAATCCGGCGGTCATCGGAGCCTTCGTGCTGGGAGCGGCCTTGCTGGGTGTGGTGGCGATTCTGACTCTCGGGGCCGGCAAACTGTTCGAGAAAACCGAGACCTATGTGATGTTTTTTGAGGGAGATCTGGGCGGGCTCGATGTCGGGGCTCCTGTCCAATATCGGGGGATGCGGATTGGTTCGGTGAAGAGCATGCAACTCGAACTCAATACGGACACCGGGGATTCCCAGATTCCGGTGTATATCCAGATTGAGAACAGCCGCCTGACCTTGACCGGAAAAGTCCGCAAAGGGATGGGGATGGGGATGGCGTATCAGATCGATCAGAAAGGAATCCGAGGTCAGCTTCAGACGGACAGCCTGATTACCGGAAAGAAAAAAGTCTCCTTGATCGATGATCCGGGCAGTCCCAAACGGCTGGTGGGCGTAGATCTGTCCGTGTTGGAAATTCCGACGGTGCCGACCCTGCAGGAAACTCTTCTGAAGAAACTGGAAGACTTGCCTTTCCAAAATATTGTATCCAATTTGAACGCCACACTGTTGTCGGTCGCTTCCCTCGCTGGCTCCCCTGAAGTTAAAGAGGCTGTGGTATCCATCAGTCAGTCATCCGGTAAGTTGGAGTCGCTGTTGGCCAAACTGGAAGAAACCGTTCCTGCCCTGGTGAAGAGCACGACGGCGACCGCCGAGGAGACCCGAGGTCTGCTGCTGGGGATCAGACCGGCCATGACCAATCTGGAACCGTTGATGGTGACGGCTCAGGCCAACCTGGAAGCGCTCCATGAGGTGGAGAAGGAGCTGACGGCGACCCTGTCTGAAGCCAGGAAGATGATGAGCGAACAGTCTCCAATCCGATATGATTTGAACGTGGCCCTGGAACGGGTCGGCGGAGCGGCGGATTCCATCCGTCAGTTCATGGATTATCTGCAGCGGCATCCCGAAGCTTTTCTGGCCGGAAAAGGAAAAATGAACAACGATCGGAGCAACCCATGAATAAATTGATACCCCTCTGTCTGTCCTGCACCCTGCTGATCGGCCTGATCGGCTGTATCACCCCGGCTCCGGGCCCCCGGTCTCAGTTCTACCAGCTTCAGCCCATTGTGAAAGAAGTGCCGGCCGGAGCCGAGTCCCTTGACGGGCCGGTGGTCCACATTGGCCCGGTGGAGGTGTCGGAATATCTGAACCGCCCGCAGATGGTGTCCCGGATTGGGAACCATCAGGTGGCCTATAATGAACTGAAGCGATGGGCGGAGCCCCTCCAGGCCAACATTCTTTGGGTCTTGACCAAAAACATTCATGATGAGCTTCCGGCGGTGCGTGTCGTTCCCTACACGGGGATGCCGAATCTGTACAATGTCACCACCCTGTCAGTTCCGGTCCAGATCTCCCGGATGGAAACCCGGCCGGATGGAACCGTTCTGCTGCAGGCCGGCTGGATCGTGATTCCGCAGAAGACAGACGTCGGCGCCACTCCCGTCAGTATGACCTTTACCAAAGCCGTGGCATCCGACACGACGGAGGATCTCGTGGCGGCGCAGAGCGAACTGATTAAGGAACTGAGCGAAAAGATCGCAGGCGATATTCAGGCGGCACTGAAAGAGGCGCCTTAGGGCTCTCTTAAGGGCTGAAGGACAGCGGGGATGAATATCGGAGTGGCATTAGGCGGCGGCGGTGTCCGTGGGCTGGCGCACATTCTGGCGCTGGAGGTGATCGATGACCTCGGGATCAAGCCGGTTGCCCTCTCTGGAACCAGCATGGGGTCCATCATCGGTGCGTTGTATGCGTCCGGCCTGTCCGGAAAAGACATACGGGAGCTCCTCAATCAGCACATCATTACCTCGAACGACAATGCCTCCAGCATCTATAAGAAAAAAGCAAATCTGTTCAAGTGGCTGAAGGCCGTTCGTCCGACGGTGACCGGATCCGGTCTATTCAAAGTGGATGGATTCATGCGTCTGTTGCTCGAATCGCTCCAGGCGGAAACCTTTGAAGACCTGGAAATTCCGCTGCAAGTCATCGCGACAGATTATCATCTGGGAGAAGCGGTGGTTTTCAGCAAGGGCCCGCTGCTGCCGGCCATCCGTGCCAGCATGTCCATTCCAGGCGTCTTTGTCCCTGTGGAGCATGAAGGTCGCATTTTGGTGGATGGGGGACTGACCGATCAGGTGCCCTATGATGTTCTGCTGGAAACCTGTGAGGTCACCGTGGCGGTCGATGTCGGCCCCACTCGGGAAAGCGAGGAGGCCGGGTTGCCAAGTGTGCTGGATGCTACACTCGGTATGTTTGACATCCTGGTGGATCAGGTCGTGGCCGCCCAGCTGCGGGAAGGCCCACCTACCATTTATGTCCGCCCGACCCTGACGGGAATCAAGGTGCTGGATTTTGACAAGATTGAATCCGTGTATGAGCAGGCCGCTCCTTCCATGGATGAGCTGAGAACCGCTCTGACAAAATTGCGGGAGAAGGAAGAAGGATGAAATGATAGAGATTGTTTTGGCAATTGGCATTCCACTTTTCCATCTCATGGGTCTGTTCTCGGCATTTCATGCCGTGATGAATGCGCGGACCTCTCAGGGATCAATTGCGTGGACCGTGTCCCTGCTCCTGATGCCCTACATCGCGGTACCGGCTTATTGGATTCTCGGACGCAGCCGATTTAACGGGTATGTGACCGCTCGCCGGTCAGGGGATGTGACCATCCAGGAAAAGCTGGGCCAGGTGATGGAACAAGTCGCTCCGTACCGCATGCCGGACACGGAAATTGGGGCTTCCGGAGATGCAGCACGTCGGCTGGCGGACCTCCCATATTTGATGGGGAACGATGTTCAGTTGCTGGTGGATGGCGATGCGACCTTTGACAGTATTCTGAAGGGCATCGATGCCGCCACTACCTATATTCTCTTCCAGTTTTTCATTGTGAAGGATGATGAGATTGGCCGGCTGGTGAAGGACCATTTGATCGCCAAGGCGGCAGCGGGGGTGAAGATCTACTTCCTGTACGATGAAGTCGGGAGCCATGATCTGCCGGACGCCTACAAAGAGGATCTTCGGGCCGCTGGAGTCAAAATCTATGACTTTCACACCCAGAAAGGGCCCCGCAACCGGTTCCAAATCAACTTCCGGAATCACCGGAAAGTCGTGGTGGTGGACGGCAAGGTGTCGTGGATCGGCGGCAGCAATGTAGGCGATGAGTATCTGGGCCGGGATCCGAAATTCGGCCACTGGCGCGATACGCACATCCGCATCGAAGGGCCGGCAACCCTGTCCGTTCAGATCTCTTTTGCGGAGGATTGGAACTGGGCGGCGGGAACACCCATCCCGGAGCTGGTCTGGACCCCAGTACCGAGTGCGGCCGGGAACCTCCCAGTGTTGATTGTTCCCTCCGGGCCTGCGGATAAACTCGAGACCGCAACCTTGATGTTTCTCCACGCGATCAATTCAGCGCAGAAGCGCCTGTGGATCGCCAGCCCATACTTCGTGCCGGATGATTCGATTTTATCAGCTCTGCAACTGGCGGGACTGCGGGGGGTGGATGTCCGGATCCTTATCCCGGACATGGCGGACCATCTGCTGGTCTATATGGCGGCCTTTTCCTTCTTTGACGATGCCAGCCAGACCGGCGTCCGCTTCTTCCGGTATACCGATGGCTTCCTGCATCAGAAGGTCATGTTGATTGATGACCATACGGCCACCGTAGGGACCGCTAATTTCGACAACCGCTCCTTTCGCTTGAACTTTGAAATCACAGGCGTGATTGCGGACGCAGCGTTTGCGAAGGAGGTCGAACAGATGCTGGAGCAGGATTTCTCCCGGTCGCGGGAAATGACGCGCGCCGATGTGGACAATCGCTCGTTTTGGTTTACATTAGGGTCTCGGATGGCCCGGCTGACCTCGCCCATACAATAAAGAATTTGAAAAGACAGAACCCTGAACCAAAGGAATGAACATGAGTGAACAACAAGCAGTACAGAGCGGTCGCGGGTGCATGACGGCCCTGGGCATCTTGAGTATTTTCGCGGGAATGGCCGCCATCGGAAGCCCCTTTCTCATTAGCGCCTATGCCGCAATCATTATCGGTGTATCGCTGATCATGGGTGGCATCATGGAACTGATGATGGCTTTCACTGCCGGTGATGGGAAATCGAGGTCTTTCATCTTCTTGGCGGGTATTTTGGCCATCGCTCTGGGTGGCTATGTGGTGACCAATCCTGAGTTTGCTGTCGCTCTGTTTGGCTACATATTGATTGTCTTCTTTTTGTTGGATGGGTTTATCCGTAGTGCTCATGCCATCTCTTTTAGACCGATTAAAGGGTGGGGTTGGCAGCTGTTCTCAGGTCTCATCTCCATTGCCTTGGGTATTGGAGTCTGGGTGAAAATGCCACTGTCAGCCTGGTGGGTGATTGGCACGGTCATTGGTATCCGCCTCCTGTTCGCCGGATTCGGCATCCTGTTCCTGACCGGCGCCGTCGCCGCCGCGGAGAAATCCATCGAGGCATAGCCTCACCGGATTTAGGGCGCTCATCCCCGCGGTCGCCGGTCCGGCAGCCGCGGGGGACTTGAGAGAGAGATTGTTCATCATGCGAGGGCGGAGATGAAATACACCGGTGTAAAAAGTGAAATATGGTTGTTGTGGATAACTCTGGGGGTGGCCAGCATGGCGATGGACGCCTCTGCCCGCGCTACAGAGTCCGCGGTTCCGGCGGAAGAAATCATCGAAACGGCAGCGACCTTCCCTTTGGCCGATGAAACCGCTTCCGCACCGGTCAGGTCCGGAAGTTTTGAAGAGAAGATTTCCCCGTCCATTCCCGAAACATCAGCATCAAGAAAAAGGCCTCCCCAAAGAAGAGCTCCAAAAAAGATTCAGACGATTCCGATGCCGGAAGGCCGGATGCCCCAGCCTTTGCCGCCGCCAAAACCTTCCTGGGGGAAGCGGATCCTTTGGTATGTGCCGAACCGGGTCATGGATCTGCTGGATATCTTTCGCTTGCGGGTCCGGGCCGGCCCCGGCCTTTCGGCCAACTTCCGGATGACCGATTACGGCGCGTTCTATTGGGGAAAATACAACACGGTCTATCTCGGTCTTCCCGGCCCCCGTTATCCATATATCCTTCGCTCTCCGGTGGGGTTTGAATCTCTGAACGGTATGATTTTGGCCGGGGTGGATGCCACAGACGACACGCGACATGGCCCTCAGTATGGGCCCTCTGAGGTGGATATTGGCTTCAATCTGCTCGTCGTGGGCGCGGAGGCAGGCATCGATCCCGTTGAAATCGGCGATTTTGTCGGTGGGCTGTTCTTCTTTGATTTCCGCGGAGATGACTATCCGCGCAAGGCCCCCGACCTGCCTGTTATGACCAGCGGACTGGCGCTCGGGGAAGGCTCCGGCATGTTCCAGGTGGGGGATAAGCCCGAACGATTTGACTCCCTCAGCGCCCGTCTGGACTATCTGCATACGAACGTCCAACGCCGGGTGTCGGAACCCCTGCGTGCCACCGATATGTATTTCGCGGAAGACAAAGAGACGCTGATTGTGCCGCCTCAAACCCAGATGCGCCTCGGCCTCTATACGGTCTTTACAGAGGATCGGGGCCTGAACTTCGAGTTTTCTCCCGACATTCAGCTGGATGTGGAACTGCCCAATCTGGAGCAGCGCATGCGCATTTTTGTGGAAACCGCCCGGGACAATGCCTTGCCGGGAACTTATACGACTGATCAGGAGGATCAGGGGATCAACGTGGGTGCGCGCAAACGGTTCGATAACCTTCATCTGTCTCTCGATGCGGGTGTGCGTTCCACCTGGCTGCCCGAGGCCTTTGTCCGGCTGATCTGGTCCTACGAATGGATCGTGGGAAAATGGAGCATCCGTCCGGATGAGCGGATCTTTTATCAGGGCGGCGATGGGCTGGGCGCGATGTCTTCGCTGTACATCAACCGATGGCTCGGTGAATCCAACATTGGCCTACTGAATCCGACCGCCTCGGCCAAGTATACCAGTGATTCCGATACGCTTTCCTGGTCCTTGAACTTGGATGCCGTCCGCGTGCCGGAACTGCTGGATGAAAGCCGCCGCGGTAAGAGCTTTGCCTGGAAGGATGCCGCTTGGGCACAGGGCTTGCGCTACAGCGCCTTCGGCTCCCACGGCGTGGTCGACAAGCAGCGAATCTCCCTGGGCTTTCGAGGACCGCTCTATAAGAAGTGGATCTATTGGGAACTCGATCCGGGTCTGGAGTGGAATCGGGACAGCGACTATGAAACAGGGTATGTCATTCGGATGGGGATCGATCTTCTTTTTTGGGGAAAGGCTCACGGGTAAAGACTCTTACCGCGTTGGCTGAAATACAGGAATTACAGGAGTAGGAATATGATGAAAATGCTGCGTACGGGTTGGCTGGTTGGATTGGTGTTGCTGTTGGCTTTCCCCATGGGAGCACAGGCAAAAAAGAAGAAAGCCTCTGGCCCGAGCCGTCCAAAGATCGGTCTGGCACTGGGTGGCGGTGGAGCCCTTGGCCTGTCGCACGTGGGCGTGTTACGCGAGCTGGAGAAGATGCGCATTCCCATCGACTATATCGCCGGTGCCAGCATGGGGGCCATTGTGGGTGGGGTATATGCTTCAGGAGTGAGCACCCGCCAGATGGACAGTACGTTTTCTGATATGGACTGGTGGGATGTCCTGAATGACAGCACCGCTCGTGAAGATATGCAGTTCCGTCGCAAGCGGGATGATGGGCGATACCTGATGGATTTGGAAATGGGGTTGCAGGGGCTGGGACTGATTTTCCCCTATGGCCTGTCGTCGGGGCAAAAGCTCAATAATGTGATTCAAACCTGGACCGTGAATGCAGCGGGAGCAGCCGATTTCGACCAGTTGAATATTCCATTCCGTGCAACATCAACCGATATCCGATCCGGCGAACTGGTCCTCCTGAAAGATGGAAATCTGGCCACGGCATTGCGTGCAAGCATGGCGGTCCCCGGGGCCTTCACCCCGGTGCTGATGGGGGATCACCTGCTGATTGATGGAGGAATCGTGAACAACCTGCCGGTGGATATCGTCCGCGCGATGGGCGCGGACGTTGTGATCGCGGTGGATGTCACCAAGATGGATGCGGTGGGTACGGCTCAATCCTCTTTTGATTCGCTGGGGGCCATTCTGGGCCGAACCTATGACATCATGCGCCGTCCGGATCAAGATCGTCTGGGTCGGGAAGCCGATGTGTTGATTGCTCCGGACACCCGTGGATTCAGTGCCTCCGATTTTCAGATGGCCGCCGAGATCATCCCCCTCGGCGATCCGGCGGTCCAGGCGGTGGCGGATCAGTTAAAAACGTATTCTGTCGATGAGGAAACCTATCGGGCCTTCACCGAGCGGCAGAAGAAGCAGCATCATCAAAAGGCCAATCTGACCCAGATTGATGTGGTGGATAATGAACGCGTGGCCACACGGGTCATTCAGGCTCAGATGCGGAGCCAGGTGGATGAGCCGGTAGACCTGGAACAGATTGAGGGCGATGTGGCCCGTATTTACGGAATGGGGAACTTCCAGTCTGTCAGCTATCAATTGAAGCCGGAGGAAGAGGGCGTGCACCTGGAGGTCAGTGCCCAGGAGAAATACTGGGGACCCGCCTTTGTTCATCTGGGGATGCGTCTGGAAAGCGATATGGACCACAGTGCCAACTGGAGCGTGCTGCTGAACTACTCCCGCCGGAGTCTGAATCAACTGGGGGGAGAGATTGATCTGGATCTAGAGGGCGGATCTAATCAGGGCATCGCATTGGAATGGTTTCAGCCGCTCAACTACTCCAGTACGCTCTTTCTGGCACCGTCTGTCTGGTATCGCTCTGAAAACATAAATTTCTTTTCGAATGAGACGCAGGTGGCTCGATACGAACGCACCGAGCAGGCCATGGCCATGGACATCGGGTCCCAGCTTTTCGATTGGGGGGAAATCCGGGCGGGGATTGTGTATGGGAAATTGGAGGGGAGCCGCAAGACCGGCTCGGAAGACCTGCCCAGCGTAGACGAGACGCTGGCCGGCTGGAGGGCAAGCGCCACCATCGATCGCCTGGACGACAGTTTTTTCTTCACGAAAGGATTTCGCCTGAATGTGTCCGGCTGGTTCCCTAATGAAAACCTGGGAGGGGATCAAACCTATGAAAAGCTGGAAGGCGATGCCCTATTTGTGAAGAGTTTCGGCAAGCACACGTTTTCTCTCGCCGGGAGCATGGGGCACAGTCTGGGCAGCGAAGTGCCGACCTATGACCAGTTCACGCTGGGTGGCTTCGGGACGCTGCCCGGATTGGCGCCAAACCAGCTGCGTGGTCCCTATTACATCTTTTCGGAAGTGGGATACCGCTATCAGCTGGGTCGCCTGTCTCCCTCCATGGGCAATGGCATCTATTGGATTGTGAAGGGGGCGAGGGGCAATGTCTTCCAGACCGAGGACGACATCGATTGGGAGAGCCAAATCGGCAGTTTCGCAACGGGACTGGGAATCGACACCATTTTCGGCCCAGTCGTTCTGGCGGCGGGTATCGCGGAACGCGAACAGGTCAGCTATTACTTCTCCGTCGGCAATTTTTTCTAGAACCCCAGCAACAGGAAGGCGCAGCAGATGAAAAATCGACATCGATCCAGCCATGGAGGCCTGCGTCTATGGGCCTGCCTGTTGGCGGCCCTGTGCGGATGGGCCTCCACAGGCGTTGCCGAGGACTTCGCCACGATTGAACCCGCGAGCTCAACCTCCGGCTATCTGGCCCGACTCTTGATCAATGAGGTTCCATTCCCCGGTGAGCATGGCTACGAAAGTGTAGCGGATACCGAGGCGGCGATGCTGTCCATCCTCTGGGTGCTGCACGGCCGCATGAAGCATGTTCCCGCCGGGTATACTCAGATGCAGATTGCCTCCACCCGCTCTCAGAACATCATTGATCTCATCACGGCCAAAAACCAGTGTGAAGGCTTTTCCATGGGGGCAGACGGCAAGCCGACCTTTGCCTCCCGAGTAGAGGAACGCCTGACGTATCTGACAAAGATCGCCAACAGCGGTGGAGCGCCCGGTAAATTTGCCGGTCTGCTGAACTATGGTCAGGGTCTTGCCAGCGCCTATATGAAAGATGGAATTCAAGGAGCCGATAAATTTGCAGGTCTGGAGACAGTGAACCGGGTTGCGGTGACGGGACGTGCGTATTCCTGGATGACCGACCGCGACATCTATAATCCCGGCGGCAACTTTGTAACGATTCCCGACTCCCAGAACGGTTCAGTCGGCGGCAACCGTTTCTTTACCCTACGAAAGGATCCCAAATGAAAAAAATCATCACACTCGCATTATTGTGTTCCGTCATCGGTGTCTACGCTCAAGAAGCCGCACCGCCACCGGCCACGCTCGCCCCTGAGGCTCCCTCGGAAGTGATTATAGAAGATGCTGCTGCTCCGGCGCCGAATCCGGAAGTGTTGGATCCGGCCTACTTGTCTGAAGTGGTCCGCCACCTGTACCGCTGGTATATGGACGAGGCTGATGTGGAACAGAGCGAAGGAGTCGAAGACTTTCCTTTCTGGGTCCGGATGCTGGATAAGGAACTGGATGAAGGCGACAGCAGCCAGTTTGCTGAAATCGTTCTTCCCCTGGTCGGTATCAGCGCTAAGGTGAAGAAGACAGATTACATTATTGAGGAATTAGGAACAGAGGCGAAAAGCGATACGTTCCGTATTCTCAGTGTCGGCCGCATTTCCATTCCGGAAGAGATGCCGGAGGACTTCACAGTGGTGGATCTGAACTACAAAAAGATGAAAAAATATCTTTTTGAGACGCGATCCCAAGCTCGGTTCCCGGATCAGGCCATGATCGATTACTTGCGTCCGGCGCTCCGTGCCCATATGGGCGTCAATCCCAATGGGCGTGAAGCTGGCGAACAGATTATATTTATGGCCCCGCTTTCCCCGGTTGCGAACGAACTGTATGTCTTCTGGGAGACCCAGAAGATGCTCTTCCGTTTTGCTTCCGATATGGATTTGGAAAATCCCGACATGTGGGAGAATCAAACCCTGCGGATCAGGACCTTTGACATCGAAAAGCAGACGGTGGTTTCGACCCACGAAGCTCCTGGAAGCAATGAATTCCTAACACGGGATCAGGTCGGCCGTGCGCTCTTTAACTGCATTATTTTGGGGCAGAAAATGAGTGTCAATAATCCGCCTGCCGCCGCGGCTCCAGCGCCCGCAGTCGTAGAATAACTCTCAAGTCGCTAAGTGGCGGCTTGCAGACCGGCCCGTGCTCTCCCGAGTGTGGGCCTGTTTTTTCCATAGTGTGGAAACATTTTTTCCATACCATGGAAAAACTGCGAAAATAGTTTCCATACCATGGAAACTTTTGGGCTCGGGCTTATGCCGCCACTGGGCCTCGAGCAGTTTGTGTTATTCTGTAGCCGTTGTGGGTTGTAGGCCGTCCCGACCTCTTGGAGAGTCGGGATGCGTCCGGCGGAATTCGCGCCCGCTACAGAGGGCGGGCCTGCAATCGGACTGTCCTTGCATCCGAAAAATGCGGCTGCAGAATATCAAGATCCACTTTAGGTCAGCTTGCGGGTGACAAACAGCAGGACGCCCCAGATCAGAAGGGCAACGCAGGCGATGATGAAGATGGGAAGCCCGCCCCAGACGGCAATCAGGGGGATGGCCATGCCGGTCCACAATCCGCCGCCCATGAAGGGTTCATGCATCAGCTGCTTGCAGGCGAAGGCTTCGGCGGCGGGTGTCTTGTAATCAGGATCGACCACGCGCAGGAGTAGGAGTCCGGTGGCCGTCACGCCCATGGACTGGCCCATCTCGGCGATGGCCCGTTCAAACCAGGCGCTGTTCTGGAAGGCGCGCCGCGCCAGAAATAGAACGCAGAACACATTCCAGACGATGCCAGCGGCAATCAGGATGACAAGTGGAATCCAGCTCTGTGCAATCACATCGATGCGAATCGTGGCAATGGCGGCGACGACCAGAAAATCGAGCGCGGTATTTTGAATGCGCATGGTGAGGCCATGGTCGATATGGTCGTTGGGGTCGAAGCGATCGGCAAACAGCTGCACCAGTAGACCGCCCAGCATGCACAGAGGAAAGAGGGGAAAGCTGCTCAGTAGCCTGTGTTTTGCCAGGACGGGGATATGCCCCTCCAGCAAAACCAGAAGTTCTTTGAAACCATAGCCAATCAGGATAGCGACCGCTACAATGACCAGATGCAGGCTCAGGGATTCGATGACATCGCTGGAGACCGTCAGCCGTCCGCATGCCTGCCGCTGATCCACCGGGATGCTGCCGGTCCAGTCTTCTTCTTCAATATTTTCATGCGGTGGCTTTTTCTCGACCACATAGCCTTTTCGGACCGCCCAGTTGATGAGGGCCATGCCGACCAGGATGGCGCTGATGATGCCTCCTGTCGCGCTGGCGAGCGCAAAGTCTTTTCCTTCGGACCAGTTTAGCTGTTCAAAGACCGGCCCCAGCCCGCCGGCGGTTCCGTGCCCTCCTTCAAAACCGACCGGGAGAATGGCACCAAAGAGGTCATTCAGATGAAAAATCGGCCCGAGGAGGAAAATCACTAGGCCAATGCCAACGACATACTGCCCCCAGGCCACCATCTGCCCATAGGCAAGCTGTCGCCCCGCACTTTTGAAGATTTTGGAGAAACCCGGAATGGCCACGCCGAGAAACAGGCAGGCGAAAACCACATTGATCAGGATGCCCGGCAGCTTGCTCCAGCCCAGCGTCCATTCGGCGGGGAGGGGCGCGCCAAAGCCCTTAAAGGATTGAAGGAGGGCCAGCCCCAAGAGTCCGGCAATGATGGAAGCGGGAAGATAGAGGTGCTGAAGAAAGACGAGTTTCCGGCGGAGCCAATACCCCAGACCCAGTAATACCGCGAGACAGACAAATGAAAGCATGCGTTCTCCTCCTTATTCGACGGTGATCTGTTCCCCATGATAGGCGATGTGCTGGCCGCGTACAATCTTGCAGCGCTTCCGGGTCTCCATTTTTCCATCCACGGTCACGAGCCCTTCGGCGATGACAATCTTGGCTTCGCCACCGGACGAACAGAGGTTCGTTAGCTGAAGCAGGTTGCACAGCGGGATAAATTCGCTGGAGAGGGTGAAGGTCAGCATCCTAGATCCGGTCCGGAGTATCGATGCCCAGCAGGGAAAGCCCGTTGCGCAGGACTTTCGCGGTGAGATCGCATAGGCGGACCCGGCTTTCACGGATGCCGGCTTCGGCTTTCAGGAAAGGCACATTCTGATAGAAGGAGGAGTACACCTGAGACAGTTCATAGAGCGCATCAGCGAGGAGGGAGGGCTTTTCCTGCGTGGCGGCATCGAGGACAGCATCCGGGAACCGCGCCAGGCGGATCCCCAGGCGTCGGGCAAAAGGATTATCGAGGGCAATCGATTCGCTCATGAAATCGAAGTCGGGGAAGCGTTCGGCGTGTTTGTCGCGGACCGAGGCGATGCGGGCGTGGGCATATTGGAGATAGGGGGCGGAGTTGCCATCCATCGCCAGGGCCTTTTCCCAGGTGAAGCTAACCGCCGATTGTGGATTTTGTGACAGGTCGGCATATTTGACAGCGCCGATTCCGATGGCCCGGGCTACAGCCTGCTGCTGCTCTTCGGGCATGTCGCCGGAGGTTTTCTGAACCAGTTCCAAGGCATGTTTCTCCGCTTCATCCAACAGCAGGTCGAGTTTGATGGCCGTACCTTTTCGGCTGGAGAGCAACCCCTCGGGCAGGCGCATCAGGCCGAACCAGATATGACGCAGCGGGGTGGTGGCGCCGGCTTGCTTCGCCAAGGTAAAGAACTGGCGGAAGTGGAGCTGCTGGCGCTCGTCGGTGACATAGATGATGGCGTCCGGGTTGAATTCTTTTTCGCGGGAGAATACCGTCGCGATATCGGTTGTGGCGTAGTTGAACCCGCCGTCCGACTTGCGGATAATACAAGGCGGGAGCTTTTCTTCCTCATCCAGGAAGGCGACGAGGGCACCTTCGCTTTCCCGAATGAGCCCCAGAGATTGGAGTTTATCGACGACGCCGGGCAGCGCGTCGTTATAGAAGGACTCACCGCGAACGAGCTCAAAGGAAACGCCCAGCCGGCCATAGACGCGGTTGAACTCCGTCATGGAAAGATCGATGAAGGTCTGCCAGAGGGCGCGGTTTTCCGGGTCGCCAGCCTGCAGTTTGACCAGTTCAGCGCGGGCCTGATCCTTCCATTCCGGGTCTTCTTCGCATTTTTGGTGCGACAGGACATAGATGCGTTGCAGTTCATCAACCGGGGAGGCTTCCAACAGGGCTGGGTCCATGAAGTTGCGGTAGCCCATGATCAGGATGCCGAACTGGGTGCCCCAGTCCCCGAGATGGTTATCGCCCAGCACGGTATAGCCGAGGGCGGCATGGATGCGTTTAAGGGCATCGCCGATCACGGTGGAGCGGATGTGGGCGATATGCATCGGTTTCGCGACATTGGGAGAAGAGTAATCGACCAGCAGGGTTTTTCCGGTGCCGACTTGTGGGATGCCCAGATGGGCATCCGCCTGCTCGGCTTCCAGCTGGCGGGCCAGGGCCTCTTCGGAAAGGGTCAGGTTGATGAATCCGGGACCGGCAATCTCCACCTTGCTCAGCAGCCCGCCGGTCGACAGCTGTGCGACTACTTTTTCAGCGATGGTCCGCGGTGCACTGCGGAGCGCTTTGGCGGCGGCCATGGCCGCGTTGCACTGATAGTCACCGAAGGATTCATCCACGGAAGGGGTCACCGTCAGATTCAATGTCGACAGGTCGGCTTCTGGAAAGGCCGCAGCAAAAGCGGTGTGAATCTGGGCGGATAGGATTTCTTTAATCGTTTGCATAGCAACCTTAACTACGAATCACGCGAATGACACGAATCGGGATCATTTACGAAGCGTTCGTATTCGAGTTTTTTATTATGTCCAAAGTTAACCAAAAGGGCGAGTTTTCGGTCAGTGGCCTTCAGGTAATTGATGGTTTGGGCGCGGTGTTCATCTGCCAAATTCCTTACTGCTTTGATCTCAATAATAATATTATCAAAGCATAGAAAATCAGGAACGTAACCTTGTTTTAAAGACTTTCCTTTATAGATCAGATGAACAGGTGGCTGTTCTCTAAAGGGAATATTCTGCTCGGAGAACTCCATGGAAAGGCATTCTTGATAAACGGCTTCAAGAAAACCACAGCCCATCTGATTATAGACTTCAAAACAGGCCCCGATAATCTTATAGCTTTCGTCTTTGAAAATGAGATTAGATTTCATTTCGTGTTATTCGCATTATTCGTAGTTTTTTTCAGCAGTCGGCGAATTCGCTGACGCGGTCCGGATGGGTCGCCAGAATGCGAATATGGTCCAGTCCGACAGAGGCCAAGTGGCTGCGAACTGTGTGGAGGGCAAGGTCGATCCGGTTGCAGTCCTTGCTGAGATGAGCCAGGAAGACCTGTTGGAGGGAGTCGCCGGCAATCTCCGCAAGGAGTGCGGCCGCCGTTTCATTGGACAAATGACCCTGCCGGCCGGTAATCCGCTGCTTGAGCGACCAGGGGCGCGGTGAATTCTGCACCATGTCCTCATCATGGTTGGCTTCCAGGACAATCAGCTGACAGCCCCGGAGTCGTTCCCGGATCAGCTGAGTGGGCATGCCGAGATCGGTGGCAATGCCCAAACGGGCTGGACCGCAGGATAGAATGAATCCAACGGGATCATAGGCATCATGCGGCAGCGGAAAGGGAAGCAGTTCAATATCGCCGATTTGAAATGGAGAGCCATTGCTAAAGAGATTCCATTCCAGGGCTTCAGTGCCGCGTACCGCTCGTGCCGTATCGCCGTTGGCATAGAGTTTCAGTTTTAGATTTTTGCACAACACCCGAATCCCGGCGGTGTGGTCGCTGTGCTCGTGGGACACACAGATGGCGCTGAGTTTGGCTGGATCGAGACCGGCTTCTGTCATTCGGCGCAGCGTCTCCTTGGCGGAGATGCCGGCATCAATCAGGAGGGCGGTATCGGCACTCTCGATATGGATGCAGTTTCCGCTGCTGCCGGAGGCAAGCACGCAGATGCGCAATGGACTGGCAAGAGAATCGGGCACGAAAGGCTCAGACTTCCGGAGCGGGAGGGCGGGTCTCAACCGGCTCTGCCATCTCGCCTTCCGGCGCCGGAAGTTCAGCGACGTCAGTCGGTTCTTCGGTTTCAATCTGAATCTCGACTTCTACTTCCGGTTCGGCAAGGGTGGCTTCCGCAGCGGCCGTGTGGCGCTTCAGAAATTCACGGGCGAGCTGGCGGTAGGCGGCCGATCCGGTGCAGTTCGGGTCATAGGCGATGATCGGAAGTCCATGAGAGGGGGCCTCGGCCATCCGCACGGACCGCGGAATGATGGATTCATAGATCTTGTCCGGGAAATGGGTTCGAATTTCAGCGACGACTTGCTGGGACAGGTTGGTGCGCATGTCGAACATGGTCATCACAATGCCTTCGACATCGAGATGCGGGGCCGCACCGGAATCCTGCAGCTTGGCCACCAGGTTCAGGATGACGCTGATGCCTTCGAGAGCATAGTATTCGCACTGCATCGGGATGACGAGGCCGTCTGAGGCACACAGGGCATTCATCGTCAGGATGCCCAGCGAAGGCGGGCAGTCGATCAGGATATAGTCATAGATCTCTTCTGCCGCGAGCGGTTCCAGCGACATCGTGAGACGCTGGAGATAGTGGTCGGCCCGGGCGACATCGATTTCGGCGCCGGCGAGGTCCACTTCGGAGGCCACGAGATCCAGGCGCTTCGTTTCGGTTTGCTGGATGATGCTGGCGAGGGGCTGATCGCTCAACAGAATGTCATAGATGCTGGCTCCGGCTGTTTTTTCCACGCCCAGCCCGCTGGTGGTATTGGCTTGCGGGTCCAGATCGATCAACAGGATGCGCTTGCGTCTCTCCGAGAGGCAGGCGGCAAGGTTGACGGAAGTGGTCGTTTTGCCGACGCCGCCTTTTTGATTGGCGATGGCGATGATGGGTGTGGGCATGGTCTAATCCTTTACACAGGGGTTGGAGGCATTATAGCGGTTGAAGGCGTCGCGAAAACCTTTTTCGGCAGCCGGGGTGCATGTTGGTCCAGCCCAGCCCGATGCGGTCAGGCCGTTCAGCGGACCAGCAGGACAGCGGTGGCTCCGCTGGAGACCACATGGGCGGCCGCGCTTCCGATCAGGTGGTCATAGATCCACCCATGTCCATGAGACCCCAAGGCGATCAGGTCACAGTCCTTGTCACGGGCGGTTTTCAGGATCTGGACGGCTGGCGCCCCCACGGCGGTGATGCCGGCCGCGGCGCAATCGTGCGCCCGCGCCAGCGTGTGGGCCTCCATGTTGGCTTTTTCAGCCAGAGGCAGGTCGCTTTCGCGTTCAGCCACCGTCAAGATTAGGAGGGGGGTGTCGATGGCGTTAGCCAGTTCGATGGCCTCTTTCAGCGCCCGGGCGGAGGAAGGGGATCCGTCTGCTCCGACCAGAATCTTGCGTATGGGGCGGGTTTCAGAGGAGGTGATCAGGCAGGGACGGTTGGCCCGGCGGATGAACCGTTCCATGGTCGATCCTGTCAGGTCCGGTGCCATTTTTGAGTTTTCGCCCTGCCGACCCAGCACCACCAGTTCGGTGCGGGATTGCACATCGACGAAGACCTGGGCGGGATGACCAAACTCCAGCGTGGTCACAATGGGAATGCCGGCTTCTTCTCCGCGGGCGGCCGTTTGCCGGAGCAGCTCTTCTCCGCGTGTGCGCAGGGCTTCTTGCAGACCATTGACGGTCCCTGGATTCCAGGTGATGCAGCCCGTCTGCGGGGCCATAATCGGTATTTCCAGCATTCGGGAATCGACGACATGGATGGCTTCGAGGCGGGCATCGAGCCGCCGGGCCAGATTGATGGCGCTGTCACGGGCTACCTCGCTGCCGGGGGAACCATCAACACCAAAAAGTATGTTTTTGATCATGGGCGCTTCCTCTCAAATCCTGATCGACGGTTCTTATGATGACGCGCTGGCGCGCACTTGGCAAGGCTGGAGCCCTAGACAAGGACTAGAGTTGATGAAGCAGAACCTGCTGGAGAATCTTCGGATGCCAGGAGCGGATCAGAAAGTCCAGACGGGGCAGGACGGGGAGTCCGGCCGGAACGGGCAGGATTTGTGGCTTGTCCAGCAGCGTGAAAATGCGGCAGTTGCGGTTGACGGTCCGGACGGCTTCTCCGGCCTTGGAGGTGTAGGCCTGTTCGGTGAAATCACAGGTTTTGGGTCCGGGGCAGTGTCCCAGTCGTGCCGCATGAGGGCAGGATTCGGAGATGAACAGCGGGGGATCGCGATGGACCGGCCAGACCATCTGATAGGGGTGGCGGGTCGCGAGTTCCGTGAGGTTGTGTGTGGTGTCTTCGGGGGACAGGGTGAATCGCGAGATCCCCTTCTCCTTCAGCGCGGCGATGGCTTCCGAGTTGAGCGTATAGAGCGCCCAGTCCGCCGAGAGGTCGAGATCATCCGCCTGTGGAATAAATTCCAGCGCAGACAGATTGGCGGCTTCCCAGGAGCGGATACCGGCATCGAAGAAATGGCGGATCTGTTCGCCGAGGGGCTCGCGGTCCCAGGCGCGGGTGATGATCGGCAGCGCCAGGCGCAGGGCGATGTGCGGCGGCAGCGCGGCACGGAAGGCTTCCACCTGTTCGATGGACTCGCGCCCCAGCTCCACGATGACTTCGCTGATGTTGGGCAGCTCGGCGTTGGGGAAGGCGGCCAGCAGCGCGGAGGGTTGATCGGTTTTAAGCAGGCGGGTGATCGACTCGGGAGCGGGTGCGGGTTCCGCCGGCGCTTCAGACAGGGACAGGATAATCTCGTCGAGTGCCTGGTCCCGCGCGGTGCGGTGGAGGACTTCGAGGGCCTGGGTCAGTTCACGCCGGAGGGAATTCAGCTGGGAAACCGGAATGAACAGGGCCGGGCCGTTATACTCGAAGGTATTCAGCTCAAAGGGGGTGTCGCCCAGTTTGGCAAAGGCCTTTTTCGCACCGGCTTGCATGGCCTCGGCCTGACGTGCGGCCTCGAATGGGCCTTCGAGCACGGAGGAAGCCGTCAGGGGACCGGCCTCTCCGTCTAGAATGGCCGTCGCTTCCACGCGGGTGTCGGACAGGGTTAGTGTCACATTAATCGGGAGTCGGATGCGCAGGTCGCGCGGATTGGGAATTTCAAAGCGGTAGCGCTGTTTGACCGCTTGCGAGGAGGAGAGGAAGAGGCGGGTACCTTTTGGGATTTCACGCGGGGCTTGAGCAGGAAGCGGTACTTCAATGATTTGGTCGGCGGGCACCTCGAAGGCGCGCCGTCCATTGATCAGACGGATTTCTTCGACTGCGAAACCAAAGGGGCGTGTTTCCCCTTCCAGTTCAAACTGAAGGCCATCATGGACTTGCAGCGGTAGCGTATTTTTAAACTGGATAAAGTCCGGTCCGGTCTCATACACACGTCCGATTGGAGCGCCGCGATGGCCTGTGGTTTCGGGATCGATGACCCGGTGGTTGGTTCGATTACGCAGATAGAGCGGTGTCCAGGGGCGGGAGAAAATCGAGCGAAGATCGTTGGCGCAGGCTTCCTGCTCCCCGGTCTGAAAGGAGCGGTCCAGCAGTTTGCGGTGATAGTGGACGGCGGCCGCGACATACAGCGGCGTTTTTTTCCGGCCTTCGATCTTAAGGGAGGCCACTCCCGCCTTTGCCAGGTCTTGAATGGCATTTCCTCCGGCCAGATCCTTCATGGAAAAGACCAGTCCGCTGCCGCCGGGCGCCGCTCCGGCCGAATGCGAGGGACAGAAGGAATCCCGGCAGGGATAGGCGCAGGCACCCCGGTTGCCGGATCGGCCTCGCAGCAGCGCGGAATAGAGGCAGAGGCCCGAATACGAGTAGCACAGGGCGCCATGCAGGAAGGCTTCCACCTGAACCGGGGACTGCTTGGCGATGGACTTGATTTCGTCCAGCGTCAATTCGCGGGCCAGCGTGACGCGTCGGAATCCCAGGCGTGCGGCCGCGCGTACCCCTTCCAGATTATGGATGGCCAGCTGGGTGGAGGCGTGCAGGCGCAGAGAGGGGAAATGTTTCCGGGCCAGTCTCGCCACACCCAGATCCTGCACGATGACGGCATCGACGCCGCATTCTGCGCAGAGCCCCAGTGAGCGGATCAGGTCCGGCAGCTCGGGTTCGCGGAGCAGCGTGTTCAGCGTGACATAGACGCTGCGCGCCCTCGGCAGGCTGTGCGCATAGGTGACGATCTCCTCCAGTTCACCTGGAGACAGGTTGACGGCTCCAGCCCGTGCGGAAAATCGAGACAGGCCGGTGTAGATGGCATCGGCGCCAAACGCAAAGGCCGCATAGGCGGAGGCCCGTTCCCCGGCGGGGGCGAGCAGTTCAGTGGCGCGGGAATTTCGCTTCATCCGTTGGATCTTTCGTTGGCCTTCAAGGCTTCTGCGGTATCGAGGGCGATTTGGGCAGCGGCGGCTTCGGGCGTGGGGAAGGGCATATGCCCTCGCAGGCGGAGGGTGAAGGAAATCTCCACCTCCTGATGATAGAGATCTCGATCCAGGCCCGGGATATGGATTTCAACCACGGAGCCGAAGTGGGTCTGGGCGGAATCGGCTGGATTCGGCACAAAGGCTGCGCCCGGATGGATTCCGTCTTCGAGGTGCAGCCGTGCGGCATACACGCCGGGGGCCGGCCGGATCGGCAGGTCTGGCTGGATGTTGGCGGTGGGGAATCCGAGGGTGCGGCCGACGGCGCGCCCGCGGACAACGGGTCCGGTCAGAGAGAAGAGGCGGCCCAGCATGGCGGCGGCCATCGGCATGTCCCCGGCCTGGACAGCGGTCCGGGTCCGGGTGCTGGAAATGGTTTGGCCTTCCCATTCAATATGAGGGACGATCCGGGCACGGAGCCCCAGCGACCGGGCCAGAGTGGGCAGGGTCTTCTGGTTTCCTGCGCGGTCTTTGCCGAAGGTGAAGTTTTCGCCCACGACCACTTCGACCAGCGTCGGAAATTCGAGTTTCAAGAGAGAGAGAAAATCCTCAGGGCCCATTGCGGCCAGCTCGTGCGTGAAGGGGAGGGCATGGATCTGCTGGATGCCGCTGGAGAGAATCAGCCCGCGGTTCTGGTTGGGCGTGGCCAGCAGCAGGGGGGCATGACCCGGATTGAGCAGTTCTGCCACATGCGGCGTGAACGTGAGACAGCCGGCAATGCCGTCGGGGGCGGCGGCCTCTGCCGCGGCCTGGAAGACCGCCTGATGTCCGCGGTGCACACCATCGAACTGGCCGATCGCCAGCACGAGCGGGGCGGCGGAAACAGAATGGGGGGTGGGTTCTTGCATATCGGGAAAATATAGCACGCTCTCCGTGCGGGGGAAAGGGGCGCAGATGAATTTGGACTAGGCCAGCAGCGGGAGGGCGGCGGCCAAGGGGATGATGTTGTTTTCGAGCGATGGAAGAGCCATCAGTTCCTCCAGCGTGAAGGAATTGGCCACATCGAATTTGCCGATCTTCGTCCTCCGCAGCTGCGACAGGTGGGCTCCGACCCCCAGCGACTGGCCGATGTCATGCGCCAGCGTCCGCACGTAGGTCCCCTTGGTGCATTCGACAACAAACCGGGCCTCGGGCGGAGTGAAGTCGAGTAGATCAAATCGGTAGATGTGGACCAGTTTCGGAGGGCGCTCGATCGTCTGGCCTTGGCGGGCCAGCTTATAGAGGGGAACCCCCTTGATTTTGATCGCCGAGACCATCGGGGGGATCTGCATCTGATCGCCGATCCGCTTCGTCATCTGCTCCATCACCTGTTCACGGGTGATGGCGGATGGATCCGCTTCTGCCACTGGTTTCCCCTGGGCATCCTGCGAATCGGTTTCCAGGCCCAGGCGAAGCGTTCCTGTATAGGTCTTATCATGTCCCATCACGCGTTCGGAAATCTTGGTTCCCTTGCCCAGCATCAAAATGAGAAGTCCTGTCGCCATGGGGTCCAGGGTGCCGCCGTGTCCCACTTTCTTGATCCGGAACTGCCGCCGGATGGCAGCCACAATATCGTGAGAGGTGGGGCCGGAGGGCTTGTCCACCAGAAGGAGGCCGTCATTCGGCCCGAGAGAGGGAAGGGAGGGCGTGTTCATAGAAAAACCGTTATTCGGTGGGTGGGGTGCCGTCTTCGACCTGGAAATCTTCAGCGGAATTCACTTCTCCGGTGGCTTCCATCTGCTGCAGAAGCTGAAGAACCTGATCTCCCTCTTCAATGGAGTGGTCGATCACAAAACGGAGCTGCGGGGTATAGCGGAGAACGATGTTTTTATTGAGGGTGGCCTGGAACTCGGTCCGGTGCCGCTTCAGAATGGAAAGCACACGCTCCTGCTCGGTCTCATCGCCGCGGATGGAGACCAGCACGCGGCAGCTGCGCAGATCCACCGACGTCTGCGGATGCGTGATGGTGACGGCGGCCGGATCAAAATCGGGCTGATTGATCACATGGTAGAGCTGGGTCCCCAGCTCGCGCTTGATCAGTTCGTTGACGCGGGTGATTCGATTGGCTTTCATGGTTCGGCCTGTCCAGACCGCCCGGGAGCAGCTTACAGCTGCTGGGCGACCTTCTCGATTTCGTAGGATTCGATGATATCGCCTTCAACAAAATTCGTGAAGTGGTCGAGAACAATGCCGCACTCCTGGCCTTCGCGAACGTCATTGGCTTCATTCTGGAAGCGACGGAGAGTGGCAATCTTGCCTTCGTAGATGATTTCGTCCTTACGGCGTACGCGGGCACGGCCCTTGAGCGTGACTTTGCCTTTCTGGCACATTCCACCGGCGACCTTGCCCCGTTTACCCATATCGAAGATCTGACGAATGACCACGTTGCCGTTGATGTGTTCCTTGATGATCGGTTCTAATAGACCGGTCAACAGGGCCCGCACTTCATCCAGCATTTCATAGATGATGGAGTAGAGGCGAATTTCAACGCCCTTGCGTTTCGCTTCGGCTCCACTGCCAGTGTCCTTGGCCACATGGAAGCCCAGAATGACGGCCTTGGAGGCGGAGGCCAGCAGCACATCGTTTACGGTCACACTGCCTGCTCCGGTGCCGATGATCGCGAGATCGACCTTGTCGCTCTCGATGCCTTCCAGCGAGCTGCGGATGGCTTCGAGAGAGCCCAGCACATCGGTTTTCAGGATGATGTTCAGGGTGCGCTTGTCGCTGCCCGATTTTTCCTGCAGCAGTTCATCCAGCGTCAGCGGCACTTTGGTCTCCGGATCCCCTGCGAGGGTTTGGATGCGTGCTTCGGCGGCGCGTTCATCTGCGACTTGTCGTGCTTCGCGGTCATTCTTGTAAATATGGAAGTCATTTCCAGGGTCCGGCACACTGGTCATCCCCAGAATCTTGACAGCCGAGGAGGGCCCGGCCGTGCGGATTTTTTTGCCCTGATCGTTGATCATCGCTTTGACACGGCCCCAAGAGGCCCCTGAGACGATGGCATCGTTCAATTGAAGCGTTCCGTTTGTTACCAAGAGATTGGCGGTGGGTCCCATGCCGGCTTCGAGGCGCGACTCGATCACAAAGCCCTGCGCCTTGCGGTGCGGGTTCGCTTTCAGTTCCAGCACTTCCGACTGCAGCAGGATCATCTCAAGCAGATGGTCCATGCCATCGCCGGTGGTGGCGCTGACCTGGCAGCAGATGAGCTCTCCGCCCCAGTCTTCCGGTGCCAGCCCCATTTGCTGGAGTTGACGTTTCACCCGGTCCGGATTGGCCGAGCGCAGGTCGCACTTATTGATGGCAATGATCATGGCCACTTCAGCCGCCTGTGCGTGCTGAATGGCTTCTTTGGTTTGCGGCATGAGACCGTCTTCGGCAGCGATCACGATGACGGCGATATCCGTTAGATTCGCTCCGCGGGCCCGCATGGCCGTGAAGGCTTCATGGCCGGGGGTATCCAGGAAGGTGATGGCCCGTCCCTCATGCTCGACCTGATAGGCGCCGATATGCTGCGTGATGCCTCCATCTTCTCCGGCCGCGACCTTCGCCTTGCGGATGTAGTCCAGCAGGGAGGTTTTGCCATGATCGACATGGCCCATAAAGGTGACGACAGGCGGACGGGGCAGCAGATCGTCCTTCGTGTCCTCGACGCCTTCCTGAACCGGCTCCGGCATGGGCTGTGGGGGAGGGGTCGTGGCTTTCTTCTCATGTTCGAGCACAAAGCCGAGTTCCCTGGCGATCGGTTCCGCCGTCTTGAAATCGATTTTCATGCTAATGGAGGCGAAGATGCCCTGTTTCATCAGTTTGGCAATCAGCACATTGGGTTTGATGCCGAGCATGTCGGCATAATCCTTGACCGCCACATGGCCTTTGATGGCAACGGTCTTGGGCGGTTCCGGTTCTTCCGCTTCTTCCGGTGCCGCTTCGCCTTCTGCGGCCGGGGCGGCTTCAGTTTCAGCCTGCGGCGCCTCTACGGCTTCCGGCGTGGCGGTGGCGGCGGGGGCCTCGACGGCAGGAACGTCAGCTCCGGCCGCAGGGACTTCAGCTGCAGGGGCTTCGGCGGCGGTCTCTTCGGTCTGAACCGGCTCGGCGGGGGTGTAATAGATGCGCTGAATCTCGTCACGCAGGAACTGCTCCAGTTCAGGAGTTAGTTTGGCCTGTGTGCTTCGTACGCTACAGCCACGGGTCTGCAGAAGCCCGAGGAGCTCCTTCCCCGTGGTCATCAATTCTTTGGCTAGATCACAGATTCTCATGCTTCTTCAGCTGCCTTTCCGTTTTCGCTCTCGAACGCAGCTTCCGCCGCTACCCGCACCTTATCGGCAATCTCGGCATCGAAGCCTTCGATATCTACCAGATCCTGGCTTTCCGCCGCCAGAATACCCTCCAGAGTGAGGAATCCGGCACCCACCAGCGCTGCGGCATATTCTGCCCCAATGCCGTCGAAGGCTGCCAACTGGTCGGTCGCACGCGAAATTCGTTCTTCGAAGGTGATGTCGTTCTCATCCTTCTGCACATCAATCTTCCAACCCGTCAGTTTGGCGGTCAGACGCGCATTCTGGCCCTTTTTGCCAATCGCCAGCGAGAGCTGATCCGCTTCCACGATGACCGTCACGGCGTTCTCCAGCTCATTGATTTCGAGACGAAGCAGCTTGGCCGGGGCCAGCGAGTTGGTCACGAACGTCTTGGTGTCCAGGCTCCACTTGACGATGTCGACCTTTTCGCCTGACAGTTCACGGACGATATTCTTGACGCGCTGGCCGCGCAGACCGACACAGGCACCGACCGGATCGACCTTTTCGTCGTTGGAGTGCACCGCAATCTTGGTGCGGAAGCCCGCCTCGCGGGCGATTCCCTTGATTTCGACGGTGCCGTCGGCAATTTCGGATACTTCGAGCTCGAAGAGCTTCTTGATAAAGTCGGGATTGCTGCGCGACAGGGTCAGCTGGGTGCCCTGGGTCATGGAATCGAGATTGACCAGAAGGAACCGAATCCGGTCGCCCATCTGGTATTCTTCGTTTGAGACGCGTTCCTTGCTGGGCATGACGCCTTCGGCATCGCCCAGGTCCACAATCACGTCGCTCCGGTCGAAATGCCGGACGGAGCCGGTGACGATATCGCCCACATGATCCTTATAGGCGGCAAAGACCTTGTCCTTCTCCGCCATCCGCAGCTTCTGGATAATGGCCTGTTTGGCCGTCTGGGCCGCGATCCGCCCGAAATTGCGGGGGGTGACTTCGATTTCAATCAGATCGCCGAGTTGGTAGTTCTTGCTGGGATATTGGGCCGCGGCTTCGCCCACCGAGATCTCTTCGGAACGATTTCGGACAAAATCCACAACCTCGATACTCGCAAAAGCCTTGATTTCCAGTGTTTTACGATCAACTTCGACGCGCAGATCCCGGACGCGGCCGATGCTCTTTCGGCCCGCCACCTGCAGGGAAGATTCCACCAGTTCCACGAGGGTCTCGCGGTCCAGCTTGCGCTCACGCTCCATATACTCAAATACAGCTAATAATTCGTTGTTCATATTCCAACCCTCCTCCCCACACGGGGAAAAAGCACAGTACACCGCAACTCCCGATACGCAAAAGAGTGGGAAGAACCCACTCTCACGACCAGCCAGAGTTGTATTGACGGGGCAGAGACTACTCTAGAGCCTCCTGTGCCGTCAACCCCCAAGTCCGGCTGTTTCCCAGCTCGCTTTCCGGGGGGGGGCAGATGGCGGAAGGGGGCATTTATCTTGTATTTTGGCAGGGGCTTGGCATCGTTTGAGTCCCGATGAGCACACAGGACATCCAACCGGTCACCATCCTGATCCCGCACTACCAGACGCTGGACTCGATCCGCCTGTGTCTGCGGTCGATCCGCAAGTATACCCAGCAGCCCGTGACCGTCCGGGTGCTGGACAACGGCTCCACAGATGAATCTCTGGCCTATCTCCAGTCGCTTTCCTGGATCGAGCTGGTCCACACAGGGTGTGCCAATCACATCTGGAAAGCCCATTATAGGGCCCTGAATCAGGCTGTTTTGGATGTCACCACGCCCACGTTCCTGCTGCTGCACTCCGATACCTATGTGCATCACCCCGATTGGCTGGGCTATCTGTTCCGCCAGATGCAGGGCGGCATGGCCGCTGTGGGCCCCCGTCACCAGCGGATTCCCGTCCGGACCCCGCTCTGGGGCGTCTCGGCGGCTGTACAGAGCCTGCGCTCGCGCGAGTTGAAGTCCGGATTGCCTACCTTACGCTCCTTCTGTGCGCTCTATGACACGGAACTCTTCCGGAAACTGGATTGCGGGTTTGTGACCCATGAGGGCGAAGACATCACCTTGGTCGCCAACGAAAAGCTGGTGGAGAACGGCTATCCTATCAAGGGGCTCTCCGCCTTCCACCTCTCGAAGGTTCTATTTCATGCTAGTGCCATTACGCTGATTGAGCAAGGGGTCGAGCCGGTCAAGCGGCAGAATATGGCCGAGGCCTGCCAGACCGGGGAAAGCTATGTCGACCGCCGCACCTATCGCCGCACCCGCCGGATGCTGGACCGGTTTGTGGCACTCCCGGCCACGCAGGCCATCCTCTCCGACAGCTCGCTCGACGCCTAAAACGGGTCAAACAGCTCATTATCGTCCGGCCCGAACCATCCAATGGCGTGGCTTTCCGACCGCGCGTCGGAGCGTTCGATGCTCTCTGCCGTGACATGCCCGTCGCACCAGGCCACATTCGCTTTGCCCCGGTGCCGGAAATGGATGGACGGCCACGGTGTGCCCCCGCTGGCAAACCGCGGCGGTTCAGCGAACGAATACTCAATCAGCCGGGCCTTTTTGCCGCTTCCCGTCAAAAATGCCGCATCGGCGAACATCACCGTGGTCGCGGGGGAGGCAATCGCCTGCGGACGCATCCCGACGCGGGTCCCGTCGCCGCCGTTCGGCAGACACACCTCCGAGCCCACGCCCAGCGCATTATAGCCATAGCCGCCGCAGGAGGCCTCAAATCCATCGGCATCGGGGCGGAATCCCGGGCACCGGCGCACCCATTCGCTGGCCCCGCCGCCGCCCAGATACTCCGCCAGCGGGCCTTTGGAACCATCGAACGCGTTGCCGTCGCGCACGCCGTGCCAGCGGATGGTGTTGGCGCCCTCGATATCGCTCGCCGCCGCCACGAATCGCCCGTGGTCCACCGCATACGCCAGGTTCGCCGCCACCAGCTGCCGCAGATTCGAGCGGCAGGTTGCGCCGCCCGCCGCCGCCAGCGCCGCCGTCATCGCCCCGGCCAGAATCGCCGCCAGCAAGCCGATCACCGTCATCACCACTATCAGCTCAATCAGCGTGAAGCCGGCGCCTCCAGCGCGTTTGCTCGCAACATGCCGTTTCCCCATCCGTTTTTCCACACTATGGAAAAAGTTTTCGCCGATTTTCCATGGTATGGAAAAAATGTTTCCATAGTGTGGAAAAATATTGGAATGGAGGTAGGGACGGCACACCGTGCCGTCCGAAAACCAACAGCCCGGACGCCTCGGCGAGGCGTCCCTACCTGAAGGAGAAGGCTGGAATAGAATGGGGGTCAGTCTTTTCATTCTTCTGACTTCTGAATTGGCACTCTGTTCGCTTCGCTCTCTCGTTCGCCACGCTTCGCATGGCGCTATAGAATTCGCGTTCACCCTGCGCCTTCCGGCTTGGGTTCTGCACTCATCTATTCTGACTCCTGTTGTTTTCATCTGTTCAGTTTGTAGCGGAAGAATCCGGCCGTGCCCTGTACCGGCGCATTCGGGGTCCATGCCACTGGAAACAGATTCGGCGTGTATTCCTTCACGGTCGTGAAGCCGGGCAGAGCGGGGGAGGGGGAGGCTGGGTCGGTCGAAATCTCAATGAGCGGATGCAGGACACCCACCGCATCCAGATCGAAGCCGCCGGAGCCCCAGGTCGGGGTCGGATCATAGATCGGATTGCTATAGCTGTCCGTCACCGAACCGTCGCCGAACACATCGGCCAGCCGCACGTGAGTCACACGAAGCGTGTCCAGTCCGGGGGTCCCGGCCAGTTCCCGCAGATCGAACGGCGTGCCATTCCCCTGCAGATGTTTGCCGGCGAATCCACCATAGGAGGTTGGATCGGAAGTATTCATCGCGCCATAGGTGTCGATGGGGTCGGGCTCCAAGCTGTGGTTCGCAAAACGGATAAAGTTCGTGCCGTCGGAGGAAACTTCGACAAAGGCCAGCTCCAGAAAATCCTCCGTGAAGGAATTCTCGAACACGGCGAAGTCCGGTCCCGGTCCGTCCGTGATGGGCAGAGGGAAGGTCAGCGTGATCGTGCCGCTGTCGCCAAGACTGACCACATTGGTCGAGCCGTTAAATCTATCGCCGAGTTCCGCCGCGCCCAGCGCGTTGCTGGCATGCATGAACGGATTGGTCACATTCAGGCCCGGCACATAGGCGGCTACGCCGCTTGCCCAGCACAGAATGGCAGGATTCGTCGACGCGATCCCGTCGGAGCTGTCCGCATAGGCATAGGTCAGGTCTGCCGCCGCAAAATACATTGGCGTGTTGGCACCCCATTCACCCATATCGGTGGTCACCAGTGTCCCGACGATCGAGACCACCTCCGGCGGCATCCAGGAGAGGTCCAGCGTGGACCAGTTCGTCTGGATGAACGATTTTCCATCGCGGAAGTCGGCGAGATAATGATTGGTGACCGCCATGACAGAACCTTCGATATCGCTGGCGGCTAGTGTCAGCACAAAGAAATCGCCGTTGGTGAAGGCGCGGGCCGGGAAGGAGCCGTTCCGGACCGCTTCGGCTGCCCAGGCCGTATTGTTGATGCGAACCGATTTCGGCGCAGCGGGCAGGTCGAAGCTGATTTCCGGGGCGGGGTCCCAACTGCTGTGATAGGCTACCGCATAGGCATTCGATAGCGATTCCGCCGCCCCGTATTGATTTGCATAGGTACCGTTGGTCGTGTTGTTCACTGTGGAGAAGGCAAACCCCGCCCACGAATCATACAGAGCGGAATGGAAATAGGTATTGAGAAAGGTGACCGCTTCATCCGTGGACGGCTGACTGTTCACAACGCTGTCCGGTGTGGGCACCAGCGCATCGAACGACACGACGGTTTGCGCCGCCCACAAAGGTGGAGAGAAAACGAGCATCAACAGGATTAAAAAACGCCGCATGGCGGCTGCCTTTCTACCCTTTCTGCGAGGGCATTCAGTTACAGTTTCTCCGACGTCTCGTCTTCTGGCTTACGGCAATCTACTCTTCCACCTTCTCCCGCCCGCGAGGGGGCGAAATGGCTTTGCTGGAATTTCGGAACCGATTACAGCGGCGCGACCGCGCGGGATTCTCACCCGCTTCCGTTAGTCGCCGGAGGGGTCTCCAACAAGGAGACACTTCCGCACCCTAGCACCCCGCTTTGCCCTCCTTCAAGCCGCGATTCTTTTGGTCGGCATTTTGGATCCAAAACAGCCCAAAATCCCTCCATAAATAGTTCCACACCCCTCCGCCGGTTTTGCCGCGAAAAATCGAAAAAACGGCCGAAAAAAGTCCTTGTTGATCAAAAAAGCAACGGAGGGAAATGATTGAAGGACGTGGAATCAGGTTGAATTAGGTTGAATGTGCCTTTAAACAGGGGCTTTTCCTAGCGTGGCGCCTCGATTGTCATCGATCAGAATGAAAAGGGTCTGAATGGGATATTCGTAAGGGTCTGGATACTGGCGTCTAAGGGTCAGAAATTCTGGATGATCAGCTCTGATCTCTGGACCTTTCGGCTTGCTGCTGATGACCCGACGGAATACCCCAGCTTGACCTCTGTCTGCTGGAAGGGTCTAAAAATTGACCGCACCTCTTTGCAGTTCCCCAGGGACAGAAGGAACCTTCCCTTGATGCCGGCCAGCAAATCCGCCAGGGCCTGGAACCGATCGAATGAGACCGCGTAGTCATCTGTTGAGTGAAAGTATGGCGGATCGATGAAGAACAGCGTGTGAGGCCGATCGTAGCGCGTCAGGCAGTCAAAGGCATCCAGATGCTCGATGTTGACCTTCTCCAAACGCCAGTGAACAGCCAGAAGGGTTTCTGCAATAGAACTCAGGTTCAGGGCCGGTGACCCGAGCGTTTTCATCCCATAGACCCGGCCTTTCGGTTTTCCACCAAAGCAGAGGCGTTGTAGATAGAAATACCGAACAGCTCTCTGAATATCCGTAAGGGTCTCCGGCCGCTTCATTTTCTCGATTTCGAATATCTCTCGGGACACTACGGCCCACTTGTAATACTCTATGAAGGGTTCCAGATGATTCTGAATGACTCTCCAGAATGTGACCAGCTCGGAGTCTGCGTCATTGATCACTTCTGCCTTGGAAGGGTCCTTTTGGAATAGGACCCAGGCGGCTCCACAGAAGGGTTCGCAGTAGCAGACGTGATCCTCGGGGATCCGGGCAATGATTCTTTTGGCGAGGCGGCTCTTCCCGCCGAGGTAGGCAAAGGGACTATTCATCAGAACGAACTTCCTATACCGTGCTTCCTGACTTCGGGCCAGTCTGGAGGGACCGTCATTGGCACGGACTGCCGGGAATTAATCTTCCGGTGGATTGAGTGGTTGCACCCACTGAATCGGTTCCCCGGACACTCTCACACGAGAGGCCGGAAATGGTTATATCAGGCCGTTGATGGCATTGGCTAAAAGGGTCTGTTCGATTGGGTCTGTGTCCGGAGGCTGGAGCAGCTGGTCCTGGATGGCGGATAGTGCTGCTTCTGGATTTGTGCTTTCGCGGAGGATCCGCGGGATGTTGGCGTAGCGTTCGCGGAAGTGCCGCGCGACGGCCGCGGTGCCGGCGTCTGCAATGGCATCGGCCTGGTCAGCATTATCGGTGTTCGCGGCGAAAATAGGGGCTGCCGCCGACCTCCCGGTCGGCGGCGAGGACTGTCTGCGGGAGATGCTGTATGCGCTGGACGGGGATGCCGAGGCGTTCGGAGGCCGTTGAAAGACCATCATCGGTTGGTTCAAGGCCTGCCTCATACAGATTGGAGAGGAGTTCGGAGGTGCGCTTCACCTCTTCGGTCGTGTCGCCGGCGAAGCTGATTGTGGGAGCCCGGCCAGGATAGCCATTGAGTTGCAGCCAGGGTGCCACCACCTGATGTCGGAGCGTATTTCCAAGGTTGCGAGAATCAAACTTCCGAATGTCATCCCGGACATCCCCCTGGAGATCCGCAGTCCCGGACCCCATTCCGGTCGGTGATGTTTCGGATGAAAGGGTCTGCCCCAGGATCAGCCTGGAGATCTCCCGCCGGCAACTGGTCTTAAACTTCTCGAAACCCTCCCCTGAGTCGCGGGCCGCTTCTTTCAGCTCGATCGAAGAGTCACCCGAAAGGACCAGGCCGCCCAGCTGCGTGGCATATGAAATGGCCGACTCAAGGATCCGGCGATCATGGTTGTCATTTGAATCCGTTTTCCCGACCATGAACGGCGAGCCGTAGCGGCCGAGGAATCGTGCCCACCAGGTCGTGGCCATGGCGGAGAGCAGCCAGAGGAAGAAGATTGCCC
Organism: uncultured Verrucomicrobiota bacterium; assembly: GCA_964526745.1. Taxonomy (GTDB): domain Bacteria; phylum Verrucomicrobiota; class Kiritimatiellia; order CAIQIC01; family Lenti-01; genus Lenti-01. Next base: position 46,307 of record CAZGMQ010000009.1, read on the forward strand.
GCATGGGTCCACCGAACCGGTCCGGGGATGTCAGGGTATGGCCTCGATGCAGGATGTATCGTGTGGAGTCCAGAGGCTCCGCATCGATGAATCCACAAGTTTCTTTCTCTGTGACAATGGCCTGTCCATTCTTATCCCATCCGATGAGGCGATACGGAACCGGAACCAGTTCGGAGATCATATAGCGCCGGCCCAGCTCCGGACATGCCGGATCCGCAGGGGCAAACACCTTTTCGGCGATTGAAAGCGGGAAAATCACGGCATCCAGAAGATGATTGCAGCACAGATCTAGAGTATCGGATTGACGAAGCATCAGTTCTGCCGCATCGGCAGCCTCGACATCCTTCGGGTTGTCTTTGTCCCATGGCGCTACCATGATGGCATCGCCAATGACGGCATTCTTTCGCTGGAAAAGGGTTGCCTGAATATGGGTATCTTGCAGGACTACATCCCGGCAGAGTTGCCACAGCTGGCTGGAATTGCCCTGTTCCGACATCCGGATGATAGCCGCGACGCGATCGACATCCAAATTGGTGGTGCGGAGCGACTGTTCATCGCGGGTTGAAACCGGGGTCAGACGACCCTGGCTGGGTGCTTTGGTTTTCTTTTTCGGTTTTTTAGACATGCCGTTCTCCTATGACAAAAGGTTTCCGCTGAATGGGGTGCCGATGTTCACGGCCTTTGCTTCGATCTTCCCGCCCCGCTTGTTCAGGGCGTAGAGGGCGAGCTTCCCGCCATCGAATGTGTCCGCGTGATTGCCGGCGTTATCCAATTCGTTATCAAATCCGCCCTTTACCTTTTTAGCCAGGCGCCGATCCTCTTTGACCCACCTATCCGGTGGCATGGCGATTTGAGAATCTTCGTAGACCTCGACATACCGCTGGCCGGTATATGTTTTCATATTCATCGATTGACCTTGATAGTCGATCGTTTCGGATGAAGAGCACAGCATCACACGGGTGTATTTCCGGAACTCTTTCCGCACATTTGCGGCATAGTATTTTTCATTCGATGAATCCACAGCCAGACCGGAAGCCCGTCGTCCCGTCGCATCTTGACATGATTCAAGGATTTCACGCAGAAGGGCTTTTGCCTCATCCGGGTTTGCCTCTTTGAAGCGGAATACCAGCCGTTCCACATATAGGTACTGCGACACCTTCTGCGTCACGACGATGCTGGAAGGGTTAGACATCTTGTTGGTGGTGGTTGCGACATCATACCCGATGGCATATGGATCGCTGGTCATCGATATGGCCCAATCCGCCGGCAGATCATTTTCGGCTGCCACGCAGCTCATGCGGTAACCGAGTTCCTGTGCCGCTCCGATAGCGGACAGCGGAATGGCTGCGGTGCCGCCGACGATGAATTTGAGCGCATAGGAGCGGTCCCAGGTGTCCCTGTTGAAATAGTTCTTGCGATGTTCATCCGGAGAAATTTGAGCACCGGATTTCATATCGTACAGGTGAATGCCAGCCAGATCGGCATCCCAAGCATCGACGCGATGGACAGGGATACCTAGCTGGGATGTGTAGGTGTTCCCGCTTGGATTATTTTCAAACTCTGTTCCGGGTTCTGGGGCGGCCAGCTCGTAGGAGAAGTGGGCGTCATCTGACGGTGGCGTGGTAGCCATGATGAGATGGAATGTTGGATCCCTAGAGATGATAGGTTCCATTTCACCGAAGAGAGCGCGGAAATCCTTGATGAATCCGATTTCATCCATGAAAACCCAGCCAGAGTATCCGCGCGCCGTCGCGATATTTGGTGCGATGACCTTCATTCGAGAAACAACGTGTTCAGAATGGCGGAAGGTGACTTCGAGGCGGCCCTGATCGAACAGATCCATTAGATCACTATCTTCGAGTCCTTCCCCATTCGATTCAATGATGACCCCATTGTCTATCGAGACATCACGGAGCGTTTGTAACAGTTCGCCAAAGATCTGCGTGGCTTTGAACGGAAGTTCAGATCCGACAGATAACGATGCCGATACGAATGTACAAAGGATGCCAGGATTCTCCAGCATGACCTGAAGGATCTTGAAAGCAAAAAGGGTGGATTTTCCGGCCTGGCGCCGCCAGAGAAGCAGGCACACGCGCAGGGGTTTCATCCAGCGCGAAGCAAACTTCTGATAGCGGGTGAGTTCCATTAATCCTTTTCCATGTCAGCCATGAGGTCGATGAGCTGCTGAACCTGGATTGACCTCTCAGCGCCGGAAGTGGCGATCTTCTGAGCGCGTTCATCCTTAAACCAGGAGAGGAATTGGTTTGCGACCTGGAAGCGGAACTTGTCGCGATCCAGCTCTGCTGCATCCTGGGCGAGTTCGAGGCGCTGCTTGTCGAGCTCCAGGCTTTTGGAGCGGGTGACGGCCTGTTTGACGGAAGCCAGAACCTTGGCGGCCTTGATGGGATCCAGATCTGGATCCGAAAGGCTGTCGACCAGGTCGAGCATCGTGCGGTCGACCATATCGAACCCATCGGCCTCGATCTCCCGGCGGATGGATTCCGCGCGGGTCCGACGCTCTTCCAAATTCCGCTGCTGTTTCAGCCAGGCTTGATAATGACGGGGAGACTTCTTGAATGAAGAGTAGTTCTGAGGCTTGTAGGGTCCATAGCCGTGACCCTTCAGCCAGGCATTGAGCTGCTTCCAGTTCTTACGGTCCCGGATCATGAAACAGAGTTCTTCCCGGACTTCGTACGGGAGGCGCGTCATCGGGATATAAGGGTTAAGGGTACTGGCGCTCACGGAACGTGACTCCTTCTGAGGTGGCCTTATAGTCGACCAGGCCGGACAAGGGACGATTGACGCGCTTGACCAGGCCGAAGCCTTCCAGGACCGCAAGGGCGTCGGCCACATGCGATTCATCAAACTCGCCATCCACGGCACCCGCGCGCCGGATCCGGTTGGTCAATGTTTCAATGGAGAACTTATGCGCTGCCCGATCGGCCAGATGGCAGATCAGCGCTTCGCGGAGCTGTTCTTTTCGCTGTGTGTCTTGATCCTTCATTGAATCAGCCTTTCGTGTCCTTGGAGATATGAGTCTCAAGCATGCCTTCGATTCGTCCCAGTCGATTAGCCGTGTCGATCCCGTTTCGGTTACTTGTTGTAATAAGGGTGTCGATTTTCCCCTTCAGATCTCTTGTTTCCTGGCGCATAGGAGCGAATTCGCGATCGATGCGGGCGTGTACCCCATTGATCTCCGAAGTCAGCTCCGTTTTGCGCACATATTTCTTCGCCATTTCTTCCGGGACCGGCGGGGATCGCTTTTTGAATCCGAGGGCTGCTGCGATCGATGCCAACGATGCGCAGAGCACGGTGATGGGCCAAATGACATCTCCTGGTGTGATATCGCTCATTTCTATTCCTCTGAAAAAGATGCCGACGCTGGCCGGCCGCTGGGCATGGCAGCAGCCGGGGCGACGGCAAGATTGGTTGATGTGTTTCGAGTGGAAATGGGCGGGACGGCCGAGCCGATGGCTTGGATGGTGGCGACATCGGACGGCCCGGCCCATTTGAAGTGATAGAAGATCCTGGCGACTTCGCCGCGGTCGGCTCCCTCTTTGATCCAGGCATAGGCCACATCCGGCTTTCCGGGACCTTCCAGGCCGGAACACAGCTGCTGAATGATCATTCCTGTGTCACTGACATTCAGGCGGTTGACCGGGAAGGTGTCGGTAATCTTGAAAGGATGGACGGCCGCCCAGTCAAATGGTGCCGGGCAGGAGGACGGGCGGGATCCGTGATTGTAGATCAGTTTGAACCCGAGCGCATCGAATTCGGAAGCCATTTGCTTTTCGAGCTGAGTCCCGTAGCTGGTGCGGCCGGATTCGGCCACGGGCTGCAGCAAGACGTTGGCCGGCCCACCGGCTTTGACTACACCAATGGCCCAGCTGACCATCTCCGGGGAGTGCTGCAGATCCACGCCGGCATCGCCATACTTCCGCGGTCCGCCACGGCTTCCCTGGTTGTCGTTGAAGACGCTGTTGAAAACCCACATGCCATTTGCACGGCAATGGCGCAGCAGCAGAGCATAGGCCGCCTCGGTCCATGCTCGGAATTCTGTTTTGTTGGCGGCGTAACGGCCCCAGGATGAAAACTCAATGTCATAGATTCGGACGCCCCATAATGTGCAGGCGTCGAGATCCGCCTGGAGAATAGCCAGGGACTCTTCCAGAGTGGCGCCGCCATTGGCCCAGCGGTTTGCCCTCCCATAGCCAGCGAGGGTCCGGCCGACCTGCAGCGGAGGCAGCGCGGCGGATGGCGCCGGCGGGTCAACATTCGGGTCTATGACTGGATCTGGGTCCGCTTCATCCTGGTTGACCACCTCGGCAAAATTCGCGGCGATCCCGTTCAGTTGCTCCATCAGGGCATCGTTCGACATGACGGCCTCCGCGAGGGCCACGACATTCGGGTTTCCGGCGATGGCGGAAGCGATGGCAACAGCATCAGCCGGATCGATGGAGGCCGCAACGGACCCGATCTGGCCGACCAGGGCATTCGGATTGAGATCCAGCTGGTTTGTCGATGTGCAGCCAACGCCGCTCCACCCGATCAGAGCAAGCAGCAACGCGATGACTATAAATTTCATGTCCTTCATTCTTGATCCTCTTTGGGTTGGAGCTTCATTGCCGGGAGATCCCGGAAAGTGGTGGCGCCGTATTCCTCATAGTGCGGAACCTGGTTGCGCGGCATGATGGCCGCAGCGGCATCGAACCATTCCTTATAAGAGAGCTTTCCGTCGAAAGTGTTGAGCAGCGCTTGAGTGAAGACGCCGCCCGAGTCATCGCCATAGGAGGATTCACCATCTCCGGATCCGCCGAAGTGGATCAGAGAGGCCCGGAAGCTGCGAGGCATGGATCCGGAAATAGATCGGGCCCGAAAATTGGTGCCGGAATTGCAGGTGTCAGAAATGAACAGGATCCGGATGCCGGCCGGCGCCTCTTTCCAGAGCTTCCGGAGGATGTCATCCGAGAGCTGGCCATCCCATAGGCAAAGGGTCTCATCGAGGCCGTCTTCCTCATCGCCGTCGGTGTCCGGGATCTGTCCGCCGTGTCCGCTTATATATAGGATAAAGAGATCGCCAGCCTTCATCTGCTTCCAGGCCTTCCGCGTGGCGCGGATCAGAGCCTCTGATGTGGCCTCCCTATTGTGGAAGAGATCCGTCTGGATTCCCCCCCCCGAGCAGAGCAGTCCGAACATCTGGGCATCCACATCGCATCCGGGGCAGTTGCCATTCCATCCATCATAGGCATTTGGATCCACATTGGTGAGGCCGGCCACAACGGCATGGGCATTCTTCGGAAGGTTTTTACGCATGATATGGGCCTTTCAGATCGAGACGGTATTGAAGGCCCTCAGCGGTCAACGCCAGCGCGGAGATGTCATGAAGGCGCCCAGACTCCACCCGCTTCTCCGTGGTTCGGGGCGTGGGGTTATTTTTGTTCCAGGCATCATGATTGGCGCTCATGCCCGGTTTGCTCCAGGCGCCGCGGACGGCCTCGGTGCAATACCAGGCCCATTCCGCTCCGGCCTGGCTCTTGAACCAATCGCCCAGGAGGGCCTTTGCGATGAGGCGCGGATAGGCGTACCAATCATAGGGCATTCCTTTGGCGTGCTCCAGGAACCATTCGTTGGCCATCTTCCGGTCCAGATCCGTAGCGCCCGGCATGCGAAGGACGGCGATCTTGACGCCGCGATCGCGCATGTGGTTTTCGTAGGTTTCGATCGGCGTGAGAACGCCGCCCTTCAACATGAGTGCTTCGCCAATGAACAGCTCGCCGCGATAGCGGCAGACCATGGCGTCGTGGCTTCCGCGGGATCCGATGGCGCGCTGGATGAACCAGCTCGTGACGCCGGGGGAATAGCGATGGATGATGTCGCCCGGAAGAAGTGCCTCCCTATTAATCAGAGGAATCGTCACGCGGGATCTCCAAATGAAATGACGCCGGGCCTATCTAAGGAGGAAGGTTGACCCGGCGTCTGGTGTATATATGATCCGCGAAGAGATTTACCGCATGGCATGCCTCCTGTTCCTGGAACTGAAATGTGACTGTGCACAATCATTACAGGCCTCACGATGCACGGGATTGCTCATCACGGAAACGAGCAGTGGGACTCGTGGGGAAGGCATAAAAAAGGCCGCCGGCGAGTGCCGGCGGCGTGTATTAGCGGTTGTTTGAACTATCTTGCTGTGTGTAGAACCTTAAGAGAAACCATAAAGGGCTTCTTTCGATTGGCTGATGGATCAAATCGATCCGTGATATCCACATCGCCGCGCAGGTATGTTTTGCCGGCCAGAGCATCTGGAGAGATTGACGGATCCAGTACCATCTTGATTCGATTCTGCGCATTCGCAAGGATTACGCTCCAGCCCTTGCTGCCGTCATCATAGTCGGCTGCCCGGATATCCATCGCCTGATTGTCGACGGAGCGAACGGTTTCCTGCCTGTCCACTGGCGGCATATCAAGAGGAACTTCTGATATGGATTCTTTGGGGATTGTGGCAGATTCACCACCCGTCATGCCAATTTGGATATTGTCGCCACCTGAACGCTGAGCAGGATGAAGCAGCTTGACCGTGTCCTCTGCCATTCTACGTTCATCAAACCGAGCGGCCTCAATGATGCTGACTACATCCCCGGCTTTGATTGCTGCAGAATCTCCGATGTTGATGATCGTATTATTGTTAAAACCCATCGGAGCACTTTTGGCGGTAAACTGATCTCGAAGACAGCCTCCGAAATAGCCGCTGCCCACAATGATTCCTCCAATCACAACCCATGGAACAATAGGATGAATATCCGCAAGCGATTTCACATGGAGCCTCTTTCTAATCTCCGCAATATTTCTGTCCATGGCCTTTTTGGATCCAAAAAACAGTTTGACCAGGATGTCTTCCGTAAATGGGCTTTGGTGGGTGATTTCATTGAGAACCGGAACTGCGTATGCTTTTCTCATACCCGTTGAAAGCGAGTCAAGGACAATTGGAACTCTGTTAATAAAGCGCTCCAAGGCAACAAGCGAATCCGCTGCATCTTGTAAAGAGAGCAGCGGAACATCATATCGGATTGAAATTGGCCACTCCGTTGCAATCACGCCACGACCACCGGACAGAAGGGCTTTTCTTGTCGATTTTCTCATCTATTTCCTTTCGCTAATCTACTGGCCATCGCTCTATACTCCGGCACTGCTGGCCTTTTGGCCGGGTGGGTCCTTCCATCCCGCTATTCAACCTTCGACGTTGAAGATGCCATTGCAATAGGGGCAGATGTTTTCGCCGCTGTGGAGAATGGTTCTCCTGATAGGTTTCGATTCCGTTATCGGTGCCATGTGACCGGATAGGCCTTCTCTTTGCCATTAACGATTACAAACACTTCCGGATATTCTTCATCTCCTGAAATTTCTTCCTTTTCTTTTCTCCCGCCAGAAGCGAGGTAAATTTCCTTTTGGAAATCCCCGAATCGAACAATGGCGCGCAAATTTGATGCGGTTTTGTTTTTGATGCTAAATGAAATTCTATATACTCCGCCGGCAACCCGCCGAAGGTTCGAAAACCCCTGGCCTGTGATGCTGGAGTCGGTGAGGTATGCGCTAACCCCACTGATATTCTTCACGGACCTGTCTTTTACGCCGAGGATGTTAAATACATAAACCGGGAATTCCTGTTTGGATTGTGCCGCCCGTCGGGACGAAATAGATTTATTGTACCGCGATCGCGCCTGTTGCACAGAGGCCCGATATTGGGTTGCTTTTGCAGGATCGTATCCGAAACGTTGTTGCATATCCGATGGGAGTTCCTGGAAAAATAGTTTGGCTATGCCGCCAGAGTGCATGACGGTTATTCCGTCTGGCTCTGCCCTGGTTATTTTAACGTTTTTGTAAACCGTGCCGAGCATGTTGGTTATATTGTCGGCCATCGCCAATGACAGGCAAATGACGATAGCGAATATGGTGCAAAGCATGAGTTTCATTGTGTTTCTCCTTTTATCAAAAAGTTCCTATCAGGTCCCCTATTTCCTCAGTTTCTTCTCCACCGCAGCCACGCGCAACAGGATTTCATCCAGCTTGGCCATTATGGCGCTGGCACCAGGCAAATAGTCCGCCGGATACTCGCGGGTGACCAGCGGAGGCGTGTCGATTAACTGTTGAACCTTGGGCTTCTCGGGCGGTGCAATCCCGGATTCTCTCTCAGCTTCATCAATTTTAATGAGCATACGGCGGCTAGGAGATGTCTTGCCAGACTTCCATTGGGACATAGCTGGCGTAGAACAGCCGAGCCGTGTCGCTGTCTTTTGCCAAGTCCAGCCATTGGTATCCATTAACCGGACGATTCTGTCCCATGAAAAGGCCATGTAAGTATATGTAAGTTTTCCTTGACTGTTTTCTTATACGTTCTTATATTGCCTTACATGATGCGGCAACCTATAGAGAAAAACAAGGGCAAACGCCCATTCGTCATAAGCGGCATCTGCGCGGCTGCTGTCGAACTCGGAGTAACACGTACACACCTTTACCGCGTCCTTCAGGGAGAGCGGAAAAGCCCGAGAATTGAATCCAGTGAGTTTTATAGGCAGTCCATGGCCGCAAAGCGCCAGTTTGAAAACCAACCGAAAGGGCACGAACAATGAGTCGAAAATACAAGATCATCGGGTTCGAGTGGATTGAAAAGACCAGCCTGAAGCCGCATCCGGATGCGCAGTTGCCGATGGCGCCGACGGACCAGGCATTCCTGAAGAACAGCATCCAGAGCGGAGGTCTGATCCAGCCGCTGCTGGTGCTGGAGAAGGCCGACAAGCTGGATGGGATGTTTCAGGTGGTGGATGGCTGCAACCGATTCGACAGCGATCCAATCGACGGAAAATTCCCCTGCGTCCTGATCCAGTGCGACAATGTGCGCGAAGTGGCCCTGGAATGCCTTGGCACCGGTCGCCAGCGGTCGGCCGGGAACCGGATTCTGTCCTACATGGAATTGCATCGGGCAGAGGTGGTCAAGGCGGCTGAATTTGGGGCGATTGCGGCGGCCGGAAATTCGTTTGGGGTGTCACGTGACACCCCAAAAATACAGGGGAATTTGTCCAATTTTACCTCCGAAGCTATCGCAGCGACCCTTTCAGTCAGCAAAAAAGACGTTCTCCTTGCCATCGATTTGCTGATGTGTTTGGAGCGGAAATGCACGGCGCCGGTGAAGGCCGGGGCGCTGATGACACCACCGCGGAAACTGGACCTGAAAAAGAAGGAAGACCAGGTCTATTTCGAGCTGCTGAAGCAGACACATGCGGGCGTGATGGGCGGGGGCTCGCCAATCCGTCGCTGGAAGGCCGGCCTGGCGGGCAAGCATTCGCAGGCCGAAGGGCGGACGGCCATCGATTACGCGATGCTGTTCAAGGAAGGGCTGCACCATCTGCGGTCGGCAGCGAAGCACTGGGAGGACATCACGTTCGAGGACCGCGCAACGCTGGTGGAACTGGCATCGCAAGTCGGCGTGCTGCTGCCGTCTGACATCAAGCGGGTGCTGTGATGAAGCGGGCAACCAAGGTTATTTCTTCCAGAGGAAAGGGAAAAGAGGAATTGGCTTCCACCCGCGCGGATAGGGCTCTCCAAACGGCCAGCGGACCAAAGCGCGGCCAATTTCCCAATAAGCCAAACAGGCGCGGCCAATCTCTTCGGAAAGGCCCGTCAGCGAATCTGGTTTCGGCTGAAGGCTCGAAAAAGCCTCGTGTACGGGCTTTGCGGAAGTCAAAAGCTGAAGGGCAAGGAAGCGAATACGAAACACTTTGCTTGGCGGCCAAATCTGTTGCCAGCGGTCTCTCATTTCTTGAGTTCCTGCGATGTAGTCAAGGGCGGCATCCATGTGTTTCTCGGACCATTCGCACCAGGAAGGAAGCCCAATTCTTTGCAGGATTAGTCGAAGACGCTTTATATCTTCTTCCCGAAACGTGCGGCGCAGTTCTGCTTCGGATCGCTCGGCAAATGAAGACGGAATTTCGGGGATTGAAGTTACCACGGGACAAAATCTATCAAACCGCGCGGCGCGGTGGAAGCCGAAAGGGTTAAGAATGTCCACCCGCCCGTACAACGACCGCGAACAGGCCCGGATTGCCGTATGCAAGAAGGCGCAGGCGCTGATTGCCGACGGGGCGACAATGAAACGGGCGGCAAAGGCGGCGGGAACCTCCCAGGGCTCGCTGGAGCGGTGGATGCGGGCATGGCGTAGTGAAGGGCCGGACGGCCTGCGGGACGACTACGGTGCGGTGGGGCGGCCGGCGGTGGCGGATTGCCTGGACCAAACATCCATCGATTTCATCCGTCGCAAAGCGGCGAAGTGCGGCAGCATGGCGCTAACCTATCAGTTCTTCGTTGACGATCCGGCCTGTCCCCAGGAACTCCGGGATTATCTGATTCCCAGGCTAACCAGTGGCAAACCCCTTTCCCTTCCTCTTTCCCTGCGCCGCGCGGCGAATGTGATTCCCGATCTGGCCGCGCGGCATCGAAGCGATGTCGCCTTCGGGCACATCGGCTTCAAGACACGTCACAGCGATATGGTGATTGATCCGCGCACGGGCCAGGAGCGCCGTCTGATGGCCGGCGACATTTACCTTTCTGACGATATGTCCACCAATCATCCCTTCTGGTTCGAGCTGCCCGATGGCGAGATCAAGACGCGGGCCGATCGGGGGAGCAAGCTTGCGGAGCGCTTTGGCGTGGCCGTGGGCCGCCAAGGTCTCTATACCATTGATGCTCGCGGCAAGTGGCTCGGGTGCGAACTGATCGCCCGCCCGACGGATGCCTATACCTCCGCGGATGTCCTGCGGCACTTCCGCCGGATCCTGGCGGAGTTCGGCTTGCCGCGCATTGCCTGGATCCTCGAAAAGGGCGTCTGGATGGCCCGGACGGTCGATGGCCGCATGAAGGTGCTCATTGACGACGATGCTCGTGAAGAGACCGTCGCCGGTCTTTCCACGCTTGGATTCAGCGTCAATCATGTCCACACCTCCGAGGGCAAGGCCCTGATTGAGGGGGCGTTCCACCACTTCCAGGATATCTGCGACCTGATGGAGCTTCCGAACGTGGGCCGCAAGCGTGGCGAGATGGAGCGGGTTGAAAAGGTGATGACCCGCATCCGCAGCGGCGTGATCCATCCGCGCGATGCCGGGATCCCGCATGTCACCGCCCAGGTCCTGAATCTGAACAAGGCCCAGGTGTTCTTCAATGGCAAGCACAAGAATGGCCGCATCCAGCACGGCGTTCCCGACGAGGTCTGGCTGCGCGACACCACCACTCATCCGCTCCGAAAACTTGAACCTGGCCACATGGGAGTCTTCATGCCCGCAAAATACGCAACGATGATTCGCCAGGGGCATGCTGACAAGACACTGGAGGGAACGACCTATCGCTTCCACAACGAGGTGTTCGGACGGCTGGGCGCGGGATACCGCCTCGCAATAGCATTCGATCCAGGCGAACCGCAGGCCGGCGCCGAGGTCTACAATCTGGAGACCGGCAGCCGGAACATCGACCGCCATTCCCCCAACGCGTGGATCTGCCACGCGGAACTGGAGATCGACTCGCCACTATATGGCTACTCGCCGGAAGTGGCCGAGGCCACCCGCCGGAAGAAGAAGCACACCCGCGCCTTCCAGAGCGCGTATGCGGGCACCGGCCTCTTCGGCAAGGGCGCGGGCCGAGCCATCGAGCGGCGCGAGGCCGACGGCCGCCTGATCCGCATGGAAACCAATATCGGGGATGCTGGAGGAACGGATCGACCCGGTTCGTGTCGTGCCCTACCGGTCGGAACAGAATCCAGCATCCCCACCAATCGAACGGTCCGCAGGAAAGAACTCACAGCTAAGCAAGTCATCAATGCAGAGGCCAAGGCCGATGCCCTGGAGGCTCGCCTGCGAGATCGAGGAATGTTGCTGCCGCAATGACGCGGCAGCCAAATAAATAGGAGAGCACCGGCATGGCAACGCTCAAAAATAAAGACAAGAAAAAGACCCCAGCGGAAGAGCTGGTGGCACTCGCCCAGGTCATTCGCGAATGGCAGATAGGCAAAGGGTATTCCATCGCAGCGCTGCTGCGGAAATACGCAGGCCTCGGCTCCGACCGGACCTATAACCGGCTCGTGACCGGCGATACGTCCGACCTGAATGTCGAGAAACAGCTGCTAAACTATCAGACCGTCTGGTCACTCATTGAAGCCGTCGGCGACAAAGATCGCGATCGGGAAGAGTTCTATGATGATTTCTCCTCTGCCGTTCAGTTGCGCCGGGCCGCCATGGAAGTTTTTGTTGAAACTGGGATCAACCGGTTTCTCCTGGTCCAGGGCGACACCGGATCCGGCAAAACCACCGCTGCCCTGCTGCTCCAGAAGCGCTATGGCGCCCATCGTGTGCGGAGGATTGAGCTCTCGCCGTGGCTGAATGACAGCCCGCTGGCCTTTCTGGTTATGATTATTGAAGCCTTCGGCCAGGAAGCCCCTCACGGCAGTCAACAATGCTGGAAAAAGGCTGTTGAACTGCTTGGCGCCGGCCGCTGCTGCCTTGTCTTTGATGAGCTGCACCACGCCGGACCACGGGTCCTCAACACCATCAAGAGCCTGATCAACGCCACACCAGGCGAATTCATCGGCCTCACGATGAAAACCCTGTGGTATCGCCTCGAAAAGAAGAGTTATGAAGAAGTCCGGCAGCTGACCGGCAACCGCCTCGCCGAGCGGATCCAGCTCGATCGGATGAATCAATCCGACCTGGTCAAGTATTTGAGCCGGCGCCTTCCGAAGCTGGAAAAGGGAGCCGACTTCGGCGCCGCCACCATGCTCGCGGAAAACTCCAGAGGCAAAGGAAACATGGCCTTTGCTCGAGCCGTCTGCCGCGCCGCTGTCGAGCGATACGAAGACAAACCCATCACCATTCAGGATTTCGCGGCCGTCGTGGCCTCGGAACGCCAGCGCAGATAGAGGAAAACATCATGGCAAAGAAAATATATATCGATCCCGAAGGCAGAGCGATTCCCCCCAAATACGTGTCGCCCTATGACAAGGCCCGCGACCGCATTGCGCGCCAGATCCACGCGGACTGGGAGAAAGAGGAAGATCGCCTGCGCAAATTGAAGGCCCGGACCCAAGCCAGGATTCAAGCGCTGCGGGAGCTGGCGGCAAACGACAGCGACGTCAAGCTCGGCGGATCCGCCGGTTATCTCCAGTTCCGGAGCTTCGATGGCAAGACCATCATCCGCCTGGAGAACGTCAAACAGTACGAATTCGACGAAAAGATGGAGATGGCCCTGCAGCTGATCAACGAGGCCATCGACGATATGTCCGGCAAGGCCAAGCGGTCCAGGAGCGTCAATGTGGCCCAGCTGCGGAAGATTGCAACGGCCGCCTTCCAGCCGCGCGGGAAGAACGGGAAGCTCGATCGTCAGCGCGTGCTCGATATTACCCGCCTCGACATCGACCACCCCAAGTGGCGCCGCGCCTGCGAGCTGATCCGCGAAGCCGAGCGCGTCACCGGCCATCGGCAATACATCCGCGTGGCCACCATGGAAGGACTGCCCCCGAAGCAGCTTCCCATCATTCTCGACATCTCGAAAGTTTAGGAAAGGAGCCAGGCATGGAAGTCAAAGAAGTCACACTGAACGGGAAGACATACCGCGGACCGCAGCTGAATTCGGCCAAGGGCCGTCCATACAAAATCAACGTGTATAGGGAAAGCTCCAGAATTGGAACCAGTGGAGGTCCGGTCGGGATGTCGTGGCAGACGTGGATGACCTACACCTCCGCCCCGGCCGCCGTGGCGGCCATGGAAGAACTCATTGAGCAGGCAGAAAGGGAAGGATAACGGCATGGAAACAGCAGCAAGAACGATTGAAGCGCCTCGAATTGAACTGCGGAAGAAGCGGATGCCGCGGACGCGGGCGGACTTCCGCCTGGCCGCGATCTGGCTGGCCCAGCACGCCGCCAAGGCCGGCAACGCCCTGTCGGCCTGCCTGGCCGGCCCCTGCGCCGACGACGAAGACAACGGAATCTGCCTGGGCTATCGCGATGGTCGCGACCAGCCCTGGCCGAAAAAGAAAGAAGAGGAACGGGCATGATTATGATTATTGCAGCGATCGCGATTCTGGTGTGGGCAGGCATCTGCCGAAACATCCACCTCGATCTTGTCACCGAGATCAACAAGCGGACGGGAGATCTGTTGATTCCCCGTTCATTCACCATGCGTTTCTTCACCTGGGGCTGCGCGGGGATCCTCGCTGTGGCCCTGGCGTCCATCGCGCGGCTCTAGGAGAACACCATGGGCGATGGAACATACAAACGGACGCGACGGGACAATCGGAAGACAGTCTATCGCCCCGGCAAGCTAGGGAAAGGGCTGATCGTGCAGGCGGACAAAACCGTCTATCGCAAGATGCCGAACGGGTCTCTTGTCCGCATGGGCAAGCTGGAAGAGCGCACCGGAGAAGTGATGTAATGAGCGACACCCGTCAACAGAAAGCCATGGCCGGCGCCGCTTGCGCCCCCCTCAGCCGGATCCAGAAGCGGAACATCTGCATGCTGGCTGCCGAGGCGTGGGAGCGCGCCGGCCGTCCCTTCTTCGATCCGAACATGGATCCGGCCTTTGCCCTGTGCAAAACCTCAGCCCTCGAGCTGTGGCGGCATGAGCAGCAGGAACGCCTGACCGGCCGCAAGCATCTGACCCGCTGCGGACAGGCCGACTATCTTCTGTTGAAGTCCCACTTTGAACGCCTTGCCGGCAAGGCCCGCCAGGCAGAGGCAGACGAACGGCGCATGCCCGGCGATGACAACCGCCAGGCTCAAGCCGTGCTGCGCCGGGAGATATCGGTGGCACGCCGGCAGATCGCGGATCCGCGACGCTATGCTGCGACTATTGCCCAGGCCAAATACAAAACCGGCCTCGACAACCTCTCTTCGAAACAGACATGGACCATCATTTTTGACCTGCGCCGCGCGGCGTCGGGTCGCAAGAAAAAAGCCAATCAACCCAACACCCCATTTTGAGAGGAGACCAGGCATGGAACTCAAATTGAATAATGGATCGACAATTCGCCCCGCTGAAGGGGATGTAATCTGCCACCGCGGCAGCAGCATCACCGCCCAGCTTCTAGCCCGCAGTTGCGCCGGTAAGCCGCTAGACGGCTCCCGCGCCCATGGACAGGCACAATTCCCTCTCTCCAGTTCGCGGGCCTTCGCGGGGGGTATAAAGCGCTATTTAATCGGACGGGGGACAAAATGAGCCAGCCCAAACGAATCGTTGCCATTCTCTTCGAAGAAAACGCAGACGAACGCGGCAACATCACCCTCAAAAAGTTGACGACTGCTCAATGGGTCACCGTCGCCTATATTGCCAATGCCATGACCGTCTCCGAGCAGACCATGTATCGCCTGATTGTGGATGGCCAGGTCATGCCCTACCACCGCGTCGGCATCCAGATCCGCGTGGATGTCGCTGATTTCTATGAATACTACAAGAAATGCGAGCACGTTGAATACGAAAGGCCAGGTGCGTGATGATGGAACAAATGACACTGGTCCCTCGCAAAGAGACTTCCGCCGAGGCCGATGCCCCGGTCCTGTCCCGGCATCTGTATCTGGCAATGGAATGGCGCAAGCGCAAGGAGCTGATGGAGGCTCTCGGCTGGCCTGACTGGCGGATCCGCCATGCGGCCGAAGCCGCCGGGGGCGATATCATTTTTGGGCAGCGTGGAATGAAGCACATCCGCCATGCCACCCAGGAGGAATACTGCGCCTTCTGCAACACATTCAAGAGCCAGATCGCGGCCAACAGTCTCCGCCTGGTAACCACGCAGCAGAAATGGCACAAATTCAACGCAGGCCCGGCATGAATGAATCCAAAGCCGATCAAGAAGTCGAAGAGGCCATCCGGATGATTGGCGCGGCGCCAGGTGTTCAACCAAAACTGTATTTCCGGACAAGAAATCTTCCATGGTATGGAAAAATGTTTCGCGGATTTTCCACAGTATGGAAGAAATGTTTCCATAGTGTGGAAAGTGATCAGCCGCGGGAACACTGCGCAGATATAATGAAACGCGCCTTTGCAGCGTATGGCTATGCCGACGCTTCGCCTTGGAACCCGACACCGCGCGCCACTCTCCGCAAACTCCGCTCCGGATCCATGGAGGAAGTGTCATGAAAGACCGGTGCAGGAAATCCAGGATCGATAGGCGTCAGTTCATTCGGATGCGGAATGGGAGCTTAATTGTTGTATTGGGCACCGTGAGGTGTGAAATCGCACGTGGATTCACCCCGCCGGGCCTGACGGAATATATCCGAATGCTTGATCTGGATCTGCCTGTGAACTCCTTATTTGATTTCATGGCTCCGAAGGTGTCGGCATCCAACCCGTGGATTGGGAGAACGTCATGCTGAAGGTACTAGGGACATTGTTATTTATTGGAATCGTCGTCGGCTTGATGGCGTGGTGGCCGTCGCGTGAGAAAACGCTGGGTGAGTTGAAAGATGAGCTGGAGGCCAGGGATGAGGCATGAGCGTCCAACAGCAGGCGGATGCGATGCAATGTCGTGGTCATACGGTGAGCCAGAACCATGCAGTCGAAAGGCACTATGGAGAATTGACGGCCACGATCTTTGTCTGCGTCACGCTCAAATTGTAGCGATGGGTCAGGCGGTTAAAAGCAATTCGGCTGTTCCAATAAACAGGCCGTGTAAAAGCGATGGAATTCTATTCATTCAGAAGAAAAGAGGTTGAGGATGTTCTACGAGGAAAGAATTATCGAAGGTCAGTTGTGCTATCGCACATCTCCGAAGCACGGATTTCAACCCTGTACGCTGGAGCAGCTCACAAAAAAGCTGACCAAATCCCGCGAAGAAATCGAAAAGCTGAAATCCGATGTGGAATTCCACGCATGGGAAGTACCAGGCTTCTGGCAGGGCGAACTCGACAAGGCAAACGGGAGGGCCGCCAAATATCGAACAAAGTGGGCAGAGGTGAGTCGGATTCTCATGGGGCTACAGGCTGAGCTTGTGGCTTCTTCCAACCCCGCCGTCAGGGGCGGCGCACCTTGTGTGCCGTACTCTGGACGTGCTTGTGTACGCCCAGCATGGGCGCGAACTAATGGGGTTAAAGTCCCCTGTATGTGAACCACTCATCGCTATAGAGCGTAGAGAAAATACTAGATGAAGGCAACTGCGGAAGGGTAACCGACCGTGGAGAGGAAGCCGGAGTTCAACATTGTGAGCCTACGAACAGAAACAGCATATCAGGCCGACGAGCCGGGCAAGGTGGCACAACACACCGACGCCCATGGTTCAGGCTCGCAGGTAAATGCTGAGGTTGCACAGTTGCAGTTCGCGTTCTTATCTGGGGAGGTCCCGATGCCGCAAGGCGGTCGGGAAGTCAGCCGAAGGCATAGTACCCCACAGGCCCGTGGGGGAAGGCCCGAACCGGACAGGTGCATCTCGACCACCGACCCGCAGCCGACCGCGCAGAGTCCGAAGGGGCTAGCGATCGTGCTGGAGGAGTCGAATGGGAAGCATGGAGGGGCACAGGTCAACCAACTGGAACAGATCCTATCTCGGGAGAACATGCAGATGGCATGGAAACGGGTAAAGGCCAACAAAGGGGCGGCAGGTATGGACGGCATGTCCATTGATGCCTTTCCCACGTTTGCCCGTCAACACTGGGAGCGGATCCGTTCAGCGCTTGAAAGGGGCGCCTATCGCCCGGCAGCGGTGCTGCGGGTGATGATTCCAAAAGCCACCGGAGGGCAGCGCCCTCTGGGAATCCCCACCGTGTTGGATCGAGTGATTCAACAAGCCATCGCCCAGGTCATCGGACCTCTCTTCGACCCGCACTTCAGCACTCACAGCTACGGCTTTCGGCCGAAGCGGAGCGCGAGAATGGCACTGGAGGAGATGGAACGAGCCCATGGCGAGGGTCTACGCTTTGCCGTAGACTGCGACTTGAAGAGCTTCTTCGACACGGTGAACCATGGCTTGCTGATGAACAGGCTGGGGAGGAAGATACACGACAAGCGGGTGCTACGGCTGATCAGTCGCTACCTCAATGCCGGTGTCATCCTGCCAGATGGAGAGAGAGAGCCTACGCCATGCGGCGTGCCTCAGGGCGGCCCGCTCTCTCCGCTGCTGGCCAACGTCATGCTCGACGATCTGGATAAGGAGTTGGAAAAGCGAGAACTGCGGTTTACGCGCTATGCCGACGACTTTCTGATCTTCGTGCGCAGCCGGTCTGCCGCACAGCGTGTGCTGCGGTCGGTTGGACGGTTCATTGAAGGCAAGCTGGACCTGGTCATCAATCAGACAAAGAGCAAGGCGGCGCGCTTAGGCGAATGCACCTTCCTTGGGTTCACGATGAGCAGGGGGAAGCTGAAATGGACCGATGCCGCCGTGCAGCGGTTCAAGGAGCGCGTCAGAGAAATCACCAACCGAAGCAACGGGAAGAGTATGCGCCAGCGCATTCCCATCCTGCGCAGATATGTGATTGGCTGGTTGAACTACTACGGCCACAGCCACAGCTATACGCAACTGCTCAAACTCGACCAATGGCTGCGCCGCCGTGTGCGGCTTTGCTATTGGAAACAGTGGAAGCGACCGCGAACCCGAAGGCGGCATCTGATGGCGCTTGGCATCTCGAAAGACGATGTCAAGCTGGCCTCCCGCAGCCGAAAGGGGTACTGGCGAATGGCTGGGAATAGTATCGTTCAACGAGCCCTGACGAAACAATGGTTATGGAAGCAAGGCGTACCCCACATGCGGCAACAGTGGGTTGATCTTCATTATCCCACGCCATCGGGCGTGAGATAAACTGCTGGAACCGCCGTATGCGGACCCGCATGTACGGTGGTGTGGGAGCCGGGACTGGCCTACTGGGTCAGTCTCCGGCCACCCGATT
>CAZGMQ010000010.1:0-30245 GCA_964526745.1 uncultured Verrucomicrobiota bacterium
GGCTCGTTGGGAACTTTCATCCCAGCTATATGTCATGTCTGACGTACCAAAAAAAAGAGCGGCCCGAAGGCCGCTCTCTTGTTCATCCTGAAATCAGGATTACTTGCGCATCTTGCGACGGAGAACCATCGCCAAGGCACCCAGGCCCAGCAGGCTCATCGTCGCGGGCTCGGGAACTGCTGCTGCTTGGATATCGCCGGAGACCGTCATGTCCGTCTGGAGACGGATGCTACCTACGGACGAAACCGCGCCACCGGTGATGTTGACGGCATCCACAGCATGGACCAACAGGCTGTTCACGCCTGCATCAACGGTGCCGATCGTCGAGGTCCAGTCGGCAGCCGAAAAGAGCGGGCTGATTGTGGCGCCGACAACATCCGAACCGTTCAGCGACCAGATCAGGTTGCCGGGGCCGGTGTTGCTGCCGTTGATACGTCCACCGAGAGCGGTGTTGGCAATTTCATAGCCCGCGTTCACGGTCGCCGTGAACAGAAAGCCGTTCGCCAGCACATTCCAGGCATTACCAGAGAAAGACGCGGTCGTGTTCTCACCCAATCCAACGCGGCTCAGATCGCTGAACGAAACCTCGCCAATGTTGGCCGCGCCAGCTTCCAAACTCGCGGCACCCGAGGTGCCATCGCCGGGGAACGTCCACGTCGCCAGCAATTCGGCCTGTGCCACCGAAGCGATTGCAATAATCGTCAATGCAATAAATAATTTCTTCATCATTATCTCCTTTGTTTACTTTTATTTTAAATCATGCAGAAAGAAAAATTTCTTCCTCAACTTGGCGTCATTTATACCCCGGATGGCAAGGGGCTGCAAAGGCAATATTTATGCGCTTAACAGTATTATTACAAAGCGTTTTACTAAAAACGGCCCCCTTAGCGGACGTTGTATCCCTGGCAAGCGTGCCCCTCTTTCGATTCGCAGCTCACCAGAGACAGCATCCCCAACCAAGTCCAGGCGACCACTCACTGCAGAGAATCCCTCCGCGAAACAGCTTCACTCGTTGCCAAATCGGCTCGACCCATGCAGAACCTCCCTTCTGCTCAGCAAGAGTCTGAACCTGCTACCCCAGCTGTATCGCTTCCTCGAATTGCCCCGCTGTCGCCAGCATTACAGCCCGTGTTCTCTCCGGGGCATTTCTCGTTCCGAAATTTGTTTCGATCTGTCCTCCGCTGGGCGCTTTTCGCTTTTTCTTGGATTCCGGTGTTTTTCTCTCCTTGTCGACTCTGCGGTTTCCCGCTGCGATTGGCTGGCCGTATTCCTCTCTTGGTTTCCGCCGGAACTCTTCAAGGAATATAATCTGTGTGCTGATACTTGGTTCCCTCCCGAGGACTACACCATTTGCAATGCCCCGCAGAACTGGATGGTCGCGGCGGAACGGAAATATCCGGAGCTGCCCCCCTCTTCCGCGTGCGCGCTCCCGAGCCTCTTGTTATCCCAGGGCCTGCTATGCTATAGATCGTCCCGATGAAGCTCACGATGAAATCCACCATGTGGCCCTTGCTTGGACTGTTCTTATGCGTTCTCGGTGTGAAGTTCTGGCTGATTGGAACCTATGGCAGCCCAACCCCCTTTTGGGATCAATGGGACGCCGAAGCCACCGTTGTTTATCTTCCTTGGGCCGATGGGAGTCTGAGTCTTTCGAACCTGTTCGCAGCTCATAACGAGCATCGAATTCTATGGACGCGAGCAATCGGCCTGCTGGAGCTTCAACTGAACGGCGGGATCTGGGATCCGTTGTTCCAGATGACCGCGAACGCCGTTCTCCATGGGCTGGCCCTCCTGTTGTTGATTGGATTCCTGCGTCGGGAATTGCCAGCAACCTCGTCTCGCCCGCTGATCTTGTTTTCCCTGACCTTGGCTCTGCCGTTTGGTTGGGGGAATACCCTTTGGGGCTTTCAATCCCAGTTCTATTTCCTGCTCCTCTTCGGCTTGCTGAGCATCCGCTGGCTGACAGGGTCTCGTCCATTGAGCATCCCGTGGTGGATGGGATTTTTGGCACTGGTGGCGGCCTTTTTCTCAGTTGCCTCCGGATTTCTAGCCGGTCCGGCCGTCGCGGCCTGTTATCTGCTCCAGATGGTTCTGGAGAGGAGGCTGGACAAGCGCAAATGCGCGGCAATCGGAATTCTACTGGGATACGCCATCCTGGCCTATGCGCTCACGCCAACGGTGGCCCTCAACGCGCCCTTCAAGGCTGCCGGCATCCGCGCTTTCACTGCCGCACTTCTCAAGGGCTTGGCGTTGCCGTTCCATAGTCCCGCCATGGTGGCGTTCACGCAACTCCCGTTCGTCTGGCTACTGTTCCATCTCGCCTACAAAAGACAAGTCGGTCACGAGAAGCCGACCCCCTGGTTTCTGGTTGGAACGGCGATTTGGGTGTATCTGAACGCGGCGGCCATGGCCTATGGACGAGGCGCTGGCGGGGAGGGCCCCTCCTCCCGCTTCATGGACACGCTCTATCTTAGCCCGATCTTGAATTTCGCCGCTTTCCTCTATCTCGGCACTCCTTTCCGCAGCCGGTTGGCCAAAGCCGGCTTGTGGGGATGGGGAGCGGTCCTGCTGGCCGGCATGCTGATGGCGCTGGGAACCGATACCCTCAAAGTCATTCCCGAGGTGGCACACTGGCAACAGATACGAGAAGCCAACACCCAGCAATTCCTGTCGGACTTCGACCGTAAACGCATGGAAAAACTTCACTATTCGCTACTCCCCTTTTACCCCGCCGATCGCTTGGCGGATTTGCTGGAAAATGAATCCATCCGCGCGCTTCTGCCCACGCCGCTGCGCCATTCCCTGCGCTCCAGCCTGGCAAACAACTGGTTTTTCATGGCCAATGGCGCCAGTCCCTCCACCCCGGCGAGACCGTTCGAAAAAGTCTGGGGCAGCTTCGGCCCCAGCGGACCCGCATGGACCGGCCAGATGGCGCTGGACTACGATCCGCCCCGGAAGGGCGGTTATCTTGAAATCCCCGTGGCGGGTTACCCCGGAGAACCGGGGTTGAGCCTTCGAATGGAAACCGCCGAGAATCGGCCGCTGGCCAATCTGGCGCCGCGCCGCAATCCCGGTGACCAATGGCATTCCGTGTATATTCGAAATCCGAACCAGCCATTCCGAATCGTGGCGGAGGACTCCAGCGCAAGCCATTGGGTGGCCTTTGCCGAACCCAAGGAAGTAGGCCCCGCCACCTTGCTGACCCGAATCGTCCTGCCCATCTGGTTCGTTTTCCTTGGGGTGGGAATTGTGATTCTGCTCCTGGTCTTCGCCCCGACCGCCTATTCCCGATAGGGCTTCCCCTCGCGATAAAGCCGAAGGCGGTCGCCTATCTTCTTCGCCAGCCCGGCATCTCCTTGCCCGCCCGCCAAAGCTACTGCCCGCTCTCCGGTCGTCACTGCCCCCTCAAAATTGCCCGCCGCCGCCCGTGCCGCCGCCAAGGTGTCCAAGGCGGCGGCGTTTTCGCCGGCCGTGAGTTCCACCGCCCGAGCCGCATATGTCATGGCGAACGGCACAAATTCCGGCGGAGATCGTTTGTCTGTCGCCACAACCCAGGCGATGTCGTTTAGCACGGTTGCATTCGTCGCCTGGCTTTCCGCCAGACGCCGAAAATACGTCCATGCATAGGGGCGGGTTCGGTCCCGCCACAGCAGGAGATAATACGGGAATAAATCGGCGGACGACTGGATGGCTCCGCCGGGCCACTCCTTCAAGAGCGCCGCCTCCTTCCGAGCCTCCTCCGCCTCCCCGTTTTCAAAATATGCGCGGATCAATTGGATCCGAAACCTTGAGGATTGCGGATCCATCGCCAGCGATTGATTCAAATGGCAGATCGCTTCACTCCCTTCCCCTTCATGCAGGCATGCCATTCCATAGCTTCCATGGACAAGTGCCGAAGTGTTCGGATCGTCCAGAACCGGCTTAAGCAACGCCTGCGCGAGCTGGGCGCGCCCCTTCAACACCAGCCGGCAAGCGTCATCCCCCATGGCTTTCATGTGGCCCGGAGTGGGCCGCGCCCAGGCCCGGTGAAAGGATGCTTCCGCCCAGTCCGTTTCGCCTTCTTCCCAAAGCCAGATTCCACGGTTCATGTTTCCCTGGAAGTTGAAGGGGTCGGCCTCCAGCACCCGATCAAACAGCGTTCCGGCGTTCGTCCAAACCGGCAAGTGCCGCGCCGTCAGGATGCCGACGGCCAACACCGAGGCCACTGCCGCGGCGATCCTCGTCCGGCGTCCCTTCGCTCCCGCCGGAATCGCCTGAGCCAGCATGAGAACCAATCCCATCGCGGGCAGATAGGTGTAGCGGTCCGCGCGGCTTTGCACTCCAAATCCAACGAGCCCTGACACCGGCAACAAAAGGGCGACATACCATAGCCAGCCCACTGCGAAAGCGGGCTGGCGCCGCCGCACGATCCACGCGGCCACGGTGATGACCGCCAAGACGAGAATCGATCCGGCCACTGAGCTACCCGTGACAGCCAGATCGCCGTACAGTACGTTCAGGCTACGGGGCCAGATCGTATCCCAAAGATAGTGAACCATATTAATCGGCACACGCGCCAGACGCGTCCCCGCATCGCCCGTGTTCAAGGCCCCCCGGACCGCATGGCCACCGACGGACAATACACCGGACAAGATGCCCAGCAACCAGAACATCCATTTCTCCGCGACCAAGCGGGGCAACTTCGCCCGGAGATCGGCCCACTCCATCTGCATCCGGTTCAATGGCCAAATGTCCAGCAAAAGAAACAGGACGGGCGTGGCCATGAGCGTGGCCTTGCTCATCAACCCAAAGGCGAGGAGTCCCACCGTAGCCCATGACCATCTCCAAGTATGTCTTCCATCCGAATGGTTCCGCACGTAGGCCCACAAGCAGAGCAGGAAGAAAAATCCGCTCAACACGTCCTTTCGGCCGGAAATCCATGCTACGCTTTCCACCCGCAACGGATGGAGGGCCCATATTAGCGCCCCCCAGCAGGCGAATCCGGAGCTTCCGCTCCAACGACGCAACAACAGGAAAAACAAACTGGCGTTGAGCGCGTGCAGCAGGATATTCGTCTGATGGAACCCCTCCGGACCCGGGCCAGATATCGCTACGTCCAGCATGAAGGACAGGTTCAACAGCGGAATCCACAGACACTCCTGCATCTGGCCGAACGCCGCCTCCACCCCCCCCCACGTGAATCCCTCCATCACGTTTGGATTCTCCACCACGTAGGCGTAGTCGTCCAACGAAACAAAATCATATCCCGTCGCCGGCCAGAACAGCACCAGGGTTGAGACGAATACAAGCAAGGCCATCCACAGGCCTTGGCGACGGGACAAATCAGGTAGGATCGAGCGACTCATGCTCCGAAGCATCGGCACAAAGCATCTCGCCCGCAAGTGCAAAATCAGGAAAGTTTTCCATGGTATGGAAAAATATTTTCCACAGTGTGGAAAACTTTTCCCATCGGATCCTGCCACGAGCAAGCGCGGGGGAGCAGGTCAGCGCGAGAGGCCCCAGTGCGAGCCGAACGGCCAATAGACGAAGAAGGACGGGCCCACGAGAGCGGTCTCCGGTACGGGACCGAAATAGCGACCATCCAGGCTGGACGTCGTGTTGTCCCCGAACGGGAGGAACTGGCCTTCCTCCACCTGGATGCGGGAAGAAGGTTCAGGCAAAAAGGAGCCCGGGCGGGTCGTATAGCCGGGATAGGCCGGATCGGTTGCCTGCCGCGTGAAAACGAAGGGTTCCGTAACCGGAATCCCGTCGACAACCAGGTGCCTGTCCCGGATGGAAATGGATTCGCCGGGCAGCCCCACCAGGCGCTTGATATAGAAGGTGTCCTGGCGGATGTGCAGGCGTCCCTTGTTCGGAATATAATTGGTGTCGAAGACGATGATCTGTCCGCGCTTGGGGTGGGCAAAGTGATAGAGCACCTTGTTGACAAAGATATGGTCGCCCTGATGAATTCGACCGGAGGCAATGACATCGCCTTTGGCCACCCAATCGCCGGACTGCACATGCATTTTCATACTATGTTCCGGATCTGCGAAGGCCGGATTCAGCGGCATGTCCGGAAGCATGGAGAGGCGGACCGGATACAGGGTGCTGCCGATCTGAAAGGCGCATTGGTCGTCGTGCGACCCGGCAAACTCCAGCCGCCCGGAATTCTTCGCCTTCACTTCCACATAGCGCTCCCCGAAGAGAGCGAGATTCACGAGATTCAGCGGGAAGCGATCCCGCAGCTGTTTGCCGTCTTGCGGGACAGCGGTAATGCCGTTCAGCGTTGGCTGCATGGAACCGGTCGGAATCTTGAACGGCTGAATGAAATAGGTCCGGCAGGCCATCGCCATGGTGATGGCCACCACCAGGACCTCGACATTTTCCCGCCACCGTGGAAAGGAACGAGGCGGCATCAGGGTTTCGGCTGCAACGGCGGCCGCATCACAGGCGGGCTCCAGCTGATCCCAGTCGCGCTTCGCCCATGCCGCAGCTAAACTGTCGCGGGCCGTCATGGCGGCCTGGACCTCCTGCGGGGCGCCCACATCCTCCCGCATATGCAGGGCATGGCTCACCAGGTGGCGCGCGATGTGCGCCATCTTCTTCCTCTTCCGTTTTTGAAAATAGTTCATGAACTTCCGTTCTCAGTTTTTTGATTTCAGCACGGCAATGAAGGCTTCCTGGGGAATGCCGACCTTGCCGAACTGTTTCATTCGCTTCTTGCCCTTTTTCTGCTTCTCCAGCAGCTTGCGCTTCCGGGAGATGTCCCCCCCATAGCATTTGGCGGTCACGTCTTTCCGGTAGGCCCGGACCGTTGTCCGTGCAATAATTTTTGCCCCGAGGGCGGCCTGCACGGCAATGGAGAACTGCTGCGGAGGGATCATATCCACCAGGACTCCACAAATCTGGCGGCCTCGGGCTTCGGCCTTGCTTCGATGCACAATGCAGGAGAAGGCCTCCACGATCTCGCTATGGACCAGGATGTCCAGCTTCACCAGATCATCCTCGCGATAGCCTGACGGTTCATAATCCATGGAGGCATAGCCGCGTGAGATGCTCTTGAGGCGGTCATGGAAATCGATCAGAATTTCATTCAGCGGCATCGTGCAGGTCAGCATGACCCGCTTGGCGTCCAGGCTTTCCGTATGGTCGATCAACCCGCGCTTGTCCATGACCAGTTTCATCATGTCGCCGATCTGGTCGCCCATACAGATCAGAAAGACTTTCACGAGGGGTTCTTCGATGGAGGCAATCGTGGTCGGATCCGGCAGGAAGATGGGATTGTCCACGTCCTTGACTTCCCCGCCGTTCAACTGAATGCGATAGATGACCCCGGGATAGGTGGCGATGATGTCGCAGTCATATTCCCGCCGCAACCGCTCCTGCACAATCTCCATGTGCAGCAGGCCCAGAAAGCCGCAGCGGAACCCGAATCCAAGCGCCACGCTGGATTCCGTCTGATATTGAAAAGAACTGTCGTTCAGGGAGAGTTTTTCCAGCGCATACTTGAGCTTCTCATAATCGTCCGCATCAATGGGGTACAACCCGGTAAAGACCATGGGATGCATCGCCTTGAAACCGACCATCCGATGCTCCGTCGGATGCCGGGAGCTGGTCACGGTCTCCCCGACCTGGATTTCAGAGGCCTTCTTGATGTTGGCCATGAAGTAGCCAACCTGCCCGGCCTGCAGTTCTTTGACGGGCTGGTATTTGGGGTTGAAGATGCCCACTTCCTGCACCTCGTAGTCCTTGCCCGAGCCCATCAGCCGGACCCGGTCTCCTCGCCGGATGGCCCCATCGAACATTCGGATATAAATGACGCCGCCGCGAAACGTATCGTATTCCGAGTCGAACACGAGCCCGCGAACCTCGTCGGGTTTCGTGGACTCGGGAGGCGGAATCCGCTCCACCAGCGCTTCGAGCACCTCGGCCACTCCCGCGCCCGTCTTGGCACTGACATGGAAGCATTCCTCCCGGGGAATCGCGAAAATATCCTCAATCTGGCGTTCCACCGTGTCCGTATCGGCGGAGGCCATATCCGTCTTGTTCAGGACGGGAATGATTTTGACATTACTTCCGGCCGCCAGAAATGCATTCGCGACGGTCTGTGCTTCCACCCCCTGGGTGGCATCCACCACAAGCAACGCCCCTTCACAGGCGGCCAGACTGCGGCTGACCTCATAGGAAAAATCCACATGGCCGGGCGTATCGATGAAATTGAATTCGTAGATTCTTCCGTCTTTCGCCGTATAGCTCATCGTGACGGGGTGGGCTTTGATGGTGATGCCCCGCTCGCGCTCGAGGTCCATATCGTCGAGCAGCTGATCCCGCTGGTCGCGTTTGGTTACCGCGCCCGTGAGCTCCAGCAGCCGGTCCGACAGGGTGGTCTTGCCATGATCGATATGCGCGATGATGCTGAAATTACGGATGCGCGACAAATCGTGCGCCGGCTGAGCCGACAGTTTGACTGTGGGGCGGGGAGCCGCCTCCCCCTCATTGTCTGTATGAAATTTTGTTGCCATGGTTCTTTCGTGGGAGGAGCCGGAGGATATCCGGCCGCCGAGGCGCTATGCGCCGCCCTTCCGGGCGGTTTCAACGGTCCATCGCATATTGGCGATGGTATCTCGCATGTCATCGGCCTTGAACAAAAAGGATCCCGCCAGGAGCACATTGGCTCCTGCAGCGGCGCACTGGGCACCGGTTTCCGCGTTGATGCCCCCATCCACGGAGATATCTACTTCAGGGAAGCGGTCGGCCACCTCGGCGATTTTCGGCAATCCGCCAGGAAGAAAGGCCTGGCCGCCAAACCCGGGATGAACGGTCATGATGAGCACCTCATCCAACAGCGGGCCGTATTCGTCCAGCGCAGACACCGGGGTCTCCGGACACAGGGTCAATCCGGCCCGCTTCCCGGAGGCATGGATGCCTTCCAAGGTCGCCCGCACATCACAGGGAGATTCCACATGGATCAGAACGGTATCCGCGCCGGCTTCAACAAACCGGGGGGCATAGAGATCCGGCCGCATCACCATCAAATGGACATGCAGATTGGCGTCCGGCAGCGCTTCCCGAACGGCCCGGAGGATATCGGGACCCATGGTCAGATTCGGCACGAAATGGCCATCCATGATGTCCACATGAAGTCCATCCGATCCGGCATCCATGGCGTGCTGGCAGTCTTCGGCCAAATACCCCATCCGTGCGGAGAGAATGGAAGGAAGAATGTGAATATCGGGTGATTTCATATCTGGGGAAGTATAGGAGGACTGGCGCACCGGAGTACAGGAGGAAAAATCAGACGGACACAGGCCCTAGCCTGTTTTCAGGTCTTTCGCCAGGCCCCAAGCTGGCCCAGCGCCATCCCGGTCAGGAGCCCCGCGATATGGGCGGTATTCGCAATATGGGGAAACAACCCAAACAGTCCCAGGCCCAGATACACGAGAAGAATCGTCGCGGTCATCGGCGACAGAAGACCTGTGTAGGAGGCATCTACCTTTCCCCTCATCCACAGGTAGCCAAAAAGGCCATACACCACACCGCTCATCCCCCCAAACCCGGCTCCTCCCACAATATATTGGGCCAGATTCGAGAGTACGGCGATCAGGACCACCCCACCTGCGAAATGCAAGGTGCCAGTCCGACGCTCCAGAATCGCACCGAAATCCCGCAGCCAAAGGAGATTGAAAAGCAGATGGAAGATGCCAAAGTGGAGGAAAATGGGCGTAATTAACCGCCAGACCTGCCCATGCCTGATCTCAAGCAGGGAATTCCAGACCTGCATCGGATCCGTGGGCCGGAATGGGGATGCTGAAATCTGCAGCGCTCTTGTCCAGGACTCGTTGGCGCCCAGCTGCGTCACCAGGGCGGCCGCCACACTGAGCACCAGCAAAATCAGGGTCAGACCGCCACCGCCCAGCACCCACGGAAAGGCACCGGGTCGCTTCAGCTTTTTGGCGATCTCACGGGCCTCTTTTCTCTCCCCGCGGCGGCGCTTTTCGGCTACCTCCGTGGCTTGATAAAACTCTTCGGCATCAGGCATGCTTCGGAAGCGTGACAGCAGGGCCTTGCCCTCGTCCACCCGCTCCTCATCGACCACCCAGAGGGTCCAGCCGCCCGTTTGGGAGGCTTCCACCTCGGCATCCAAATCCCGGACAAACAGATAGTCCGCGAAAGTCCGCGCCTGTTCTTCTGTTTCTAATTGTCCGATCGGTCTCATAAAATTCGCGTGAGAATACCCCGCCTGTGGTCCCTGCGCAACGATTTTAGAACGGCGGCAGGAGTATCCTCAGGCCCATTGCTGATAGAAGGAAGAAAACTTCTTCAATACAATGGCCGGGGTGTGACGCTGTTCCACCACTTGACGGGCGGCTTGTCCCATGGCCTTCGCTGTTTCCTGATTCTGCAACAGCGCAATCCAGGCGGCGGCCACCTCGGCCGGCTCCGCCTCCAGCGGAAGCAGATGGCCGGTGACTCCCTCCCGAACTAATTCGCCGTTCCCACCGCAATCAGTCGCAATCACCGGCAGGCGAGCTGCCATATATTCCAGAATCGTGTTGGACAGCCCTTCATTCCGACTGGGCACCAGGGCTCCCGCCTCGCAGAGACGCAACAAAGCGGGCACTTCCAGGTTTTCACCGAGGAAATCCACGGCATCCGCGACCCCGGCCGACTCCGCCAGCTTGCGCAGGGACGACATCTCCCGGCCCTCGCCCACCACCAGCAACACCGCATCTGGAATCGCTGTTCGCACCCACGGAAGTGCCTCGATCAACAGGCCGGTGTTTTTCTCCGGATCCAGACGATTCACCACCACCAGCCTGCGACCCGGAATCAAGCGCTCCTGAAGCGAAAAAGGGGCTTCTGCCAGACGGTCACGCTCTGAAAGATCCAACAGATTGGGCAGCACCTCGATATGCGAGGGGGACAGTCCTTCCGCGATAAAGTGTTCCCGGACCCGTTCGGCATTGGCCACCACGCAGATGGCCTGATGGTCCGCACGGCGCATCAGGAATCGTTTACGGAACGAGTAGATCTGGCCGAGGTCACGGCGGCTCGTCACGAGAGGAATTCCGGCCAACCGAGCCGCAACCTGCCCGAATATGGCCGCATCCGCATCCCAGGCATGAAGCAGGTCTATCCGTTCCTGCTGAAGCCAGCCCGCCAGACGGCGCACCTCGAGCACCGTGGAGAAACGTACGAGATGCCGGATGGCCACCTCATGCACCGGACCACAGTTTGCCTCCACTTCTTCCAGAAAAAATCCGCGCCGATGAAAGACGGCCACACGGTGGGTCTGGCCCTCCCGGGCGAGGCCCATCGCGATGCGCGCACACTGTCCCTCCGTACCTCCACGGATAAGATCATAGACCAAATGGGCCACACGGGGATTGCTCATTTTAACAAGGGCTCCGTAACCTGCCACAATTCTTCTGCCGCGATGCGGATCCCGACATCATTCCAATGGGTGTCGTCACGCCAATACAGCCGAGTGCCTTGATCGGTGGTCGCCTGGAAACGAGGCATCAGGTTCACCACAGGAATCCCCTCCTGCTTCAACCCTGCTTCAATTGCTGCCAGCAAAGCCGGCCCGTCGGCCAATGCCTGCTGGTCTTCAGGCGAGAGGGCCCGCGCATGAATCTGCTCTTTTTCCGGCACCAGCAGCACCACTAGATCCATTCCCCAGGCCTTAAACCCGTCCGCCACCTTGGCCACGGTCTGGACAATGGCTGGTGCATCGGGATCCGGATGCAACAGCGGCAGGACCCGCAGGTTCTCGCGATAGAACAGCATGGGGCCAAACACCGGATCCTCAGCCCCCAGCACATCCCGCGGCCACCCATGAAAAACGGCCAGTTTCATCTGCCCCCAGAAGCGACGACTAAAGAATGCCGCCACCGATGTATTCGGCCACGACTTCCGGAGTTCTGAGGGGGCCAGCAAATCCCACCGAATTCCATGCCCTGAAAGGGCCAACCCCGGGGAAGCGGTTCCCGCCTGTTCAAACCAATACTCCACGGCTTGACGAAGAAACAGCGACGCCCCCAATTCCCGTGCCGTCAGGTTCCAGATCACCACCTTGGGCGGGGGATCAAAAAAATCTGAGCCGATAAACCGACGCATTTCCAGGAACGGTCCGGCCCCGCGTTTCGCATGGTTATACACCTCTACACCCCCTAAGGATGCAAGCACCTGCGCCACATTCTGCGTCCCCAGTGACAGCATAAAGCTATCGCCCAGCATCACGATGGAATAGGCCTTCCCTTCCGGCAACGGGGCATTGGCATACCCCCAGGCATCACGATATTCCGTATAGGCTGGATGCGCTTCCGCATAGCGATCCACCATCCAGGGCACCGGCACCATCTGGGTCAACCCGCCACCCTGTTGAGTCGGAATCTCCTTCCGGGTCGCCGCCATCTCCAACGTGGTGCTAGGCACCGCCGGCATCCATTGGTCCTGCCAACGGAAAACCCGGAAACGCGCGGCCCAGTCTCCCACCATGAGAAGCAGCCATATGGCCATGCAAAACCCGACCCAGGCGCGGGCTCGACGAGAGGACACCGCCTTAAAATCGGTCAGCACTTCAGGATGGTCTAGTCTTGTTTCCATAAGCCTCAAAATTGGAAATACAGGAAGGGAGAACTGGTATTCACGAGGAACGTGGCGACACACAACAGAAACAGAAGAACCAAACCGATCGCCAGTCGCCAGCGAGGCTGCCAACGAACTTCCCACGAATTCTTCGCCACAAACACCATCCCGGTGCAGAAGACCAGGGCCACCCAATTCAGGGCTCCGGCATCCGCCAGCGGATAAGCGCCACCCCATCCGTGCAGGCCCAATAACCCTTTCGCCATCTGCGCAAAGCCCTGCAATGAGCCCGCCCGGAAAAGAAGCCATCCGAACATCACCAGCACAAAGGTGCCGGCCACCTGAAGGGGACGGGGCAAGCGCCAGCCGAACCCCTGACGTCCATGCATGCGCTCCAAGGCCAACAGGGAGCCATGATAGGCCCCCCACAGCATGAAGGTCCAGCTGGCTCCGTGCCACAAGCCTCCCAGCAACATCGTCAGAAACAGGTTTATATAGGTGCGCACCGCACCCTTTCGATTTCCCCCGAGCGGGATATAGAGATAATCTCGCAGCCAGGAAGACAGGGAAATATGCCAGCGCTGCCAGAATTCAGTGACGGAGGCAGACTTATATGGCGAATTGAAATTCTGCGGGAAGCGGAATCCCAGCATCAGCCCCAGGCCGACAGCCATATCGGAGTACCCGCTGAAATCAAAGTAGATCTGGAGTGTATAGGCCAGCAAGCTGGTCCAGGCTCCGGCGAATCCAATGACAGCCTGAGAAAAGCCCCAATCGGCCATGGGCGCCACCGCGTCGGCCAACAGGACTTTCTTAGACAGCCCCAGAACAAAAAGCGTAATGCCCGCCCCCGCTTTGGCCCAGGTGTGACTGTGCTGGCGCAGTTGGCTATCGAGCTCATGATACCGGACAATCGGACCCGCCACGAGTTGCGGAAACAAGGACACATAGCAGGCGAAATCGATGAAGCTCCGGGCCGGGCGAGCATGCCCGCGGTAGATGTCGATGGAATAGCTCATCGCCTGGAAGGTATAGAAAGAAATCCCCACCGGCAGCAGCAGATGAAGCATGGGCAACCCGGAGTCGGCCCCCACCCACTGCGCAATCGTATTCACCGTTCCCGCACCTAGGTCATAGTACTTGAAGAACCCCAGCATGGACAAATCGCTGCAGACCGACACCCAAAGCCATCGCTTCTTCTTCTTGGGATCATCCGTGGCCGCAATCCGACCTCCCGCGACATAGTCGATGCAGGTCGCAAGCAGCAGCAACCCGCAATATCGATAATCCCACCAGCCATAGAACACATAGCTGCAGATCACCAGCCAGCCATGCCGCCAGACCTTCGGCAATACGAGGTAGTAGCCGATCAGAATAATCGGCAGAAGCAGAAACAAAAATTCGTAGGAGTTAAACAGCATGTCGCGCTAGATCCCCGGCAAGCTTTCTTCTTTCGCCCGTTTCTCGGCCTTCAAATTCATCACCAGCGCGGAGGCGGACCCCGCCAGCATCATCATCGGTGGATGCCAGGGAATGGGGCTAAAAAACCCGCCCACCGCAAGGGCCACCGCCTGGACCTGGAAGGTCCAGCCCAGATCCCGCACCGCAGGCCAATCCCGGGCAGAACGGCGGGTCCACCAGCCGCCACAGAAAATCACCGCCAGCAGACCGGCATAGAGCCCCATCCCCAGCAGGCCCATCTGTCGCCCCGCCATTAGGATTTCGCAGTGAACCTGACCTCTTGCCATCACGAGTCGGTCCGGAATTTTGGAGTAATCGGGCCAGATTCCAATCCCGAAAGCCACGTGCTCCTTGATCAGTATCCAGGTGTCCCGGTTTTTCAACCGCCGCTCCTCCGAACTCTGTTCATCCTGCGACATCTGACCCGCATGTTTCTTTAGACCTCCTCCCGCCAGGAAATTCATGGCGGACTGAGGGATGGTCCGGAATCGCTGCTTATTCTTTTCCCCGGTGAGGGGAAATATGAGAACCAAAACCACCGCCATGATCAATAAGGCCTTGGTATGATGCCGACCATAGTAGGGAACCAAAAAGGCTCCCATGACAATCAAGGTTACCAGCCCGGTCCGGCTACCCGTCTCAATAATGATCCAGACGGCTGCCAGCGCACAAGCCAGGAAAAACCATTTGACCCACTTCTTTGTAGCTTGTTGGTAAGCGTAGAGATAAATGGGTAAAAATACGCACAGCATATAGGCAAACCCATTTGGATTTTCAATCAAAGAGACCGCCACGCCCATCAGCCGATCCCCGGTATATGTCGCCCCCTGCAGGGAAAGGCGCAACCCGCCCTTAATCCACCATAATGTACAAAAAAGCGTTGTCATCTGTACCGCCCACACGCGCTCCACCGAGGTCGCCATGGCCTCAATCATAATTAACAGCAACGCATTTTTGACAATTCCATCCAGGTAGGGATTCCACGCTGATGAAATTTGATATGCCCCGAATTGCTGAGACAGAGCTGTGAAAAGCAGCAACGCCAACGCCATAATAGTTGCCGGCCCGAAACGAATCAGCGGGCGGCGCTCTTCCATACACGAGAGCACATGCAGTCCCAGCGCAATAAGAAAGGAAAGATTTGCAATCCGCAACGGCCACAGAAACAGAAATCGGTTCTGCGGCTGAACCATCAAAATGCAGATATACCACAGGATGAACCGGAATCCCCACAGATTCATGGCGAGCCTCCGCGAGATCCCACATATGCATTCAGATCAGGACTGCTTTTCATCAGCCCCAGTTCCAGCAGTTGACGCCATCCATCATACTTCTTGGCCTTCGGGTGCCACAGCGAGAAATCCCCCTCTTTTTCAAAGCGCGCCGCATAGGCTTTGTACTCCGCGGAGGCATTCCAGTAGACCCCCCGCTTTGCCTCTCGAAAGGTCTTCTCCTTGAAATCCTGAAGATACTTGAAATGGAGGATCGCCGCCTGCTCCGGTGCGATTTTCGCCCCTTCGATGGTGTGCAGTCCCCGGCGCAGGAAAAGATTGGGGGTGTATTTAAAGAATGGATATTTCGAACATCCGAATTCCTCGTCAAACATACGGCTTCGGGTGCCTCCCATATAGATTTCGGATGGAGCTTCACCCTTAAATACAGAGTGATACTTCACTCGCTCATATCCATCCGCATCAAACCACGGAGCCACCTGCCGCAAATCCGTTCCGCGACAATACCCCGTCTGACCAATCGGATCCCTTGAAAACATCTCAATGAACAGACTATGCAAAGCGGCCGCTCCCTGACGGTCCAGAAAGGCCGCGAGATCTGGCAGGTTCAGTCGGTCCATTCCGGGGTAGACGAACAACTCATCTGCATCCAGCACGAGACACCAGCGGCCGACGGCATACCGCCTCAGCAAGGGTTCCTGCCAATACAGCGGGCCCTTGTACTGTTCCTTGGAGGAAAACACATGAATGCGCGGATCAGCTGCGGCAATCGCCAGCGTGTCATCCGAGGAGTCATTGTCAATCAGAAGGACCCGGGACACCCCCAAATCAAAATGATATTGCAGCATATAGGGAAGACGCAGAGCCTCGTTCCGGCACACAACGATCATCCAGATTTCATCGTCCTTCCAGTCGGGGACAGCCCGGTTGTCTACCGGATGCATATGACGCCAAGCGGTCTTTCGTCTCACCCAGCGGTTTGATCGGATCTTCAATTGTTCCAGCGGCCGAATCACGGGCTTGGGGTCCATCGCTTTTTAAAAGCCCGTTTGGCCAAACTCAATCCGTAGCGAACCGAATCGGGGTTCACCTTGGGCAAATACATCTCCGGATGCACGATATTGACAGGGAGAGAGACATCCGCAACCCCATCGGGAGAAGGCCGAAGGTCCGGAACACGATCTTGAGATACAAATAAAAAAATGTTCTCACGATACCAAACCGGGATGTTCTCTTCATTCCATATACGGGGCCGCACCCAATCAAGCATATGATACCCCTGCTGATGGAAAAGATCTACCCAGTAGGATTGCCATTGCTCATTTACATGGTGATACCCACCCTGAAAGGGGATCGCCGCTGAAAATAAAATAAAAGGGGATGCCCTCGATAAGTCTTCAACAAAACCGGGAGCGCGCGATTCAGGCAAATGCTCTGCCACCTCCAAGGAAATCGCCAAATCGTATGTTCGTCCAAGCTTCAACGATTGGGATAGATCTGTCCGTACAAAGCTGGATACCGGGATTTTCAGCATAGATTCCTCTACCCAGGGTCCATCGTACCCAACAATATCCGGGGTGCCTTTCTCCTGCAGGACCGACAGCCATGCGCCGACACCGCAGCCGATATCCACTGCGGCTTTTACCGCCGGAATCCTCGGCAGGATCAGATCAAGGATCCGCGCCGATGCCCGCGCGGTCCACTCGTACCGATTACTATAAAAATGCGATTCGTAACGACTCATCTGAACTCCCTAAGTATCTTGTTCAACTGTCACCTCAATGCTCTGGACTGATTCCGGATACACTCTGATATACATCCAATAATTTCAAGGCACTGGAAGGCCAGGTGTGACGCTCCAACACCTGCTGCCGACCGGCCGCGCCCATGCGGCGGCAAAGGAGCGGATCTTCCGCCAACTGCGTCAGGCCGGCCGCCAGGGCCCCGGCATCCTTCACCGGGACCACCTGCCCCGCCCCGTCAGCCACCAGACGGGGGACCCATCCGCAATCGGTTGTCAGCACCGGTAGGCCTGTGGACATCGCTTCGATCGCGGCAAAGCAGAAGGATTCATAGTCGCTGGAAATCACCTTCAGGTCGGCTGCGGCAAACACATCCGGCAGCTCCTGAAACGGCACTTCTCCGAGAAAGAGGACCTGCGCTGAGATCTCCAGCTCTGCGGCCTGGCGAATGCATCGCTCCTGCAACGGACCGCTGCCTGCCAGAACCAGCCGGGAGTGAGGATGCCCCTTTACAAACTGCGCAAACGCCTCCAGCAGCATCTGGTGGTTTTTAAACGCCTGAAAACGGGCAACATACAAAACCAGAAATTCATCGTCCGCAATACCCTGCTGACGACGGAATCCCGATGGCCCGGGCCGGAACCGATCGGCATCCACCGCATTGGGAATATTCACCACCTCTGCATGCCCGCGCTCCCTTAAGCGCTCAATACTGGTTCCACTGGCCATCAAGGCGTCCGCCAGCGGAACGCCGCCTCGCGGATCATAGTAATTGGGCGCGGTCAGGCGCATGACCAGAGGGGTTTTGACTCCGCGCTGTTTCAACCAGAACACCAGATTAGGAAGTTCACAGATCTGAATGATGTCAAATTCTTCGGCATGCTGTTCAATCCAGCGGGCGGCCCGCCGCTCAAACCATTCAAACTCTAACTGCCGGATCCGCCATCCTCCCCGAATCTTATCCCATGGGAAGCGGCGCAGCCACGGAGTATGCAGCACCCCCGCACCCTCAATCGGCATCGGCGGTTTCCCAAATAAAGGAGCCCCGCTCAAATAGGAGATCTGGACCCCCTCCTTCGACAGATGACGGGAAATCTCCAGATCAAAGGTTTCCCCCCCTCCCCGCTCCAGGCAGGCCATGCGATTGACAAACAGCACCCGCAACGGTTTGGAATTTTCTGCATCCATCATCGGGGAACCATAGCACGAAGCTTTCAAGAAGTTGGACTCAAAAGTGATGGAAATATTACGTCCCCGTTCGGGCGGGAAACGCAAGAGAAGCGCTATACCCAAAATCCGATTTTTCTGGTTTTGCAGATTGAGGTACAGGGGGGATTCAAGCTATATTCGCTCTTGCCGCAATTCATATAACCCCCACGGCAGGGTTTTGCAGGAGA
Organism: uncultured Verrucomicrobiota bacterium; assembly: GCA_964526745.1. Lineage (GTDB taxonomy): Bacteria > Verrucomicrobiota > Kiritimatiellia > CAIQIC01 > Lenti-01 > Lenti-01. The sequence continues at coordinate 18,406 of CAZGMQ010000010.1, forward strand.
GAACAGTATGACGGAAAAGAAGCAGGCATTGCCCGGTCACGAAACCCAATCCGATGAGATGAATTGTCCCAGTTGCGGGCGCTTCGTGGGAACGGCCAACAAGTGCGCCTATTGCGGCGCGAAGGTAGAGAAACGCATGAGCCTTCTGGCGATTCGCTGGGCGGCCATTTTTCTGGCCACAGTCGGCCTCTTCCTCCTCTGGATGATGGCGGTACACCGCGATATCCCCGTTGTTTTGCTTGGCAATATCCAGCCCACCATGAATTTTGGTCAAATCCGTGTCATCGGGCAGGTCAAGGGAGATGCCCGCCAAAACCGTACGGGCGGCGGCTGGAGATTCACCGTAGATGACGGCACAGATTCGATGATGGTCTGGGTCAGTAAAAAGCAGGCAGAGGAACTTGCCGAAAGCAATCGGATGCCGAAGGAACAGGATAGCGTCAACTTTGTGGGAAGTCTGAGTATCTCGGATGAGAGCTCTTCTCTCCGTTTACTTAGCGTGAAAGAATTTCAGCTGACCCGCACTGCGGCAAATCAAGTTCAGCTGGCCGATATTACGCCCAACATGGCGGGAACCTCGATTACGGTGGCCGGCAAGGTGCTGGCTTTTACTCCCCCGCCCGCTGACTCTAAACGCCCCTATAATCTGGAGCTCGCAGATGACTCGGGCAAGCAGACGCTCACCTTCTGGCAAACCGAATATGATCAGATCGAAGACCCGGAAGCACTGAATGGCGCCTTTATCCGCGCCCGTGTTTCCGTGGCCACCTATAAGGATGAGCTGCAGCTGAAGCTGACTTCCGGATTGGACATCGAGATTCTGGAAGCGATGCCCCTGGCCCAGCAGAAATCTGCCGCAGAGAAGGCCGCCGCCAGCTATGCAAAAGAAAAGCCCGCCCCCCGGGATTTCAGCCGCGGACGTTTGACCCTGGCGCCTCTGACCGACTTGAGCGATGTCACCGCCGCACTGAAAGGCCAGACCGTTCGAATTCAGGCCACAATCAAATCGGTTCGCGTTCCAGAGGAAGGAAGCCAACAGCCGTTCTCCATCATTCTGCAGCAAGGCGATGCCACACTTCGTGCCTCCTATTGGTCGAGTGTGAACGACGTGATCGCAGTGAAGCCCACGGTCGGAACCGTCTTTGAGATGGAAGGAGTCATCACCGTCTACGAGGATAAGCCTCAGCTCAAGATCCAAAGCGGCTACAAAGTGAAGCCTGTCCGCGATGCCCCCGCCCCTGTGAAACCCGGCGAAGCGGTTCCTATTTCTTCCCTGACGGCCGCGGACAAAGGAAAGCAGCGGATGATTAGCGGCACACTGGGTCCTGCCCGATCCCTCGGAAAAGGAACCGCCTATTCGATTACGGATGAGAGCGGCACGATAGATCTGGTTCTCTGGAACTCAACAGTATCACCTGATGTGTTCCGCTCACTGAAAGAAGGGGTTGCTGTGGAAGCCACCGGGCTGGTGGATGAATATCAAGAGCAGCTTCAACTCAAAGCAAATCCCGGCGTTTCCGTCGTGGTCACTCCGTAACGGTAAGGAGGAACCCTCATGTCTGGATTTTGGATTGTTTTATTATCTGTAACCGCCGGGACGGTGCTCTCGAGCGTGCTGGCCTGCCTGCCCGGCCTGCACGTCTATAATATAATGGGCGCACTCGTGATGGGCATTCTCTCCCTCGAAAGCATGGGCACACATGTTCCGGTCGATGTGTATCTGCCGGCCATGACCGGCATGATCGTCGGATGGGCGATGCTGAATACCATCCCGGCTGTTCTGCTGGGAACGCCGGATGAATCGGCCATGTTCACCGTGATGCCGGGTCAGAAATATCTGATGGCAGGACGCGGCTATGAAGGAACGATGATCACAGCGGTCGGCGGTCTCGCCGGCGCCTTCTTCATCATCTTTGTGGTGGCGCCGCTGGCTCCCCGCTATCTGCCCGTCTCCCAGGAGGTGCTCCGGGGGCATATGCACTGGATTCTATGGGTCATCATCACCTTCATCCTGATGTCGGAATGGCCCAAGGGCGGCAACCGGGGTCCCGCAGGCTGGGCCAAGTTCTTCGATGCCTGGAAAACCCTGCTATTCGGACTGGCCACCTTCCTCCTGGCCGGTGTGCTGGGATTCATCCTGCTGACCCGTTCCCCGGTCAATCACGAGGTCGCCTTCCAGAATATCATGCCCGCATTTGTGGGGCTGTTCGCCATTCCTTGGTGTCTGCTGAACATTATTTCCGCAGCCGATGTGCCCCCGCAGCGCACGACCAAAACCCTGGGAATCAATGGAGACGTCATTCTGCGCTCGGTCTGGTCCGGCGGACTCGGCGGCGGGCTGGCTGCGTACCTGCCCATTGTGACCGGTGGTGTCGGCGGCCTGCTGGCCGGTCATGCGACCGCCCAGCGCGATGAGCGAATCTTCATTATGGGACAGGGCGTTTCGAAGTTTGTGTATTATGTCGGTGCCTTCATGCTGTTGTTCGTACCGGGGCTCAACCTGACTCGCGGCGGCGGGGCCTGGATGATCCGGGCTATTTACACACCGCAGGGAAAAGCGGATTATTTCATGATTCTGGGATGTATCGCCATTGCGGCCGCCATTTCCTATCTGATGATCTCCCCTCTCGCCAAGCTCACCCTCCGGCTCATTGATCGCTTTAACTATCGTCATGTGTCGTCTGTGGCCATGGTGATCATCGTGGTCATGGTGTTTGGGGTTACCGGATGGATGGGGCTGTATATCGCCTTGGTCGGAACGGGTATCGGCCTGATCCCTGTGCTGTTCGGTTCACGACGCTTGAACTGCCTGGGAATCCTGCTCCTGCCCATCGCCTGCAACATGTCCGGTTTCGGTGAGACCATCACCGGCTGGCTCGGGCTTACCTAACCACAGCCCCTGAGAAAGGAATAAGAAAATGAAAGGTTTTTCACATTTCATGTCCGGGGTGGCCGTTGCCTCCTTCTGTCCGTGGTCGATTGATGCCGCACTCCAGGGCAACCCGCTCTTCTTTGTGCTGGGCGGTGCCTGCGGTATTCTACCCGACACCCTCGACTTCAAAGTCTATCGATTCTTCTATAACCATGACATTTACATCACGCCGGATCCGGGAAATCCGGACCCGCAGTACATTGCGGACGAAATGGCGCGCGCGATGGATATCGCAGTCACCGAAAACCGCTATGTCAAAGTGAAGCTGGTCTCGATCCGCCTCGGTGCCGATTTCTGGCAGCAGTACGTCGTCAATATCGACAACGACAAAAAAGAGGTCTCGGTCAAATTCGGCCCCGTGGTGAATACGGGCCAGGTGCCGGTCGACGGAACAGAAAACCAGTATCCAACCGTGGCGCGGGCGCCCATGAAAGCCAAACTGATCCAGACGTACGATGCAGCGCTGAAAGTGGATATTTTCGATGGCCCCACCATCGGACTCGCCCCGCGAAAAGACGGAGACTTCGATCTCGATTTCCTCCCCTGGCATCGCGAATGGTCCCACTCGCTGACAATCGGCCTCTTCCTAGGTGTCCTGTTCGCCCTCCTGGTTGGCATCATCACAACCATACAATATGGCTGGGTGAGCCTTCCTCCGCAGCAGGAAGTCCTTACGACCTGGGCAGCGGCCAAGCAATGGCTCGCGGCCTTCTTCACCCACTACGCCATCGCCTGGCAAAGCATCGTCACCATTGCCGGCTGCTACGGCGTGCATGTGGTCGAGGACCAGCTGGGTCACATGGGCTCCAACATCTTCTACCCCTTCACAAAGGAGCGCACTCCCGGCCTGAAATGGATGCATTCCGGCGACGGAATCGCTAACTTCCTGACGGTGTGGGTCTGCTGCCTGCTCATCTTCTGGAATCTGCACCGCGCGATGCCGGATCCGACCTTCCACTTCGGGTTTGTCCACCTGATGATGGTCGGCTTGGTCATCCCCGGTGCCGTATTTGCTGCGATCCGCTGGTTGTTGACCCGGGGACAGAATGTGCAGGTCGAAAAGGGCGACGACGCCGATGACGAATGGAACGAGTTGAAGGCCTCCGGGACTTAAGCCCGCTTCTACACCACAGGGCGCAGCTTCGGCTGCGCCTTTTTTTGTGCCGTGGGATCCATAATCCCCCCCACTCCCCCTATCGCAGCAAAACGCATCTGAGGCTGGCCGCAGATCTGAAAAGGCGATCGGGTTCAGCCGGCAGAAAGCACCTGAAAAGCAATCTGCCGCGAGGCGGGAGAAAATTCTGCATGGTACTCCAGCAGCCCACCGGTTACGCCCCGGACTTCATGAAAAACACGCTCCGGCAGCGAAGGAGGCAGATTCCCGTCACGCATCCAGCGGAGCGCCTGAAGCGCCCGCGCCGACAGGGGGATCCCCTTCCCCGCGGCACAGGACTCACAAAGCAGTACCCCCTGTGCCAGATCCAGCCGCGCCGGCACAGCCGCCCTCAAGTCGTTACGACACTTGCTGCAGGCATCCCAGCCCGGCGCAAAACCAAGCTCCTGCAGAAGCAGCAGTTCAAAGCGGGGAAGAAAAGCCGGCCCCGGAGTACGGCCGGCCAGTTGATCCAGCATTTCTTCAAGCAACAGATACAACTGTGGAGACGCCGGTCCAAACGGCATAACGCGATCCAGCACTCCCGCCACATAGGAGGCTGCAGCACAGGCGCGCCAATCCGTACGGAAAGCGGAACGCATCTCCAGGGGAGTGCACTCCTTTAAGATATGCAGGTTCCGATGTTCCCGGGCATAGAACAGGAGCTCACAGGTATAAAACAAATCATATTGGCCTAAAAATGGACTCTTCTCCCGCTGACTCCCCTTCACCAGGGTAGCCAGCTTTCCAAAGGATGAAGACAGCCATACGACAACACGAGAAGTATTGCCGAACGGAGTCATCCGCAGAACGATGGCGGAGTCTTTTAGAATCATGGGGATAGGATTTCCGCGTAAGCCGAAGGATCGGCATCCAACCAGGCTATTTCACGATCCCGCATAGTCTGTCGACGGACCGGTGTATCATCATCATGACCGGCCAAATGATCGAGTCCATGGGCCAGATAAAGCGCCAGCTCGCGAGACGGGCCGCCCAGTCGCGAAAGGCCTTCGGATCGGGCTCGCTCCGCATTGATCACGAGCTCCGCGGTCGCGGGCTGAATCCCCGGGACAGCGGCATACGCCTGAGAGACCACATCGGTCTGCTGACGAATCCCAAAGCACCCCTCTTTATAGGCGGGCATGCCGGTATCATCCGTCAGAACCACGGTCAGTTCACTGAACGGGAGGTCTTGCTCAGTCAGAAACGCCCGCCGGGCCAGCCCCTGAACGAGCAGGCGGAACGCGGGAGGATTCAGAGGCAGCGCCTGCTGCCGGTTGAGGATGTGAATCTTCACGGGGATAGGGATTCCTTCCATGCAGGATATTCGTCAATGAAAACACAAAGGAGGCCCGGATCTCATTCAGATCCTCCAGCGTGAGCGGACACAGGTCCAACTGCCCATCCAGCAGTTTATCCCGCATCAGGGCTTCGACCATTTCAGCAATACGGTTGGGCGTGGGCTTCTCCAGCGAGCGGGAGGCGGCCTCCACGGTATCCGCCAGCATCAGGACCGCCTGCTCCCGGGTCGAGGGTCGAGGCCCGTCGTACCGGTAACTGTGTTCCAGCCCGGAGTCCTCGGCCATCCCGGCTTCCTTCAGAGTGCGGCGGGCGATCTGATAAAAATAGGATGTCAGTGTTGTGCCATGGTGAGTCTGGATCCCGTCACAAACCGGTCGGGGCAGCTTATGCCGCTTGGCCAGCGTCAGCCCTTCCTTCACATGGGATTGAATGACCAGCGCACTCATGCTCGGGGCCAGATTGTCATGAGGATTCTCCCCCCCTCGCTGGTTTTCCATAAAGAACTCCGGCTTGGCCAGCTTCCCGATGTCATGAAAGTTCGCACAGACCGACACCAGCAGGCCGTTGGCCCCAATCCGGTTGGCGGCGGCCTGCCCTAAAGCCGCCACCATCAGGCTGTGATGATAGGTCCCCGGTGCTTCCAGGGCCAGACGCTGCAGGAGCGGATGGCTCATGTCCGCCAGTTCCAGCAGCGAAATGGCTGTGGTATGCTGGAACACCCATTCCACAAACGGGAGGAACAGAGTCGCCAAAATCGCAGCCGCAATACCGCTGGATATGCCGGCCGCAATTTGAAGCAGATAGGTTCGGGCCAACTGCTGGTTCATAGCCGCCAACGCCAGGGCCATCAGAACATTCAGCAAGCCCACCATCAGCCCGGCACGCATCACCTGGGATCGTTTCCGGACATCCCGGAGCATCAGCACCGCCATCACAGAACCACCCAGGCCCAGCAGCAGGATTTCGAAGTTGCGGTCAAAGATAAGCGCGGCGGACAGGCTGCTCCACAAGCCGATTACCAGGGCCTCTGAAGGCCCCAGCATCAGGACGGCCAGCATCGTGACCAGGGTCAATGGAATCACAAACGGAACCAGCCAGGGGGGGATCCAGTTCAGGCTGAACGCCAGATAATAGGACAATCCCTCCAGCGACATCGCCGAAGCTCCCAGCAGAATCAGCAGCCATTTGTGCCGGGATTTGGCATAAGCCTTGGGGTGAATACTGTGCAGCCAGCCCATACAGACGACCAGCACCACCAGCAGCAGGATGGCATCCCCCGCCTGCTTCATCCGCCGGTCATACGGAGACTCCAGCTCCGCCATCCGCTGATTGTATGCCGTAATCCATTCGACAGTCTGTGCCGTGACGGTAGTCCGGTCCTCCATCAGTGTGGTCCCGGCCCGGACCGTCATCACAACCGGCTGGATACCCCGGCGAACCTCCAGACGGCGCTCCTGTGTGGACCGTTCATCATAAGCCAGATTCGGATATAACGAGACCCGGGCCAGACCGGCCAGGGTTTTCTCCTCTACCTCCACGTCCAGACCCACTAAACGGGCATGAACGGCCTGCACATAGTCGCTGATGGCCATTTCCACAGACGGCAGTTCCTCCAATGAGACCGTCCGGAAGATCGGGGGATCCCCTTCACTCGACGTGCGGATGTCAATGGTCAGATCTTCTGATAGGCCCTGAAAGCCGCTTTGCCTCTCCGTTTCTGAAAGAATACCTCTCATCCATGTGGTGGAGAGGCCTTCCGTCAGGATGGCCAGCACGGCCAGCTCCTGATCCGGAGGGAACAGCCGGGCCAGAGATTCACCCGACAGCGCCACCCCAAGCAGATCCGCCGCCACGGTCAGATCGGCCGCCACTGCGGCTTCGGATCCGTTCGACTCCTGCAGCGAACTCTTCGCTGCGGCACCGGCAGGCGTCACCCGGTTCTGTCGCAGGGCAATTGCCCGTTTAGCCAGCTTCTCCTGAATGCGCCTTGCGGCCTGCAAAGGCCCCATCCGAATCGAAAAAACAGGGACCACCCGTTCAGCCGCCTGACGCTGGAGCAGCTCAGTTCCATCCACATTAACGCAGTCAAAATCAATCGCGGCCACCACGGTGGCCGGTGCCCGCTGGCCCTTTGCCAGGCCGACATACCGCTGCGGCCCGCCCATATTGATCAAAACGACGCCGATCCCCCACAGCACAACCAGTAGAAACAGGTTGCCCATAATCCGCTTTCCGTTGCCGGGTCGGGAAGGTTTGGCCTGACTTCCTGCCCAGCCGGCAGAAGCTTTCTTTGTCAATCCGAATGCCATCAGGCTCCCCCCCCGTTCCCGTCCGCCCGTTCACGCTGTTCATACGCATCAATAATCCGCTGGACCAGCGGATGACGGACCACATCAGCAGCCGTCAACCGGACCACGCCAACCCCGGGAACCTTTTTAAGCAGAAATTCCGCCTCCAGCAATCCCGGCATTTTATGCGCGGGGAGATCCACCTGGGTCAGGTCTCCGTTCACCACCGCTTTGGACCCGAAGCCCAAACGGGTCAAAAACATCAGCATCTGTTCCCGGGTGGTGTTCTGGGCCTCATCGAGAATCACAAAAGCCCGATTGAGGGTACGCCCCCGCATATAGGCCAGCGGGGCCACCTCCACCACGCCGCGCTCGATCAGTTCCGGAACGGTTTCTGCCGGCATCATTTCGTGGAGGGCATCATACAGCGGCCTCAAATAGGGCAGGATTTTCTGCTGCAGATCCCCCGGCAGAAACCCCAGGGCCTCGCCGGCTTCCACCGCCGGACGGGTCAGAATGATCTTCGATACTTCATTCTTCTGCAGCGCAGATACCGCCATCGCCATGGCCAGCCAGGTCTTACCCGTTCCGGCAGGACCGACCCCAATCGTCAGCTCACTCTTTTGGATGGTCTCCAGCAGGGCCGCCTGACCGAAGGTCCGGGGAAAAATAGGTGAGCGGCCGGGGGCCACATCAATCCGCATTCCCATCAGTTTATCGAGCTCCGCCGCCCGCCCCTGCACATAGGCTTTGCGTGCATAGGCCACCGTATGGGGATTGAGCGAAAATCCGGCATTTCGAGAGCGCAGGAGACCCTCCACAAATTGGGTGGCTTTTGTAATCGCTTCAGGATTTCCCTCTATTTTCAGCCAGAGGTCGCGCGCCACAGCCTTGACCGTGAACGCCATCTCCATGTCGGGGAGATAGGCCTCCCGGATACCGGTGATATCCTGTGCTTCACGCGCGTTATCAAAATGAAAAGTGTGTTCCGCCATATCCATCCCTCTGCCTCGAAAGGCCTAGAGCGCCTCCTGATCCAGCGCAGCCAGAAGCAGAGCATGCATTTCCCCAAGGGCTTGCGGCATCACCCGTGTGCTGCCCAGCACCGGCATAAAATTGGTATCCCCCTGCCAGCGCGGCACGACATGCAGATGCAGATGGTCTTTCAGACCCGCTCCGGCAGCGGCCCCCTGATTGATCCCCAGATTATATCCCTGGGGAGAGGCCACCCGATCCAGCAAGCGCTCCGCCAGACTGGCCAGTTCCATCATCTCTTTCAACACATCAGAGGAGAGTCCAGTCACCGTCCCCACATGCTCATAAGGAGCCACAAGCAAATGCCCCCCGTTGTAGGGATAGCGGTTCAGCAGCAGCAAACAGGTTTTTCCTCGATGAATCACCAGATTCTCCACATCCTTTTCCAGTCCCTCCCGAATGATACGGCACAAAAAGCAGCCCTCTTCTTTGGGCGCACGGATAAAATCCATTCGCCAGGGGGCCCACAACTGCTGTGCTGAGAGATAATCTGTCATATGGGCAGTACTTTATCCCCCCTGCTCCCGGGACAACAGCCAAAAATGGGGCCGGCCCGCTTCCAAAATACGCGCTCGATTTCCAGCCGTCGCTGGAATAGCATAGGATTTGATACACACCCCCATGGACAGCCCCCCCCGTCAACCTGAACATCGAACAGACTCCACCGCCCGGATCGGCACAGAGTCCATCGGCCGATTGATGATCCGCTTTTCCATCCCCTCGATAGTCGGGATGCTGGTCAACGCCCTCTACAATATTGTGGACCGGATGTTCATCGGTCATGGCATTGGGTCCATGGGGATTGCCGGGGTGACCATCAGCTTCCCCATCATGCTGATCATGATGTCGTTCTCCATTCTGGTGGGGGTCGGTGCCAACACGCTTTTTTCCATCCGTCTGGGAGAAGGCCGGCGGGAAGAAGCCGAACGGATCCTGGGCAATGCCGCCATTCTCCTTTTCATCATCCCGCTGGCGGCCTCGCTGGTGGCATTGCTCTACCTCGATCCCCTGCTGCGCCTGCTGGGCACCAGTGAGGCCCTGATGCCATTTGCCCGCAGCTATGCGCGGATCATCCTCTATGGTTCCGCACTGGGCACCACCGGGCATGGACTCTCCCATTTTATCCGCTCCGATGGCCACCCTCAGATTTCCATGATTGCCATGCTGATCGGCGGCATCCTCAACACGCTGCTGGATGCGCTGTTTATCTTTAAATTCCACTGGGGCATGGAAGGCGCCGCCTGGGCCACTGTGATTGCCCAGGCCCTCTCGTTTACGTGGTGTTTTGCCTACTTCCTTTCGCCGAAAGCCAGCACCCGCTTCCACCAGCGGCACCTGCGGCTGGATTTCCGCCGGGCGGTCCTGCCGATGCTGACCATTGGCTTCGCCCCGTTTGCCATGAATATGGCAAACAGCCTGCTGAATGTAATCCTCAACCGGGGGCTGTATGAGTATGGCGGAGAAGCCGCCGTGGCCGTCATGGGCATCATCATGGCCTATATGAGCATCATCTTCATGCCCTGCTTCGGCATTGCCCAGGGCGTACAGCCCCTGATGGGATATAATTACGGCGCGCATCAGTTTACCCGCGTGCGACACCTATTCTGGGCCTCGGTTGCCGCAGTCACCGGGGTCATGACCCTGGGCTGGGCCACCAGCCAGCTCTTCCCTGTGGCCATTCTGCGCCTGTTTGTCCCGGCAGACTCTGAACTCATCCCCATCGGGACACAAGCCCTCCATATCTTCACCCTTGCCTTCCCCATCATCGGCTTCCAAATCATGAGCGGTGAGCTCTTCCAGGCCATCGGAAAACCCTTCCATGCCGGATTCCTGGCTCTCGCGCGGCAAATCTTCCTGTTTGTCCCCTTCATCATTATCTTCCCGAAATACTTCGGCCTGCCCGGCATCTATGCCGCCGCCCCGGTCTCCGATGTGCTGGCCCTGATGCTGGCCTCCACCCTGATTTTCTATGAGATGCGCCTGCTACGCAAACAGGAGAAAGCAGAAGCCGGATGAAGACCTGCGAGATGTGCGGAGAACCCATCCCCCCTCACGCCCCCACCTGCCCCTATTGCGAATCCCCGCAGGCTGTGACGGCGTCTTCCGCCCGCAGCGGAGAGGCCGTTCGGACCGTGAACATCGAAGTCGGCATGCCGACCGTCGCAGAAGCCCTGCAGCGGCTCCAGATGCAGCTGGCCCGCGCGCAGGCAGAGGGCGTCCGCCTGGTCCGGGTCATTCACGGCTGGGGTTCGAACACCGGCGGGCGAGGCAAAATCCGCACCGCCGCCCGGCGCTGGCTTCAGCAGCAACTGGACGAGCGACGGATCCGGGCGCTGGTCCTGGGCGATCACTACACCCATACCAGCCCCGAAGGCCGCCAGTTCCAGCGCCGTCATCCCGCCCTGCGGATCAGCGAGCGAACCGACCGCGAAAACCCCGGCATCTGCTTCGTCGAACTCTAGAACATATTGAGTTTTCTGCAGCCGGGGGCTTGTCCACCGTAGCAAGCGAGACGCAAAGGCTGGGCGCGCGTATGCGAATATCTCGCCGGCGCCTCCGCTGCGCAATACACGCGACTCCCCTCCGGATTCGCCAATGCGCTGCGCATAATTTCGACGCAGCAGGATGCCAAAAAGATTCCGGTCAACCGCGTGGTCTGCCCGATGTACATCATCAATCCCCTCGCCGCCGCCAGAACCTCCTCCATGTTCGGCAGGCATCCGCCGACCGAAGAGCGCATCAAACGGCTCGTGGAAATGGGCGCCCAGTTCGCCCCACCGCCAGCCCCCCCCTGTAACCGAAAGGTAGGGCGCGCTGGCTCAGCGCGCCGCAGCTTTTCTTTTTCTTGACCTCGGCGGTTTGGGCCAAACTGCCCTACCTTTAGGGCAGGGGCGGCACAGAAAGTTTCCACACTGTGGAAACATTTTTTCCATACTGTGGAAAAATCCGGAAAATAGTTTCCATGCTGTGGAAAAATTCCGTTGCGGGTTCAGCCCGCCTCCAAACCGCATGGGCACAAAAAAAGCGCCGCGGCAAGCCGCGGCGCCGATCAAGCATCCGACTATTCTGTTGTGGACGCCGTTGTATCCGTTGCCGTTGTATCCGTTGCCGTTGTGGTTTCGCCCGCAAC
>CAZGMQ010000010.1:30345-61438 GCA_964526745.1 uncultured Verrucomicrobiota bacterium
ACCGCCACCAATGCGATCCCAATTCCTGCCAATATAAATCGTTTCATACCTATCCCAGCTCCTTACTAGATGCTCTTAATTTTTCCGACCTTAACTGTCTGCCTGCACTCCGTCAACGTCATTTGGCACGAAGGGGGGGCGTCCGCCCCCCCCAGCCCAGCTAGTCCACATACCGGATACGGAAGAACTTGTGCGCCGTGCCCGAGATGGCCGGCACCGAATGGGTATAGACACCGGGCATCGTAATGGTCGTCCGGTATTCATCTTCCCACTGGCCCGAGCTCAGATTTGTAGCGGATTCCACCTGCACCACCTTCGGCATCAGGCCCACCACATCAAAGGACACGGTGATTTGCGACCCGTCGCTGATCGAGGGCGCCACCGAAAAGAGCGGTGCAGCAGGCGGCGGCGCATAGGTCACCCGGGGATCCCGACCGAGCTGGAAGTTGGCAATATCGAGCCAGTCATCGCCATTCCAGTTGGAAATGCCATTCATCTGGGTGAGATTGCCCGCGTAGAGATATTCCCACATATCGGAGATCCCGTCATTGTCGGTATCGGCATCGTGAATGACCAGGTCATTGCCCGAATAGTTGGCCGAGGTGGTCACGGCGACACGCCTGACCGTGTAGTCAACGGCATACATGGACGCCGCCGAAGCGGTGTTTGCGCCATCGGCTCCCTTGAGCAGACCCCAATCCTCGCCGGCATCCCGCACGCCGTTGCTGTTCCGATCGTGGAAAGCGCGGACATGATAGGTGCCCAACCGCAGGCCCAACAACTGATAGTCGAAGGAGTTGGCGCTGTCTGCAAGGGCCCTGGCCACGGGGAGCTGGTCGAACCCGCCGCCGACATAGGCTTCCACCACGACTTTGGCATTGGTATCCCATCCGAAGTAATTGGCCCGGCCACTGATCATGGCGGCTCCGCTGTTCTGCGACGGGGCCTTCAGATCAACAGCGAAATTCACCCAGGAACTGGCCGAAGAGGCACGCGGATTGTAGGCCCGAACCTGAATTCGGTATTGACCGTTCGTGAAGGAATCAAAGCCAGCCAGAATGGGCAGATCCATTTCTGAAATTCCCTGACTATCGACTGCGGGTGGGTACTTCACCGTATTCAACACGGTTTGGCCATTTGCCACATTCTGGATTTGAATCTGCAGCTGTGCTGTATTCGGATCCAGACTCATCCGGAGTTTCTCCTGTGCATAGAGAATCGTACCCGGCGGACTATAGATTACGGGTGCAGCCAATGTGGTCGGGTATGTAATGGTATTGGTCCCGATCACAAAGGGCACGGTATCCGCTGCGGAAACCACCCACTGATAGGAACCGTACAACGGGGCAACACCCGCCTGAATGAAATCCATTTCGGTGATAAACGGACGGTCCATGGATTCCAGGTCCCGGGTTGTCGAGTAGATGATGGGCTGTCCGGCCTGGCTCATGGCCTTCACCGACACATTATATGTGGTCCCCGGCACCTGGGATATGGCAGCGGCGATTGCCGTCATGTCCTGTTCCCATGAGAACCGGATATAGCCCGCCGGCGTGTCGGTCAGCTCAATTCGGATCTCGGCCGAACCCCATTGGATATTATCCGTGATGTTCTCGCCGAAGCCGACCCATTCGCCTGCATTCCATTGACCACTGCCGTCTGTATCAATAAACGCCATGAAGATGTTGTCACCCTGGCGAAGGTGTCCGGTGTCCCAGAGCTCCACCGTGGCCGATAGCCCGTTGGCAAAGGCACTGGAGAGCGGAATCACCGTCTGGGCGTCCGGTCGGCCCATTGCGGCATCGGAGAATGCCCAGACCGTTAGCGGGGCATCTGCCAAGTTGGCCGTAGACTTGCCCAAGAAGGTGAAGGTGATGGAAGGGACAGGATAGGAGGCTGAACTGTCTGGACTAGTTGGAGCTACAGCAATAGCGGTTTCTGTCGTCGTAGCACCATCACTCATCATACTGAAGCCTGAGCCCAGATATTCCGAGAGGTTGTTCCATCCGTCGCCATCCGGGTCCAGTTCCGCATCGTAGCGCAACGGACTCAGCGCGGAGGGATAGAGCGATTCCCACACATCGGGAATCTTATCGCCATCCATGAAGAGCGATCCGAAGGAGGCACCGCCGACACTCGAGTCATAGTCGCCCACTCCATCGCCATCGGTATCGTACTCAAGAGGATTCGTTCCTGCCAGCCATTCGGCCCAGTTGTTCAATCCGTCGTTGTCAGGATCGCCATAGGCACCATTCTCATCGCGGTCACTGCCGGGGTTCAGCCCAACCAAGGTTTCCCACGAGTCCGGCAGGCCATCGCCATCGCTGTCGTCGAGATATGGCTTGAAATTGTCAGGTAACACCTCAAAGGACACATCGCCCAGAAGTTGCCCCGCGTAATCCCAATTGTTCTGATACAGCAGATTCTCCAAGGTGGCTCCGCCATCATCTGCCGGGAAGTAGCCCAGCAGTGAGGTGAATGCATATACGCGGAGGGGGTAGAAGTTTGCAATCGGAGCCTGCTCCGATGTCCCCACGCGCACTGCGCTGGGGATATAGGTTCCATATTCCACATCCGGATTGCGCACCGCGGCCCGATCCTCTGCATGCGTTCCCCGCTGGAAGTCAAAGTTGAAGTAGGTCACCAGTCCGAGTTCATTCCCGAAGAGATTCTGACTCATCACAGAAATGAGTTCGTCTGGCGTCAACGCACGCCTCCAAATCCGGACTTCATCAATGTCACCTTCGAGATTCCGGCCGATTTCAACCGGCCCGTCCAGAATACGCTTATCCAAATTCAGGGCGGTGGAACAAATTGACGCCGGCACCAGGAATCCGTCCTGGATTGCAGCCAGTTCACCGTCGATATACAAGACAGCGTTCTGGTCATCACAAGTGTAGGCGACATGATGCCATTCCCCGTCGTTGATCGGCATCGCCGAAACCAAGGTATTCACCGTGGTGTTGATTATCAGATCCCCGATCGTCACGACCCCGTTTGTATCGGTATCTGAACAGAACCATTGGATTGCAAACTGGCCGACCAAGCGTCCGTCCTGGCCCACCCGGATGGCGTAATTGAAGTCATCCGTATCCTCTATGACATCCCCCCCGTTCACACGCGAAATAATGGTGCCATCGGTGTCGGAGGTACGGACCCAGCATTCCAAGGTCCACTCGGTTAACTGGTCGCGTGCCGTGCCCGGTTCCGCCACCTCGCGCAGATGCCCCACATCTCCGCTCACGCGCAAGAGTCCCGGATCGGCAGCCCGTGCATCAAAGACTAGGCCACGATTGCGGAAGTCCTTGATATCCGCGTTGTCTCGTCCAATCTTCCAGATACGGATATCCTTCAAACGGCCTACAAAGCCATTCGCGCTGAGACCATCGCCGCCAAAATGAGTGTCTCCCGGTCCCTGCGCGGGATTATAACCGGTTGTAATCGATTTGATTTCTTCGCCGTTGACAAACAGGCTCAGCTGCCCATCGGATAACCGCCCTGCTAGGTGCGTCCATTCATTCAGTGGCAGCGCCACCTGGGATGTCAGTTCCTCGATATTTCCATCATTGAAGTGATTGTACTTCACATATGGAATGATTTGATCACTTCCATCGTTGCGAATGCCCACTTCATAGTTGATCCAGTCACTGCAACGCAACCGCCGCTGAATCAGGGGCTGATCGACGCCGACAGGAGGAATGACTTCTGGCAGAGCATAACATTCAACGGTCCATTCTTCCGCGTCAAGTTGCTCGGTGTCCACACCACGCACTCGGTCCTGCACAAGGACCTCACCTGCCCCGTTCGTCACGCCAAATCGAAGGGCCTTCACTTCAAAAGGCATCATGGAATAGGACGGATCTGTTGCGCCCCTCAATTCCTGATTGTCATTCAAGCCATCATCATCGGTATCCAGGCGATCCACCCGGCTCGTGTGATAAGACTGCTCATCCCGACTGATCAGGGTGTCACTGTCTGGATCCTCATTACCGTCACTCGTGCCATCGCCATTGCTGTCGTATTGCATCGGGCTTATCGCCGGGATACCGAGCGCTTGGCTCAAATATGAAATGCGCCATTCGTTCAGGTTGTTGAGACCGTCGCCATCGGGGTCATCGGTGGCCAGCTTCTCATCGCTGTTGGCCAGGAACCAGTCAATCCACCACTGTGGCATTTCCTCATCCGAATCCACGAATGAGTAATTGAAAGGCGTGATGAGGGTCGAAAAAACGGTCTCATCGAACGTCACGCCGAGCAGAGCATAGTCCCAATCCAGCAGCTGGGTGTAGTCTTCCGCGTAAATGCCACCATCATCAAACGGATAGAAGCCGTAATCCTCGGAAGCCTCGCCGGTGACCAGTGCAGAAAGAATCAAGGTCAGTTCATCGCCAGACGGAGCCGGGAAGAATGTACCGCCGGTCTTGGTGGCAATATTTTCCAACTCATAAGTGCTGCCCGCGAGAATCGATGAGCCAAATCCAACCGTATTGATTTTAGCACCCAGAGTTACAACTTCTGCGAGATCCGCATCAGACGGCACCCCCGAGTTGGGCAGACCATCCGAGATCAGGATTCCCACATATCCACCCAGAGAGGTGCGATCTGTGATCAGCTCAATCATCTGCGTGACCGGAGCGCTATAACTGGTGAGTCCGCCAGGGGTCAGGCCATTGACCATCGTCGTCAGCAGGCTCTTATCCGTAGTGAATTCCTGGACTTGTTGGACAGTGGCATTAAAAGAGACAATTGCCATTGACGCGCCGCTTGGCATTCCCTCAATCGCAACCAATGCGGCCGCCTTGGCCTCATCCATCCGGTTTTCAACTAACATGCTTACCGAGACATCAATCATCAGGACGTAATCGGGCGAAAGGAGTCCGTCACCAATCAAATTGCGCCCAATGAATACATCATCGATATAGCCTGTGATTCCATCTCCGATAACGGTTTCGCCTACTCCCTTAATACAGGGGGAAACCACTTGCTCGGATCCCACGACACAGTCATCAACCAACAAGCTCAGCACATTGTTGGTCGGGCTCCAGTGGGCGAGCACAGTAGAGAATTCATCCGTAGGCAATGGGGCTGTTCCACTGGCCGTAAAGATGGTCCCGCTTAGATTCTCGAACCGTACAAAGGGGATATTGTTGGCTAATCCCAGTTCAAAGTGGATTTCACCGCTGCTGACATTGCGGCGGATGAGGGAACCGGTCTGTCCAGCATCTGGACGAACCCGCGCTGCAAGATACCAGCGATCCAGCGCCTGGAAGCGCTGCGGGCCCATCACACCCGCGACCATGCGCCGCGGTTCCGGCACGGCTACAGGAATCCCATCCATCACCATGCTCCGGGGCACCAGCGGGCTTCTGGAATACAGGGCCGAGGTGCTGTTTTTGACCTCTTCGTCATCCCGAATGGTGTCGTCGTCCGTATCCGGATTATCGGGATGCGTTCCCCATATTTTGACTTCGTCCAGATTGGAAAGGGTATCCCCATCGGAGTCAAAGTTGGCGTCGGACACCCTAAAGTCCAGAGAGTAGGTGCTGAACGGGTCACTTCCGATACGAAATTCCCAGAAATTACTCAGGCCGTCCGCATCGGGGTCCAAGGAGGCAATGGAATCGCCCAAGGGATCATATCCGTTCTGCAGATACCACCAATCCGGAATGCCGTCTTCATTGGAGTCAAACGGCTCCAGACCGGTGCCGGCACCATCCCACAGTTCCACATCCGCATCCACCCGTGCATTGCGCAGCGGCAGCAGATCATTAAAGAGCGAAGAATCGCGTGTGCTGAAGACCAAGTGAGCCAGATTCAAGTAGTCTGGATGATTTTCGGTCGAGGCCGTCGGACCATGATAATATCCGAAATTGTAGGGATTCGCCGTATTGGGATAACTGCGCAACATCTCAATCTCGCTGGTCACGTTGGTGGTGACATTGGTGGTCGTCGTCACATCGCCCGACACCAGATTGGTGGTCGTGGTAATATTCGTCGTGACAGAGCTGTACTCCACGGGAGCCATTTGTACACTATATGGCGAATCGGCGGGCGGATCCAGAGGGAAGCGCGCCGCGACATTGGCAATCCAAGGCACATACAGATAGTCTGTGTATTCCGTGGAGCGATCCGCGGCGGTTCCCCACCAGGGTACATTGGGATAAGACCCGTCATCCGGGCGACCGTTCAGCAACTGGAATCCAGCCGGAGCCACCCCTTCCAGCAGTGGGTCCAGGAGGTTGTTGAAATTGTATAGATACATGAGTTCGGGCGTACCTACCGTGGTAGCCGCAGCTTCGCGCGAGGCCACGACATCGGAAATGTCCAACTTCTGCAGGCGATCTGCCACGATCTGAGCCGATGTTTTTGCCCCGTTCCAGATTCGCACTTCATCTAACCACCCTTCAAAATAATTCGAGAGGTCCGGCTGAGTCAGGACGGTACCCGCATAATACCCGACGAGAATGGGCGTTCCCGACACCCAGCCATCCGGATTGTTTTCTTGTGCACCGAGAGTGATCGGCGAGGAAAAGACATAAGCTGGATTACCGGTATACCAGCCGTTGGCAGGACGTTCCGCGCTGGTTGTATGGCCACGCATCTCACCATTAATATACAGATATAAATTCGTTCCGTTATACGTTCCTGCCAAGTGAACCCACTCGTCTGCCACCAAGGCAAAAGGGGCGTCCGCCTTGGCTTCAACATAGAGCGGATCGAATCCCAGACCGTTGTAGGCCACAAACGGCAGGCCGTTCGCATCCAGACCCAGGCGGAAATTGCGACGATTGCCTTCCGAGGCTCCCAAGATATTGCCGTTGGGGACATGCATGGTGCGCTCCATAATCACCTGCATCTCGCCCTTGGCCGGGGTGCTGGGACGGACCCAGGCTTCGATGGTAAACTTAGTCAGATCGGTGTTGGGATGCAGGAATTGGCCCCGGGTACGGGCGGCCGCATCGCCATCCAGATAGAGAGCGCGGCGGCGCGGCGGCGACTCCATGCTCAGGGGGTCCGTGGACCCTGGGCTCGTGGGTGTGCTCACGAGCTCTGCGCGATCTCCGAGCATGTCGCTATCCGTGTCAAACCCTTCGTCCGATTCGAACGAGAACATGTAACTGGGCGGAGGAAAGACGCTCGTCGATCCGTAATACCAGTACAATTGCAGTGAACCCAGCCCGTAGTAGAGGTTTGCCCAGCTCAACTGGTAACTGGTATCGGTAACCCACAGGGGTGAAGGACTGGTATGATAATACGCCGGAGCCGCCACATTGGCCTGCACCGATTCGGATGAATTGGGCAACCCGTCCTGGTCTGGATCGGAGAACGGTGATCCGGCCACGTACGGCAGGACGCGGATATCAAAGGACGGCGGAATCCCCGCCAGGACCGTGCCCCCCAAGACCATGGATTGATGGATATCCAGCGTTCCGTACATGGGATTCAGACCGTGGTAGATCTCCCAGAAGTCGTCCATGCCGTCCATGTCGGTATCCTCGATGCGCGGATTGGTGGAGGTATACCGGTTGTTGACGTGCGGGACGTAGAAAAAGTCGACCGAATTCTGAGAATTGTTCCAATCCCACGCAAAGGGAACGCCGGTAAAGAAGGACATGGGGTCGTATCCACCCAGCGGCAGGCCGGGGACCCACGTCGTATAGTTCCAGTGGTGTACAGACGTGGTCAGGTATTCCTGGTAGTTCACAAGCCCGTCCGCATCGTAATCCTGAGTGGCATCTTTGTGGGTTCCGTCCATGCCGTTACGGGCGTCCAGATCGGCAATATCGTACTCTGTTGAACGATAGACCGCTTCCCAATGATCAGGCAACGCGTCACGATCGGTATCCACGGAGGTGGGATTCAATCCGCAGCCGATATAGCAACTGTTGTTCCAATTGATCACGCCACCGGCATATTTCAGCGCCGCAAGGCCGTTGGCCGTGTCCTCGCCGGCCACGACGTCCAAGTCCTTGTAGCCGCCTTCGGCACCATCCACGATGCCATCCCCGTCGGTATCGTCTACGTTCGGGTCGGTGGGCCACACCTTGTTGAGCCAGGCCATATCAAAGTGCGTGCGCCCGTTCGGCCAGGTCGCACCGCGCAGCAGATTGATGTCGTAGGCGCTGAATTCCTGGAAGTTATTCAGGCCGTCGGCATCCCCGTTCCCGTTGTTGGCATCATCCGGGTTTCTTGGATCTAATCCCACATAGAGTTCCCAGCCATCAAACATGCCGTCGTCGTCCTCATCGATACTCGTGGGAGACAAAAAGCTGCCGCAATCCGCACTTAAATAAAGAGAAGCGAGAAACTTCTCACCGTTATTGAACGGTTTGGTGTTCTCCTGACTCGAGCGTTCCCGGGATGTTCCACGCGACAGATATTCTGAACCCCACGCGGTCCGCGGGTCAAAGCCCAGATCATCATACACCTGCTTGTGGCGGCGGACAACGCCTGCGCCATCATCGGTAAAGGCCATGTAATCGCTGGAGGGATTCTCAGTAGCGTCCCCGGGATCAATCGGATTAAGCTCCATCTGGATTTCATATCCATCGGAAATAGCATCGGCATCCGTGTCCCAATGGAAGGGGTCGGTCCCGGCGGTGAATTCATCCAGCAGGCCGGCGCAATCCGCATCGAGATCACCCGATGGAGTGACTTTCAGTTCATCCCCAAAAACGGCAAGCATATTGGTGGCGGGAATGGGAAGCACGGGAAGATCCCAGCTCACGGACGGATCAAACGACGCCAGATCGAGGGCGACGCCCTCAAAAGGAGGGGTGGGAACATTGACTAGACTGCCATAGAAATAATACTTCCAGCCATCGGATATCCCATCGCCCGCGGTGCTGAGATCTTGGGGGTCGGTGTCCGGATCGTCATTGATACCGGTCAGAGGGTTCAGGCCATACCAGCCATCGAATCCTCGAGCCTGAAACCAGTTATCAAAAGCGATGTCGCCAAGATAATAGTTCTCCGGACGCAGGCCCGTGGCAGGAAATAGATAGGGCCAATCGGCATTCAGGCCGCCTATGACCGCAGGATAGGCTCCCGGAGCAAACTGGTTCATTGAAGCAGCATCCCATCCGCCCGGCATTTTGTCCCCGGATGGATTCCCCGTACTTCCATTATCGCCAGTGGCATCTTTAAAATCGAGGCCATACTTGTATTCCCATTTGTCAGGCAGACCATCAAAATCGACATCGCCAACGCCTTCTCCCGTATAATATTCGCGGCTGAAAAGAATGCTAATGTCCTTATCCCCATCCATAGTAATTTGTATGCTCAGTTGACCGTGCGGCGCATCGCCAAGCCATTCGGGGATATCCCCCCCCCACTCGCATACGAATGAGCCGACGGCCGGCGCCACGGTGATGGTAACAAGGTCCCCTGTTAAATAACTGCCTCCTGGAGGAGTTA
Source organism: uncultured Verrucomicrobiota bacterium (assembly GCA_964526745.1). Lineage (GTDB taxonomy): Bacteria > Verrucomicrobiota > Kiritimatiellia > CAIQIC01 > Lenti-01 > Lenti-01. The sequence continues at coordinate 39,763 of CAZGMQ010000010.1, forward strand.
AGACAACTGTTCCCGTACCCACACCCTCCAGCCCCTGCCCCCCCCCTGGAGTGATCACGTTAACTGCAAGCGAGACCGGGTCCTGGGCCATCGTGAATTGAGGGGTCGTCAGAGTCATCAGGGTCATCACCCCGAGGCAAAGTGCAGCAACGCCGAATCGTGTCTGTTTATTTTTCATCGTATGCTCCTGGCAAAAAACAGCCTTCATTTTATTCATGGAAATTCTCCTCTGATTCCGACAAATCCTGATCCTGAGCCGCTTCGTTGTTCAGCGCCGTTACACGCTGCAACTCCTCAAACAAATCCGATTCTTGCTGATGCAAGTCCGCCCATTCCTCATCCGCAGCCGCCAGCGCCTCCAACTGCTTTTTTTTGTCCCGAAGCTGCCGTCTCAACTCATGCATATCCTGAACGAGGACGCGGGCGGATTCATCGGTCGCTTCAAATTGCTGACGGCGAAGATAGGCGGCACGACGAACTGCAACTAGGTTCGCACGGGTAAGAGTACATTGTTCGGCAAGGTCTTCCGCATGCAGATCGGCCGAAGCCGTCTCCGTGACAGAAACCTCCTGCTGTTCCTGCTGTGCAGATGCAGAGAGGGATGCAACCGCGAGAAGAAAAGGGACACCCCAAATCAGCGCACGACAGGCGCTACGACACAGGCGAGTGCCTGAGTTCAACAAAATCAGTTGAGTTCCGAACATATCCGTTATCCTACTTCCTGCTTTTCCAATATCCAACCGTTCAAAGCGCAATCCAAACATACTACATATTCCCCTCTGCTCATGGAATCCGTACCGGACGGAAGAACAACTTCTGCTCATCCATCATGTTGGTAAATACGATCAGACCGTTCACAGATGCCGTAGAAACCGATCCGGGCACAGTCATCCATATATGGGAGGGTAAATTGGAGGAGGACTGCACGGCATACACCTCGCCGGCCAATCCGGTCCATCCGACAGAGAACGGGTCCGGGGACACCAGCTGCACGAGGTCCGGGAAGTCCAGAGGATCGGTTGGGTCGGTTCCCTCGGCCACTTCCTGTCCATCGGTCCATCCATCGCCGTCTGTATCTGCAACCTGCGGATGGGTAAGAAGGCGGTATTCACCAATGTTGAGGATGCCGTCGCCATCGCTGTCGATCATACCATCCAACGGATCCGTCGGGTCCAGCCCGTTGAGCAACTCCCACAGGTCGTCCATTCCGTCGCCGTCTGCATCGTACACCGCATTCAGTTTCAGGAGGCGATGATTCCATGTGTCCGCCACAAATATGGCCGTTGAGTCCAATGAGGGCGCCGCATCGTGCGGGAAGCTGACATCCCCTTCATCACCGCTGCCCTGCTGCCCCATGCTGCCCACGGGCACTCTAAGCGGATTCAATATCTGGATTCTGTGGTTGGACGTGTCTGTCACATAGAGAGCCTGTCCCAGGCCGATTTGAATGCTCATGGGTTTGTCGAACTGCCCCAGTGCGGTACCGGATGTTCCGGTTTTCCAGAGGAAGGAACCGCCACCCGTAAAGCCCTGGATGCGATCATTGTCCGTATCGGCCACATAAATGATTCCGTCGGCATCCACCGCGATGCCCTGGGGTGACTTCATCTGCCCGTTCGCTGTGCCAAAGGCTCCAAAGCTGAACAAGGCATTCCCGCTTGCATCAAAGACCTGGACGCGATGGTTATCTGTGTCCGTCACATAGAAGCGACCCAAAGGCCCAATCGCGACGTCACGCGGATTGTTGAACTGTCCGGCACCTGTCCCAGCTGAGCCAAATTCCTGTTCGAACGCAATCGCTCCAGTGGTCGGGTTAAAGGAGAACACCTGAATACGATGATTCGCAGAATCCGCAACCGCAAAACGATCCGCTCCGGGAGCCTTGCCCAAACCGTACGGGGTTGCAAATTGTCCGGCAGCGGGTCCGCCCGTACCATAGTTCAGGACATGGGTCAGCGTCTCGCTGTCCCAGACAGAGACCCGGTTGTTTTGGCGATCCAGAACAACGACAAACGGATCCGAGTAGAACAGGCGTGTCGGGAACCGGAATTGATTGCTTTCGGTGCCATAGGCCCCTGCGGCCTCATCAAACGTCCACCCGGCCTCCAGCGGCGCGATCGGCGTGCGCGGATCCATTCCATTCAGAACATAATAGCCATCCGGGATCGAATCGCCGTTGCTGTCCTTCAGGGAACTGAACGGACCCGGATATCCCAGCACCTGATCAACCACCCATGTTCCGAAATCATGGGTTTCATATGCGGACAGATCGAGACCGTACAAAGCGGAATCACCAAACGCCACAGCATCTTCAAAGACCGAAGCATCCCATGCCCGCACATACACATCCCGCATCGCGGTGGTTTCCATGAAATCATGACCGAAGAGCTCATCAAAAAGTCCGAGATCCGGCATCCATTCATAGCCAGCGCCGATCCGGCCATACGGCTTATTGAACGGGAACGTGGACAGCGCGACATCGTCACCGGTCACATCGCCATCCGCCATGGGCGGATCGATTACCCCGTCAGGCCCGGCATACACCAGCTGGAAGAGACAGGCATCGTCTCCGCCTGTTCCTGACAGGAACTGATCCATCCAGTCCTTCACCCCGGTGGTCGATTGCACGCGCACGCTGGGTTGGACCACATCAAAGGTTACTGGCAGAGACTTCACGTCCGCGCCCGGATAATTCCCGCGAATAATCAGTACGGCCTGATGCATCCCTATCGTCAAATCATCCGACTCCGCCTTGACGGTCACAGGCAATACGCCATCCGACACACTGGCGCTGGAGGGAGAGGCATTCAGCCAGGATACTGTTTCCAGCAGCTCGTTCTCAACGAGTCCCTGCAGGACATCCTGCCAGATGCCCCGCTCCTGCCACTCCTCGGCATCCAGATTTCCATCCCACAGCAGAACAACGCCATCCGTATCGGTCTCGCGCCGCATGATTTTGGAGGCCCCGTCCGCTGCAAAGTAAACCGTAGGAGCCGCTGTGACCTCGGGCGTGGCTTCGTCGTACTCCATGGCGGAAACCGATACGAGATCGCCAGGCAGAATTTCAACCCAAGAAGAATCGATGGGCAGCGCCGCGGCCAACTCAGCCTCATCCTCTTCCGATGCCGCACGGTCCAGCGAGTCTGCGCCAACCAGATCGCGCATCCGGCGGTCATCCGGACGAGACAGCACATTGGCGCCGACCACAATCAGTTTGCCGGCGTTATTCAGGTACCGGTTCATCAGCGTTTCTTCAGCGGCCGACAGCAAGCGGCCCGTGCCAACGGTTCCACCCAGGTCCAGCACCACGAGATCCTGCGGGATGACCACTTCTTCATCCGATGAATAGAGCCCGGTCTGCACACCTTCCACCATGACCAGATTGTTGGACCACATGGTCACCGTCCAGCCCATCTGCTCCAGAACCGACTGGATTGGAGACAACGCATTCTCATCGGAAATCAATGCGATCCGGCGCGGTGTCGCGCTCATAAAATCGAACTCAAACGCATCCATAGAGGAATTGGTCAGAAGCAATTCCAGATCCTGATCCTGTCCCGTCTGAGCGGCAAAGACCAACTGAGTGGCAGGGACCCATTGATTGCTACAAACCATTTCAGTGTTACAAACTAATTGGGTGGTACCGAAGCTGATGTCCGGCTGGCGCAGAGAGAAGTCCGTGGTTTGATCGCCACCCGCGATGATCTGAGTAACCGTCGCAGATTTTTCGTGGGTTTCGCCCAACACGCGGAAACGATAGGTCCCATCTTCTAACCCATCGAGACGATAGACGCCGTCGCTTTCGGTAAGAACCTGACCGCTGGCCGCTCCCCAGAATTCGACAGGCAGGCCTTCCAGGCCAGTCATCGTCTGCGCATCGAAAACACGTCCAGAAATCGTAAATCGTACGGCAACCGGAATGGATATTGGCAAATCCCAAGGTCCATACACTGGATGTGTCATATGGAGCATGAAATCCACATCTCCTGCGACATTCGGCATGGTGACGCGGAATCCCGTCGAGTTCACCTGCTGGTCCCCACTCGGAATGCCCGGCCAAGTAGCTTGGTCCTGTGAAATGACAACGCCCGGTGTACTGCTGCTCAGCGTACCGGTTGGGCTCATATAGAGGGCCGATCCGTCGTTGAACAGATTGAAAAACAAATCCACGGTTTCACCGGGGTCGGCAAAGCCGTCGCCATCGCCCATACTGTCATCAATGTCGATCGAGGCGATCACCGGGAACGGGGCCGGCGACACATTAACCGTCACGGGAATCACCAGTTCATTGGCACCCCCGCGAACGACGATGTGGGCCACATAGGTACCGGCGGGCAACTGCCCATCCACATTAATGGTGACATTGACGGGAAGACTGTCCATAGACGCAATATTTTCCTTCATGACATCCAGTTGCAACCAGAAGGCCTTGATGCGTTCGATGGCTCCCGCTGCGTCCAAATGGCCTCCAGAATTGACCACGCCATCCAAGACGGGATCCGGGCGTGCGCCCATCATGATCGCGTCGCGCAACATGGCATACGTGGCCCACGGCGCGATGGAATGCAGCAGGCCCGCTACACCGGCGACATGGGGTGATGCCATGGATGTATATTGATCACTCATTATCTCATAGGTATCCACAATCGCATTCAGATCAACACTGGTACTCAGAATATCCACGCCCGGCGCGGCAATATCCACAGTTTCCTCTCCGTAGTTGGAGGTCCCTGCCAGAACATCATCATGGTCTGTAGCTGCGACTGAAATAATGTTGTCGAGATTGTACGATGCCGGGTACATCGGAACCGTGTCGTTGTTCCCTCCATCGTTCCCTGCGGCCGCGACGAACAGATGATCATTGCTCATTGCAAATCTGATCATTTCATAGGTCACGCCACTGAAATAGCTGTCGCCGTAACTGTGGTTACTGATCTTCACTCCGTTGGTCACGGCATATTCCAATGCGGCCAGCGTGGCAGAAAGCGGCCATTCAACCACCTCAAGTCCAAGCTCGTTGACCCCAATCCTCGTGACCTTCAGCGGCATGATCTTGGAATCCCAGTTTACGCCCGTCACACCAACCCCATTGTCACCGCTCGCGCCAACTGTACCCGATACGAGGGTCCCGTGCGCGGCTCCTTCGATCGGGTAATCGGGAGATGGATCATCGTCAGGAGGATCGGCACCAAAATCATATCCCTGAACCAGATTCGCCACTAAGTCGACATGGTCGAGTTTGACGCCGGTATCCATCACAGCAATGACCACATCGCTATTGCCCACCGTGGTTTCCCAGGCCTCGAGTGCCCGAATGTCCGCACCTAAGGTTCCGCCGGTTTGACGCACGTTCTCCATTCCGTACATCTGAGGGAAGAAGGGATCGTTGGGTGCGCCAAATGCTTCCTGCAAATAGTTCGGCTCCACGTACCGGATGCTCGCATCCGCTGTCAGTGTGCCGGCAACAGATTGCATCGACAAATTGCCAGGCACCCGAATGTGGGCCGCCGGAACTCCGCTATAGCGCTGTATCACCTGCGCGCCGACCGCGGTCAGGGCGCTCTCTTGCGCCTGAATGGCTGAACCCTCTTCGAATCGGACCAGCATTTCCTGGGCGGCATACGCGTCGGTTGGCAGCGATGCCCAATCCACATCCGGCAGGTTCAGCTCGCCAATCTTTTCGTGGGGAATACCCTCTACGAGTTCAATTCCGATCTCAACAAAACCGTCGTACGGCCCATCGTTTTGAATCGTGAGCGCCACATTGGTTTCCACGCCCTCCTTCAAATTGACGACGATGGAGGTCGGCGAGGCCGAAACGCCCCATGCGGCCACCTCAAAATCGACGTTCTCCTCGTCGGCTGAGGCAATCGTCACATTGGTTGAAGGCGGAGCCCCGTACGGCGCGGGCGGCAGGACGTACACTTCGTACGCGTTGTTGGTTAATCCGAAAATGCTGTACTCGCCGGCGGCATCCGTCAGCGTCTGGACCGTAACCTCATCGGTAACGGCCTTCACAACGGCGCCTTCCACAGGGTCGGTGGTATCCAGGTCTGTGACCGTACCGGAAATGGCGTAGCGCACGGTCACCGTCACCGCAAATGTCAGGGTGGAAACCCGTGCATCCATATCGGTGACTTCGAGAGAGAACGGCAACACATCGCCCTCGACCAATGCGGGATCGATCGCAATCTGCGCGAAGGGGGGAAGAGAATTTTTCACTTCGCCGGAAAGCACATAATCCCATACGGCTGCGGAAAGAGTGACAATGGTGGCGGATCCGCCGGTATAGGTCACATCTCCCAGTAATCCAAGCGCAGGGAGGCTGCCCGTATTGCCCAGCAGAATGTCCATATCCACCGTTTCGCCCGGCTCGGGATACATGTCACCATCCCCTCCCTCAACGCGCACGCTATGCACATATAGGATGGGGCTGGGCGTCACAATCAAGCTCACGGGAATCAGGAAGTCTTCACCGTCCACATCATTACTGATCAGACGGATGATGGCGAGATAGGGCTCTTCTTCCGAAGCCATCAGTTCCGAAGAATCAGCGGTCAACTCAATCGTAACCGCATCCCCGACAGGAATCGCGCCGGTCTGGGGGTCCACATTCAGCCAGTCGGGCATTTCGCTCAGGGCTGAATGAGCTGTATAGTCCACGGCGATCTCGTATGACAGGGGGATATTTCCAGGCGAGTTGTCGAGCCCAAGACTGTCCACTACGCTCCCACCTTCATCCACGGTCCAGTCATAAAGCAGCGGCGCCGGACCGGCAACAGCGACACCCAGACCGAAGTTGGCCACACCGGGTCCTGTGATTTGAACAAACTCACTAGGCGAATACTCGCCGGGCTTCAACGCCTGAATCTCATACTCAATTCCGGGAACCAGGCCATGCAATGCATATGTACCGTCTGCCTCCGAAACCGCCAGGACCTCCGGATATCCAGAGGCCTCACCACGAATCCAGGCCTCATCGATGGGATCGCCGGTGAACAGATTGGTGACCATTCCGGTCACGCTGACGCGTTCCACGATTTCCAGGATCAACGAGTCGACAAACGGTCCGGCTCCGCCATCCGCGGTTGCACTGTGAAATACGGTGAAGAGCGTCCCCAGAGGCACATCCGCGGCCGAAGAAAGAGACAGCTGATTATCGCTGAAGTCACTGTCACCTGGATCCAGGTCCGCATACGAAACCACAACGGTCGGAGGCGTTAGTTCTACCTCGGGTGAAGGCACCGTGACTGAGGCCTGCACGGTAGTGAATGACTGGGTCTGGGTGGAATTGAAGACTTCCAGATTCAGATAAAAGGTCTCGCCGGGTTCAGGGTATCCGTCGCCATCGCCACCCACGGCATCGACAATTTCATATCCCATGATGCCGATACCAGGGGGAATGATGTGGGAAATCTCAACATCATCAATATACCAGCCCGCCGCCGTAAGCAGCTCATCAGACTCGATACGGAATCGCACACGGATCGTCGAGTTGCTGAAATCGGGAAGATCAACCGTAATCAGTTGCCAGCCTGACGATCCTTCCAGCCAAGTTGCGGCGATCGTGGACTCTGCCGTCACGTTGACCCATCCGGCGCCGTCATTGGCTTCGATCACGCCGAAATCGCCTTCTGCAAACTGATGCCAGGACATGAACTCGAGGCGTGGATTCAACATTACATCGACCGGCGTGCTCTCGACAGAGGCTTGCGCCAGATGCGGATAATTCCCATTCAGAACCGTTCCCCAGAGCCGTTCTCCCGTGTAGGCGCCCAAGGGGCCAAATGCCGGAATTCCATATTCCCAGCACACCTCTCCATGGAGATTGGTGACCGTCCAGCCGGCTCGGCCGGAATCCATATCATTTTCATATATCACACGACGAATCTGCGTGATGAATACCAAATAATCATCCTGATCTTCGGACGTCAAATCCGCCGGGGCGGAGGACTTGTTCCCCGCATAATCCTCGGACAAAACCGCCGCGATATACTTCGTTGAACCTTCCACAGGGACCGTCACCGTATGAACGTATTGCGTCGTGTTACTCACTACGGTGGCTGTACTGACATATCCGCCGGCGACCACTTCGGGAAGGGTAATTAATCCGCCGGCGGGGATTTCTGTTGTGAGGATATACCGGGAATCGGCCGGTTCATCCGTGGACCAGCTCAGTACGGCCTCATCTTCGGTCACACTCGCCACTTTCACGTCGCTGATCACCGGCGGCGTGTCATCGATCGGAACCGAAATCGTCGCTGTCTGGGCGTCCGGACCCAGACTCAGATAGCTGATCGTCATTGTGTCCAGATCCACCGCCTGGGCTCCGCTCACCAGCGTATAGGAATCCGAGAACGAAGCACCCGCAACAACCGGCAAGGTCTCCGTTGAGCTCCATCGCACCCCAATCGTATCGTTAGTGACTTTCACATCCGCTTCCACGCTCCCCGGAATGGGGGCCGGGATGGTGGGATCGTTCACGGTAAGCTGTACGGTGGCATCGGAACGATAGGCCAATCGATCCAGCGTAATCTGCGGTCCCAGTGCCGCGATCGCAGCGTACAGATCCAGTTCGCCGCCAGTGACCGTCTTGCCGACCAGAGCGGCGTTGGTCGCCACACTCTCCAGAAGAGCGTCCCGGATCTCTACATGGGTATAATTCGGATTGAGACTCCATAGCAGCGCGGCCGCTCCCGCCACATGCGGGCAGGCCATCGAGGTGCCCTGGAAGGTGTCAAGCTCATCCCCGGCACCGCCCGGCACCGTGCTTAAAATATCCACGCCCGGAGCTGCTAAATCTACGCTTGTCTCCCCATAACAGGAAAAGGAGGCCATAGATCCATCTTCAGCGATAGCCGCCACGGCGATAATGTTAGGCAATTCATAGCTGGACGGATAGTGAGGGGTAACATCGTTGTCCACACCATCGTTGCCCGCCGCCGCAATAAAGAGTTGTCCGTACGTTTCTCCCGCCATCCGAATCGCATCCATCAGGCCCTGGCTGAATCCGCCGCCGCCCCAGCTGTTATTCGTGAGCTTGATCTTCAGCGCGGTATTGGTTGCGGCATACTCGACAGCGCGAATCGCATTCGCCGTGGTTCCGGACGGATCCAGGAACTTCAGGCCGACCATCTTGACCTGCCAGTTCACCCCCGCCACATCCAGCGCATTGTCTCCCACGGCACCGATGGTCCCGGACACGTGAGTCCCGTGACCATGGGTATCCTGTAAATCCGCCGTGTTGTTGGCAAAGTCATACCCGCCGGACGCGATATTATCCGCGAGGTCCTGGTGCCCAATGAAAATGCCGGTGTCGATGACCCCGACTACAATTTCATGGGTCCCGACCGTGAGATCCCAGGCTTCCGGGGCACGAATGCGGTCCATCCCCCACAGATCACCATAAAAGGGATCATTTGGAGTCGTCGCGTAAGCCCGCACGATATAGTTCGGTTCCACATAAGCAACGGCCGGATTGGCCTCATACTGCCTCGCCGCCTCCGCCATGGAGAGGGTCTTGGGAAGACTGACCTGTGAAAGGGGTGTGATGGAAAACTGGCGAAGGACCGTTACCCCCAACTGCTGGTGCAGGGTCTGGATGCTGGCCGGTGCCACATCATTCTTGAAGCCGATCAACAATTCGCCGGGAACATATTCCTCGGTGAAAACCGGATGGTTCCAGTCGACTCCCGGATGGACTGCCCATCCCGTGCCGGCGATGAATAAGCTGCAAAGAAGCAGGCAAAGTCCGTAACGTGCATGATTGGTTTTCATAATTGATCAGGATCCTCCGCCAAGGGGGCTGTGCTAACAGCCTCTGGCTCCGGCGTCGCATCAGAAGCCGTCTCGGCCTGTTGCCTTTCCAACGCCTGTAGTTCGAGCTGGATACGGACCCGGTCGTTGGCCAGATCCATCACTTCCTTTTGAATTGTCCCCGACCTCTTCATCGCGAGGCCCTGCTTCGATTGGTTCGCTGCGTAATCGGGGTTGTCTGTCATGCGTGCCGCCAACGCTTCCTGCAAGGTGTGAAGGTCGCGTTGCATGGCTTCCGCTTGCTGGACCATTGTCTGCAACTCTTCGTCTTCTTTCACGAACTGCTGCCAGGCTTCATACTGTTCACGCTGCGTTTCACGCGCCTGTGTCATCAGCGCCTTTTCCTCATCCTTGAGGGCCGCCATCTGAGCATCCACTTGATCCAGTTGAGCACGGGTTTCTTGAATACGTTCTTCCAACCCTGAGACCGGCGATGCCGCCTCCGGAGTCTGAGGTTCTTCTGCGATGCTTCCTGTCGAGAACGCACAGAGCAATCCCATCAGGAAAGCGACCGGATACAGATGGCGGAACAACATACTTACACTCTCCGTAAATTCGACTCAGCAGATTCTATTTAACCAATTTTGAAACCCAACACGCCCTGCGGCGCGCGACTGACAGCAGATCGATACCAAGCCAAACCGACACCTGCTTTTTTCATCATGCGTTTCTTCCTACAAATTCTACAGTTAGGGCTGATGCCCATTTAGAGGAAGTAGACAAAAAAAACACGATACTGGCAACAAAAAAAATGCCGTTGCCTTTTGCCCCCCAACGAGCTTTACGTCGAGACAGCGCAAAGAAAAGCGTCCATCTCAGCATCGGTCCCGATGCTCACCCGTAGGTAGCTTCCTGTCCGGCCTTCCGGGAAGTAGCGAACCAGAATTTTCTGAGCCTGGAGAGACTCAAAAAGATCGGCTGCGGGTTGCCCAGAGGGCGGCTCCACGAACAAAAAGTTCGCACCGGACGGAACCATGCGGAATCCCCTCTTTTCCAGCTCCATAACCACTCGTTTACGAGTTGTAACTATCCTTCTGACATTGTCTTGCATCCATTCGATGTCCTCAAGAGCGGCCAGGGCGATCGTCTGGGCCAGACAATCCACATTATAGGAGTCTTTCAGCTTGTACAGCGCATCAATCAACCCCGTGGATCCGATGGCATATCCAAGACGTATCCCGGCTAAAGAGAATGATTTAGACAATGTTCTACACAGAAGTACATTTTTACGGTTTTGGGCCCAAATCCAGCTGTTATCACCTTCTGCGAAGTCGATATAGGCCTCATCCAGCACCACAACCCCGGAAAAGCGCTCAGAAAAGGCCTGAAGCGTCGCTTCAGGATACACCACGCCTGTCGGGGCATTGGGGTTAGCCAGGAAAAAGACCGAAGCCGCCAACTCATCCGGCGGGTCAAACCATGTAAAGTCTTCTTTCAATGGCACTTCCATATAATCAAGCTCTTCAGAGGCCGCCAGCACCGGATAGAGCGAATAAGACGGCTCAAAAGAGGCCACCGACCCACCCGGCTGGGTGAAAGCCCGCATGCATAGACGCAGGACTTCATCCGAACCATTGCCTACAAATACCTGATCCGGAGAGCACCCGTTAATCGCAGCAATCCGCTCCCGCAGAGCCGAACAGACCGGATCGGGATAGAATCGGAGGGAATCCACCGGGGTCGACTTCAGGGCACGCGCGACCGCAGGACTCGGCGGATACGGGTTCTCATTGGTGTTCAGCTTGATCAGCCCCTCCACCTTCGGCTGTTCGCCGGGGGTGTAGGCCTGAAGCTCTTCTACAGATTTTCGGATGAATGTGTTCATAGGTTGTGCCGGATAGTGTCCTTTACCGCCGCGGTTTGCGCAAGCCGTTTTGCGGCGGCATGAGCCTGAATCTGAGTTTTCCATGGTGTGGACACATTTCTTCCATCCTGTGGAAAAAGCGTGAAAACTTTTTCCATACCATGGAAACAGGTGCGTGGGACTGCATTTCGCCGCTGCCCTCACGGAGGGATCCCGGGGCTTACACGTTTTTGTCGAAGCGGATGGTGGCGGCGCGCGCATGACCATCCAGACCTTCCACCCGCCCCATCGCTTCGATGAGCGGCAGGGTCTCCAGCAGGTCGGAGCGGGTGAAGGCCACCACGCTGGTCCGCTTGCGGAAAGAGTCGACGGTCAGTCCCGAGAAATAGGCCGCGGTTCCCCCGGTGGGCAGCACATGGCTCGGACCCGCCACAAAGTCACCGGCGCTTTCCGGCGTCCAGGCGCCGACAAATACGGCACCGGCATTGCGGACTTTCTGCAGCCAGCGGCGCGGCTCTTTGGTCATGATTTCAAAATGTTCCGGCGCAAACCGATTGATCAGATCCATCCCCGTGTCGAGGTGATCGGTCACCACGAACAGCGCCCCGGCGTTTGCAGCGCGCTCAATCGCTTCGCGACGCGATAGGGAAGCAATCTGCTTCTCCATTTCGGCTAGCACCTTTTTGGCAAAACTCATATACGGAGTCACCAACAGAGCCTTCTCATGGCCGGTGCCGTGTTCCAGTTGGGAAATCAAATCGGCGGCGACATGCGCCGGGAATGCCGTTTCGTCGGCCAAAACCGCAATCTCGCTGGGGCCGGCCACCATGTCCAAATCCACGGAACCATAGACCAGCTTCTTGGCTGCGGTGACATAGGGACCGCCGGGACCGACAATCTTCTGCACTTTGCGAATGGTTTTGGTGCCATAGGCCATCGCGCCGATCGCCTGAATGCCGCCGATGCGATAAATCTCTGTCGCGCCGGCCACTTCCAGGGCATGCAGCAGGAAAGGGTTCACCTTTCCTTTTGTATCACAGGGGGTACAGGCCACAATCTCCGGCACACCGGCCACCTTGGCCAGCGATACGCTCATCAGTGCCGTGGACACCAGTGGGGCCGCGCCGCCGGGAATATAGGCCCCCACACGCTCCAAGGGGGTGAACTTTTCACCGAGCACTCCACCCTTCGGAGTGGCCATGCTCCAATCCTTGCGCATCCCGGCTTTGCCGAAACGAACGATGCGGGAAAAAATCTCAGAAGCTGACCGCTTGAACATCAGATCCACTTCATCGGAGGCCGACCGCTGTTCCTCGCGAGGCACGGCAAAGCGCGCCGGTGTCAGCGATACCTGGTTGAACTCCTTGGTGAAGGCCTGCACGGCTTTGTCCCCGCGCGCCATAATATCGCCCAGCACGCGGCGGGCGGTTTCCTCCGCTACCGGATCAATGGCCGGGCGCGCCAGAAATTTTTCCAGCTCGGTCGACACTTTGTGGGGAGACCATTTCAAAATCGGGATAGACAGGCTCATTCGATACTTCCTTAGAAACTCTTGATGTTCTCATTCATGTTTCCGCATTTTTTACATTCGGCCATCGGTACATTCCGATGATCCAGATACACATGGCCGCACACCGAACAGCGGAAAATGAACGGGGCAGAACGATGCCTCGGCATTCGTTGGTACCAGCGGACAGAATAATAGAGTGTCGCCGCGAATACCAAGGAAAGATTCGCAATCAGAAAGAAGCTCAGCCATTCGGGGAGGGTCAGGGAGATCATGGTGCCTCTCCTTCTCCGGCGGACAGGGTTTCTGCGGAAGCCAGCGGAATGCCGCGCGGCGCCGTCCACAGAATCAAGCCCTCTCGCGGAGCCTCCGGATCCAGCAGCCGCCAGCCGCTCAACGAACGGGCCAATCGGCGGTCCACCTCCAGAAGCCCGCTGGAACGCGCGAGCAGGACGGAGGCCGGAATGCCTTTGTCGTCAAAACGGATCTCCACCTGGGCGGTCCAGGGGGTATCGCTCCAAGTCCCGTAGTTCAGATCAATCCCGGAAAAGAGCCGCGACTCCCAGCCATCGGGAAAAGTGAGACGGGCGGCGGCGGCTTCCGGAGACCGAGGAGGAAATACGCTCTCGGATGAATCCCATCCGGTCCGGGGAGCGGCGGAGGCCAGCCCCATGCTCTCCGATTCCAGCAGGTTGAAGGCCGCAGCCGGATGAGAATCCTCCAGAAAGGTTGAAGGCGGGCGGACCACCTGAACGGGAGGAGTCAGGCGTGCCCGTTCCCCTCGTTTCGAATGGCTGAACCCGGCCGGAGAGGACAGGGCAAATGCGGACGGGGTCCAAACGACACGGGCATCGAGATCGGAGGAAACGTCCGAGGCGGGCCACCAGACCATCGGCGCCGGCGCCTCATACGGAGCCGGAGCCGGCGCCGGCGCCACCCGAAAAAGAAGGGCCAGCCCCCCGAACCAAAGGATGGAAAATCCCCAGGCCATGCGCCAGCCGCCGCGACAGAACTGACGCCATTTTCGGGCCCGGTCGTCGGATGGACGAGAGCGATACATCAGCGGCTTTCTAAGGGCCCACCGAAGAAGGCCGGGTGGCCAGAACCACTTCCCTCAATCCCGACTTCACGGCCAGGGCATACACTTCCATCAGGGTCCCGTAGGGCGTCCCTTCATCGGCCTCGATCAGCAACGGGGCATTGTCGCCTTCATCCCCCGCTTGCAACAGGGCATCCGCCAGCCGGTCCATGCCCATAAGTTCGTCGTTGAAAAACATCATCCCTTCCTGAGAGAGCGTCAGAACGCGCGCGCCATAGGGCGCCCCGTCGGTAAACGGAGCCACAGGCAGCCGAACGCGTACGCCGGGCTGCAGCACAAAACTGGACGATGCATAGTGGAACATCCCCACCAACAGGATCACATTCAACAGCGCGGTCACCTCGATGGGCCCCACCGCGCGGAGATAGCGCCCTTTGAAGCGCCGCCTCACGCTTCGGAACTGCATCTGGATGGGCTGATCCGGGATTCTCATGCCGGCGGGGCCTCGCGATTCTGGTGCCACTGCCGCATGAAATTCATCAGGGCCGACGCCGAACGCTCCATATCCAGCAGAATGGATTCCACGCGCGACACCAGCAGGTTATAGCCCGCATAGGCCAGCACCGCGATAATCAGGCTCAGCGCGGTGGCCGACAATGCCGCCCACAGCCCGCCAGTCAGATCGGCGGATTGCACCAGCGGGGCGTTCTGGCTGGCCGCCTGCAGCATTTCCATCATGCCCCACACCGTCCCAAACAGACCGATCAACGGGGTGATGCGCGCCATCGTGGCCAGCCATCCCAGCCCGCGCTCCATGCGCGGAATTTCCTCCAGCCCTGCATCTTCAATGGCCCGGCCGATGTTCTCGAGGGTGTCGTCATGGTGCAGGACTGCGGCCAGGGCCAGCCGGGCCACAGGTCCAGGGGCCTCTTCACAGATGGCGGCGGCCTCGACCATGTTTTCACGGTTCAGGATATTATAGATGCCTTTGAGGAAGTCATCGGCCGCGAGTTGAGCACGGTGCAAATTAAAGAAGCGCTCGAGAAAGACCATTGCGGCAAGCAGTCCGCATACCACCAACAGCCAAACGACCGGTCCGCCATTTCCAATCAGATTCAACATGTGTCTACGCTCCGTCCCTGTGGGTCCAAGAAAAACTGGAAGACCAGTCTATGCCGAGCCACGGGCCCGCTCAATCATAAAAGAAGGAGCCAGAAGACAGAATTCAGCAGTCCGAACGGGAAGCCGACCCAATATCCCACCCTTCTTTATCCAGGACCCGGAATACTGGATTCTAAGTTCTGAATTCTGAATTCTGAATTCTCCGCCCCCGCAGGGGGCTAAAACAGCACCCACTGGTCCTCGCGGATGCGCTCCATGCGGTCGCGGGCCTCGGCGGCGGCAGCCACGCCGGAATCGGCCACCCGTCCGTAGATGCCGACCGCTTCCTTCCATTGGCCGGCATGTTCCTGAAGGGCGGCAGCCGCAAAGGCCGCGCGGGTGAACCAAACCGTGGCCTCATCGGGGGCATCGGTCTCTTGGAGGAAGGAATAGACCACTTCCATATATCGGTCGAGCGAGGCGGCCCCCCGCCCCATTTTTTCGAGGCAGCGTCCGATCTTATATCCCGCCTGCAGGCGCAGGTCGACCGGGGCCCCGGCAAAATCGAGCAGCATGCGATAGGACAGCAAGGCTTCTTCGTACCGGCCGGGATCCTCCTGCCCGAGAGTATACTGGCAATCGCCCTTGCGACCCCAGGCCATCATCGCCTCCGGCTGCTGCGGAAATTTAACAATCACTTCGTCGAAGGCGAGAATGGCCGAAGCAAACTGGCCGAGTTCGCTCAGCACATCGCCCTGGGCCAGGAAGGTGCTGGGGAGACGCGGGCTGTCCGGATAGCGAGCCATCAAGGTATTGTAGTGCTCATTGGCTTCGAGATAGGCGCGGCGCGCGGTGGCCGCCCGGCCGGCCCAATAGAGGGCATCCGCGGCACGGGAACTCTCCGGGTGATCGGAGGCCACACTGGCAAACCGCGTTTCCGCCATTTCATATTCCCCGATATTGAAGGCATGCTCGCCCAGCCAGAACCGGACATCGGGCGCAAAATCCGACTCCGGATAGTCCGTCAGAAACGCTTCGCAAACCTGCAGCGCCTCGGCGTCCTTGCCCAGCAGGTACAAGCACCAGCCGCGCATGAACATGGCTTGGGCGGCCGTCTTTGTCTGGGAGAACTCATCCCGGATCCGCAGGAAATCATCCAGCGCGACCTGAAAGGCCCCCATCCGATATCGGATCAGCCCGCGGGCCAGCAGCGCCTCGGCGCAAGACTCCGGTTCCGGGCAGGCTTCAATGAGACGCCCGTACTGTTCCATCGCGGTCTCCAGGGCCCCCCGCTCCTCATAGAGCATGCCCAGCCGCATGGTGGCGGAACGGGAGAACGTGGAATCCGTTTTCGCCCTACTCAGATCGAGCAGGCGAATTTCGCCCGCCTCCGTCTCGCCGAGGGCCAGTTCCGTCTCAGCCAGCTGGAGTTGCGCGCGGCCCGCGGACTCTGAACCGGCGGGGAGCGCTTCCAGGGCGGTCAAATAGCTGGTCTGGGCCTTGCTGTACTGGTGGCTGGCAAACTGCGCATCGGCCAGCTGCAGCTGCAGCGCCTTACGGCGGGCGACATTGGACTCCGCTGCCACAGCCCGTTCATAGGTCGTGGCCGCTTCTTCGGGATGGCCGGACGCCCAGAGCACCCGGCCATAGCCGGCCAGGGCATCCGCACTTCCGGGACGGCCATCAAAGGCATCCAGCCACGCCTGATATTCCGCCGCGGCCCCATCCCACTGCTCCAGTTGGGCCAGGCCATCGGCCAAGGCCAGCTGAAGCTGGGCAGAACGGTCCTCGTCCGGCACCTGCGCAGCCACAGAGCGCATCAACTCCACCCCCTCTTCGATCTGCCCCGACAACAGCAGCAGGCGCGCCTTGATGCCCTGGCTTTCCAGTCGCTGCGCCGGATCTGCAGCGCCGGCGATTCCCCAGTCGATCATTTCCAGTGCCGCCGGATAATTCGATTCGGAGCCCAGCGACTGCGCGACAATCTGATAGCTCTGCGCACGAGTCTCCGCCAGCAGGTTGGTATCGGCCGCCAGGATGCGGAGCTGCTCCATCGCCTCCTCCCGATCGCCGCCCATCAGCTGAATCTCAACCACTTTGAGGGTCGCACGCTCACTCCAAACCGGGTGGACCTTCATCAACTCCAGATGGGTGAACACCTGCAGCGATTTCTTCACGAGCCCCGCATCGGCCATGGCCGTGCCCAGCTCCATCCAGGCGGAAGGCGCCTCGGTCCCATCGGGATGCTGGGCCTCGAGCTGCTCACAGCTTTTCCGGGCTTCCTCCCAGCGGCCGCGCAGGGCCTCGACCCGCGACAACAGATGGAGAGCCCGGGGCGCGGCCTCCTGCTCCTCATAGGACTCGTTGAACTCCGCCAATTCGGCGGCGGCTTCATCCAGCTGGCCCAGATCCACATAGGCCTGGGCTCGCACCAGCGCATAGCCGCTCTTCATTTCAAGAGATCGCGAATAGGTGCCATAGGTTTCCAGAAGAGCCAGGGCCGCATCCGGCTCCTCTTCGGCCAGATGAACGCGAGCCAGCCAGAGAGCGCCTTCCGCCTGCCGACGGCGATCAGGAGCGGCCTCCACCACCTCTTCCAGGCGACGCTGGGCCAACGAATACAACCCGTCTTCATACGCTGCGCGACCCGAAGCCAGCAAGCGGCTCGCATTCTCGATCGACAGCCGGGGCGCCGGAGCCGATTCGCCCCCGGTTTCCTGCGTCCACCCTAGGCCAGCCAGGGCCGCCCAGATCAACGCACCTGTGATGATGACTCCGCGCATTCTCATATCTTCTTTGCCGTTCGCTTCCCGGCCTTCTTCGCCGAGACGGCCGCCTTCTTGCCTGCCACCTTTTTCACCACGACCTTCTTCACGGCTTTCTTGGCCGGCTGGCGAACCGGTCGGACCGCCGCTTTTTTCGCGGCCTTCTTCGCCGGCTTCCGCGCCGGCTTCGCCAAAGCGACCCTCTTCAACATCGGCCGCAGATACGCACCCGTATGCGAAGCGGAATTTGCGGCCACCTCTTCCGGGGTTCCGCAGGCGACCACCTCGCCACCCTCGTCGCCGCCTTCCGGCCCTAAGTCCACAATATAGTCGGCCGTTTTGATCACGTCGAGGTTGTGTTCGATCACAATCAGTGTATTGCCCGCCTCGCGCAGGCGCAGCAGGACTTTCAGCAGCCGGTCCACATCGGCAAAATGGAGGCCCGTGGTCGGCTCATCGAGCAAATATAGCGTCTTGCCGGTGTCGCGGCGGGCCAGCTCCGCGCTGAGCTTCATGCGCTGGGCCTCGCCGCCCGACAGGGTGGTCGCGGGCTGCCCCACCTTGAGATAGCCCAGGCCCACTTCGCTCATGGTGCGGAATTTGCGGGCAATCTGCGGGACGGGTTCAAAAAACTCCAGCGCCTGATTGACGGTCATGTCCAGCACGTCGGCGATGCTCTTGCCGCGCCACTTCACTTCCAGCGTTTCCTGGTTGTAGCGGCGCCCGCGGCACTGCTCGCAGGTCACATAGACATCCGGCAGAAAATTCATTTCGATTTTGAGAAGGCCGTCACCCTTGCAGGTTTCGCAGCGGCCACCCTTTACATTAAAGCTGAAGCGCCCCGGCTTGTAGCCACGCATCTTGGACCCCGGCAGCTGCGTGAACAGCGTGCGGATGGCGCTGAAGGCCCCGGTATAGGTCGCGGGATTGGATCGCGGCGTGCGGCCGATCGGCGACTGATCAATCACGATGACCTTGTCGAGATGCTCCATGCCCATGATTTTTCGGTGCTTGCCCGGCTTCTGTTTCGAGGTATAGAACTTTTTGAACAGCGCCCGACGAAGAATGTCATCAATCAGTGTGCTCTTCCCGCTGCCGGACACGCCGGTCACACAGGTGACGCGACCCACGGGGATCTTCACATCGACCTTTTTCAGATTGTTTTCTTCGGCACCGAAAATCTCCAGCCACTTGTCACTCGGCGGGAGCCGCTCAGCGGGGGTTTCGATCTGCTTGACCCCATTCATGAACTGAGCGGTCAGGGAGTTTTTCGACTTCAGCAGATCCGGCACAGCACCGGCAAACACCACCTCGCCGCCATGCGCGCCGGCGCCCGGCCCCAGATCGATCACATAATCCGCTTCGCGGATGGTCTGCTCATCGTGTTCCACCACCACCACGGTGTTACCCAGATCACGCAGGCCTTTCAGGGTGCGCAGCAGCTTGTCGTTGTCGCGCTGATGCAGCCCGATGCTCGGCTCATCCAGCACATACAGCACACCGACGAGTCCCGCACCGATCTGGGTCGCCAAGCGAATGCGCTGGGCCTCGCCGCCGGACAGCGTCCCGCTCTCGCGGTCGAGATTCAGATAACCCAGCCCCACATCGCACAGAAAGTGCAACCGCTGGCGGGTCTCTTTCAGAATTTCTGATGCAATCGCCTGCTGCTGTTTGGTCAGCTTGAGGTCTGCATAAAAGGCCTCGGCATCCCGCGCCGACAATGCCATCACGTCCATGATGTTCTTGCCGCCAACCTGACAGGCCAGACTTTCCGGGCGCAAACGGCTCCCATTGCATCCCGTGCAATGCAGACGGCTCATATATCCCGTCAGCTTCTTGCGCATGTAGTCGCTTTCGGTCTCTTCATAGCGACGCTGAATATTCGGCAGCACGCCCTCAAATGGTTTGGTGTATTTTCGCCAGGCCCCGCTGCGCCAGAATCCGAAATCCACTTCCTCTTCACCCGACCCGTGCAGGATGATATCCCGGGTCTTCTCCGGCAGCTCGTTCCACGGCGTGGTCAGCTCGAATTTGTAGTGTTTCGCCAGCGCCTTCAGCAGGCCCTTGCGATAGATTGCCTCGCGCCGTCCCGTCCCCCGCCACGCGATGATGGCCCCGCCATCAATCGACTTGGTATCATCCGGCACGACCAGCTCTTCGTCAAACACCTGCATCATGCCAAGCCCGTGGCACAGCGGGCAGGCGCCATACGGACTATTAAAGGAGAAGTTACGCGCCAGCAGCGCATCGAAGCTGATGCCGCAATGCGCGCACGCATTCTTCTCGGAATAGAGCTGCGGTTTCCACTCGCCCTTTCCATCCATATAGAGGGCCGTCATCACGCCCTCGCCCTCTTTCAGCGCCAACTCAACCGAATCCGTCAGCCGCCCCCGCACCTTCTCGGCAAGAACCAGGCGATCCACGACTGCGGCAATGGAATGCTTTTTCTTTTTGTCGAGCTTGGGCGGCTTTTCCAGTTCGTAGAGTTCGCCATCCACCTGCACGCGGGTGAAGCCCTGACGGCGGGCCGACTCGAAGATCTCCACATGCTCCCCCTTGCGTCCTTCAACCAGCGGCGCCAGCAACTGCACCTTGGTGCCTTCCGGCTTGCGCAGAATCTGCCCCACGATTTCTTCGGCGCTTTGCCGCGCAATGGGCCGCCCGCACTGATGGCAATGCTGCTTCCCGATGCTGGCATAGAGCAGGCGCAGATAGTCATGGATTTCCGTGGTCGTCGCCACGATGGAACGCGGATTCGAACCCGCCGACCGCTGTTCAATCGCGATGGCCGGCGACAGCCCCTCGATGCGGTCCACATCCGGCTTCTGCATCTGCTCCAGGAACTGACGGGCATAGGCCGAGAGGCTTTCCACGTACTTGCGCTGGCCTTCGGCATAGAGCGTGTCGAAGGCCAACGACGACTTCCCGCTGCCGCTGAGCCCCGTCACCACACAGAGGCTCCCGCGCGGAATCCGCACGGTGATATTCTTGAGGTTGTGCTCACGCGCACCCTCCACCAGAATGTGATTGCCTAACATCGCTCTTTAACCCTTCCAAAATGAGCGATAAACCTACCACGCCCCCGTCCCTCTGCAAATCCGGAAAGACGGGCCTCACCCCTGTTCCAGCTCAACTGCGGCATGAGGAAGAAAACAGACGAAGAGAGCCTCTCACAGAGGGCCACAGAGAAGAAAGAAGAGTTTCCACTACGAAAATCGCGAATCACGCGAAAAAGAAGAAAATTAGCCACAGAGCACAAAGAACACAAAAAAGGCAAAAGAATGGGCTGCGCCGTCAGAGGAGGAAAAATGGCAAAATGCACGATTTCGAGACCAAAAATGACATTTTGAGGCTTTTGGAGGCCATTTTTACGCCGAAAATCGGGTTGGGGGGCCAACATTCGTGTTTGGGGGTGTTTTCCGGCGCCGCAGGCCCCTCTTTCCCTTATTCCCTCTTCTTTTTTGCCTCTGTGTTCTTTGTCTTCTCTGTGGTTAAATTGCTCTCCTTCTTTTCCCATCCTGAACATCCTGTCCATCCTGTCAAAATCTCTTCTTCTCTTACTCTAGCTTTTTTTTGAAGAGGCGTTCGTTTGCGCTTACCCCCAATCTTAGACCACGGAGCGACTAATTTAAGGTAGAATCTGC
>CAZGMQ010000011.1:0-58601 GCA_964526745.1 uncultured Verrucomicrobiota bacterium
TTCGGGACGCAGATTCTACTTAAGCTAGTGGTCCTAAAATCGGGGTTAAGCGCATCTGCCGGTTCATTCTTCCTCCACTAAGAAGTTGGGAGACCTGTTCAATGAGACAAAGACAGGAGCGAAATACGTGTACCATGTTTTTGTTTTGCAGACGTCAGAGATGACGGACGCCCAGTTCAACCGCCGGATGCGGAAAACCGCATGTCCGGTGGTGTGGAAGGGTCACGGGGTGCAACTCCCCGTGACCCCATCCGATCACCGTGACGGTCAATGCCCGCACGGTCCCCTCCGGCAGCAGTCAGGCGTATGCGCTGGTGATGCGCGGGCCAGAGGCCGATGAAACCCCGACGGCGCCGGCCTTTGGCGCCAATCCGGGGACCGTCAGCGCGCTGTCGGGCCTGCTGACGAACTTCACAGTGACGGCCAGCGGTTATCCGATCCCCGTGCTGGCTCTTGAGAGCACAACGGCCACAGGGGGCAGCTATCTCTTCGAGCCAGAGAGCGGATATTGTATCTACGAGCCGCCTGCGGCGGACATCGGCTCGAACACGTTCTCCTTCACGGCGACCAACACCGAGGGCACAGTGACCCAGGTGGTGAGCGTGGTCGTGGGCGAAGGGCCGCCGGAGGCCCCGGCCTCGGTCTGGGCGAGCGAAACCAATGCACTGGACTTCACTGCGGCGTGGAGTTCCGCGACTGGTGCGGACAGCTACCGCTTGGACGTGGCGACTAACGCGACGTTCTCCGGCGGTGGGGGTGGCGGGGGCACGCCCATTTCGGAGAACATCCAAAGTTGGACTGCCCATGCCTCATACGGCAGTTGGACACAAGCCATTGCCGCAGGCGACGCCACCATGACCCAATGCATTGTGCAACCCACCGCCAGCGCGAGCGGGATGGGTTCCATCGGGCGGGTGCAAATGAAGGCGACCGATGGAATCCTGGCATTGCCGGCGCTTGATACGGTTGGCACCGTGACCCTGAACATTGCCGCTGGCGGGGCGAGCCGCACGGCCAAACTGCAACGCTATGTGGCCGGCACCTGGACCGATCTCACCACGTGGTCGGGAATCGGCACCACGGGGGCAACATTCACCTGGGATTTGAACAGCGGTGATGCTGGCATTCAGCTGCGAATAGCGTTTGCGAGCTCGGCCATATATGTTCATGACATCATCGTGACATCGTATGGCAGCAGTTCGTCGGCCTACCTTCCAGGCTATTCCAACCGGACGGTGTCCGGCACCAGCCAGAGCGTGACCGGGCTGGTGGCAGAAACGGAATATTTCTTCCGTGCACGGGCTGTGAACGCGGCGGGCGCAAGCGGCAACTCGCCGACCGGCAGCGTGACAACGACGGCGGTCGTTCCCGGCACGCCGCCGGCGATGGTTGCCATTCCCGATCAGGTGACGGGAGTGGGGGCCGACTTTGAGTACACCGTGACGGCGACAGAAGGGGATGGAGACAGCTTCACCTTTGCCTGCACCAGTGCGGTGGATGAAGCAACCTGGGCGGTCGATACCAACGGCTATTTCCTGTTCATTCCCAGCGCCACCGAAGTCGGAACCAATATCTTTGTGTTCACGGCTACGGACAAGGATGGCACCAGTGCGCCGGCCCAGATGTCGATCCGGGTGAATACCCAGGCCGCCACCAACGCGTTTGAGGAATGGGTGCAGGACCAGGGGGAGGATCCCGGAAGCACCAACTTTACGGAGAGCGCAGACTTTGACGGCGATGGAGCGACGACGGAGGAGGAGTATGTGGCGGATACGGATCCTGTGTCTTCAAACAGTGTGCTGGTGTTGACCGGCAGCTATGTCATCGCGACCGGCGGCGGCACCGGTGACATCATATTGCAGTTTCCGGCCAGCACCGGGCGCTATTATCAGCTCGAGTATTGCACCGGGCTGACCAACTATCTGGTGGGCACGAGCAACCTCGGATGGGGTGTGTTAGGCATGGCGGTCACCAATAACTCCACCGGCACTTGGTACGGCGTGATCAGAGCTTTCCTCCAGGAACCCTGACCCGCACAAAAGAGCCGGCGGTCGCAGGAGATGCGGTCGCCCACCTTGAGGCGCGCGATGATTGTCGCGTGCCATTTTTTCACACAGACCAGGACTTCGGAATAGAAGAACTCCAGAATGGACGGAGTATTCATTGTGAACGGATGAAACTCCAGCGGTTGTTGTTGTATCGAACGGTTGAGATCAGTATCCTGTTTCCGGTCAAATGGAGGCCGTTGAAGTGAAGCACAGCATAAAAAATGTCCTGGGACTCAGTCTGGTGGGGCTTTGCGTGAGTGTTGCGACGGTCCGGGGAGCAACGGTAGAGTTCGGGGCTGCCAAGGTCTACGGCGTGGAGGGGGAGCCGTCTGTTTCCCTGCCGGTGGTCCTCTCTTCCGCGGCGGACGCTACAGTCAGGGTTTCTATTGCCGGCACGGCCGTGAACGGGGAGGATTTCACCTGCTCTACGACACTGGTATTCTCGGTTTCAGGCTCCGCCACCAGCAACTTGGTCTTTACGGTTGCGGATGACTCCCTGTCCGAGGGTCCCGAGTCAGCTCGATTGACGCTGAATCCGGTCACGGGCGTGACGTTGGGCGTGACCACTCAAAGCGTACTCTTTGTCCGGGACAACGATGCTTTTTCCATTCTAACGGCGAACCTCACCAGTGGTACGAATACAGTCAGCGGTTCCCTGACTTATGACGATCCCGGCGGGCGCATTCTCGAGGCGCTTTGTCCGGATGTGGTCCTGATTCAGGAATGGGTGCTCAAATCCGGGGTGACGTATCGAGGGTTCGTGGACGAGTATTTCGGCTCCAACTTTTACTTTTATATCGAATCGCAGGGCGGTAATTATCCCATGCCCAACGGGATTATCAGTCGCTGGGAGATTTCAGCCTCCGGTGAATGGGAAAGTCCCTATCCGACCGATACCCGGGATTTTGCGTGGTCTACGATTGAACTGCCGGGCCCGCTCAAACTGCATGCGGTCAGCGTCCACCTCAAGGCGACTAATTGGGAGAACCCCGTCGGAGAAGACGCGGAGACGCGGCTGAACCAGGCCCGCGCGCTGACCAATTACATTGCCCAAGCAGGCTGGTCTGAGAGTGACTACCTCGTGCTGGGGGGAGACCACAACCTGACCAGCCGGTCGGAAGAAACCCTGCAGGTGTTGACCACCGTGCTGTCCGATGCCCATCAGCCGGCGGATCAGAACGGAGATAAAGATACCAATAGCGGACGCAACAAGCCATACGATCTGGTGCTGCCCAACACCGTTTTGGATGCGCGTCACACCAGCTTCACCTGCTATGGGTACACCTTTGCCAATGGTCTTGTCTTCGACACCCGCAAAACCTGGAACAGTGGACTGCCGCCTCCGGCGCTCGCAATCGATTCAGATAACACGGTCCCGGAAGTTACCAATATGCAGCACATGGCGGTGATGAAGGTCTTCGAGCTTGAGAAGACGCCGCCGGATTCTCCGGCTTCGATCCGGGCGAGCGTTACGAATACAATGGATTTCACGGCGGCCTGGGATTCGGTGCCGGAGGCGACCGGTTACCGGCTGGATGTCGGCACGAATGAAACATTCTCCGTCGGCGGCATTCTGACCGGCCCGGCGACCAACGGCTATCATGACGGCATCTTGGATGAGGGCACGGGCGGGACGTGGACGGAAACGGGCCTGACCCAGGGATCGGGATACCTGGTGACCTTGTCCGGTGATGTGTTGATCACGCCGGTCATGGATTTCACCATCAGCACGATGGAGACGTTGAATTTCAAGGCCCGCACCTATGGCGGGGTCGACACGGCCAACAACACCATCACCGTCTCGATTTCAACCAACAACGGGAGCAGTTGGGCTTCTCTGGGGACGCGGGTGCCGTTGAATACGACGCTGACGGCCATGTCGCCGTTTGATCTGAGCGGGTACAACGGGTCTCAGGTGTTTGTGAAGTTCGAGACACTCGGCTCCACATCATCGGTCGGCGCGGGTATCGACGAGGTGCTGATCACCAATGAAACCAGTGCCGCGGCCGCTTCCTATGTCTCCGGCTACTCCAATCTCACGGTGGCTGGCACCAGCCAGAGCGTGACGGGGCTGACGCCGGGCGGCACCTATTTCTTCAGGGTGCGTGCGATTTCCTTTGGTGGCACCAGTCCCCATTCATCGGTGGCGAGCGTGACCCTCCATGAAGCGGTTCCGGACGCACCGGCGGCGATCTGGGCGAGCATCACCAATGCCATGGATTTTACGGCCACGTGGAGCCCGGCCGGCGGGGCGACGGATTATCGCCTGGATGTGGCCACGAACGCGTCGTTCGCGAGCGAGGGGGCGGCGGCTTCCGAACTGTTTATCTCGGAATACATCGAAGGATCGAGCAACAACAAGGCCATTGAAATTTTTAATGGCACCGGGTCATCGGTGGATCTGGGGGCGGGGAACTATGATCTGCGGTTATACTTCAACGGGGCCTCCTCCTATACGACGATCAACCTGACCGGGACGATTGCAGACGGGGATGTGTTTGTGATTGCCAACTCGAGCGCCAATGCGGCGATCCTGGCCCAGGCCGATCAAACCTCCGGCGGGGTGACGTTCAACGGAAATGACGTGGTCGCGCTGGCCCGGAATTCCGTAAACACCGATGTGCTGGGCACAATCGGGGTAAATGTCACGAACCTGATGGATGTCACCAAGGTCCGCAATGGTTCCATTGGCGCAGGCAATCCATCCTATTCGGCATCGGAGTGGAGTGACTCTGCCGCCGACACGACGGACGATCTGGGCCTGCACACCTACGGCGGGGGCAGCAGCCCCAGCGATGTTCCCGGCTACTTGAACCGGACCGTAGCGGGCACCAGCCAAAGCGTGACGGGCCTCGTGGAGGAAACAACCTACTATTTCCGCGTGCGGGCTGTGTCCAGCGGCGGGACCAGCTCAAATTCGTCCGTGGCCAGTGTGGCGACCTCGGCCAACACCGTCACTAACCAATTCCAGGACTGGGTGACGGATAAAGGTGGGGATCCTGGCAATACCAACTTCTATGATACCGCGGACTTCGATGGGGACGGCGCGACCACCTGGGACGAGTTCCTGGCGGACACCGATCCCGGCGAATTCAACGATGTACTGGCTCTGACGGGCACGTATATCCCGGCCGTCACGCCCGGGGGAGGAACCGGCCAGATCGAATTCAGTTTTCCGGCCAGCCCGAACCGGTATTACCAACTGGAATACTGCACAGACTTGGCCAACCATGTTGTCGTTACCAACGACCTGGGTCTGGGCATACCGCCGACCATGACCGTCACCAGCGATGCTCCGGCCACCTGGTACGGTGTGATCCGCGCATTGCTGAACGCGCCGTAATCGACCACGCAATCCGCTCAACGGAAAGACCCGGCTTTACCGCCGGGTCTTTTCTTGTTCCTCGATGGCCTGTTGCACCCACGAGCGGGAGGGGTCGCATACGAGAAGCAGAATCGGGAACAGCAGGATGGAACAGGCGGCCAGAATCTGGCTGATCTGCGGGGCACCGGAATCCGTAAAGGGATTGTAGCCGCGTGTGAACAGGAACAGGAACAGGAACAGGAAGAACAGCGTCGCCGTCAGCAGGACCCGTTTCATCGCCAGCGTGCGGATGGGGGCGAAGACATAGACCCGGATGAGTTCCTTGCGAAGAAGCCGGACCAATGCCCACCCGATCAGAAGGGTTCCGGGGATGAACACCCACAAGGGGGAGATCTGGAGGCCGTGAACAAAGCGTCCGACATCCCCCTGTACCGAAAAGGTGTTCAGCGGGATGTAGCCGAACATCGCCATCCAATTGAGAATGCAGGACCAGAAGAGCGCCCCGAGCGCCCAGACTGAACCGGAGGTTTTCCTCCGGCTCAGGAAATGAAGGGAGAGTCCGAACAGAATTGCGTTCACGGTGAAGCCGCTGATGCCGATCAGCGCCGCCTGCAGACCATGGCCCTCAGCCAGTAGGCGGTCGTAGGAGACCGCTTCATCGCAGTTCATCAGAAACCAGCCGCCGTAGCGGATGTCGAACGGGGAGTTCTTGTCCCCAAACAGCCAGGCCGTGGTGCCGTGTCCCCATTCGTGCAGCAGCACGACCATGTAATACATCAGCGGCAGGGTGACGGCGAAAGCTGTGAAGATCTTTGCCGGTGAACGGTTCTCATTGCTTGAAATTGGATCGGGCATGGGAGGAATTATCTTTCCGTCTCCGGTGCTGTTCTTTTCTTGAAATAGTTGGTGGTGGCCCGGATCAGGATTCCGGCGCAGATCGCGCAGCTGCCAACCAGAAGTGCAACGGTTCCCAGAGGCCCCCACCTGTCATCTGTGGGAGGGGGCAGGAGGTGTCCGATCCAAAAGGCGGAGGCGAGAACGCCGGGAAAAAAGAGGAGCCAAACCCCAAGCAGAATGATGGGTTTCGGAGGACCGGACACGGCCTCGCGATAGGCGAACCCGGCCGCCTGGATTCGTTCCCACGGGCCGATGACGGAGAGCGCGCTAAGAGGTGCACCGCATTCAGAGCAAAAATCTGCTGCCGCTGCATTCGCTTTAAGGCAGCTGGGACAGAGAATCTGTTCCGGTTGCGCTTCAGATGCCTCAATGGAGTCTTCCATATCTGGAAACGTAGGGGGTGGGAGGAAGGAGGTCAATAGGCAACGGAGGCACCTTGCCGGAGGGATTTGCGCAAAAAGGCTCCAAACGGGTGAAAACGGTCAGCCTTCCGTCCAAATATGGGCCTTCGGCGCTCCTAGAACAACAAAAATGCTCAAAAACGGCATATATTACTAAAATAGGTCCTTTGCTCCCGGCGCGGTAAAAGGGGTGTTTCCACCCTTTTCGGCGATTATTCGCTATTGTGGAGTTTGTTGTGCTTCAAATGGCCTTGAGGGCCCTAAAAATGGTGGATTATGGGTAAACCGTTCTATGCCCAAGGTTGTTTTTCCTTTGCTTCGGAGGCGATGGGAACGGTATTTTTTAGTATTAAGAGTTGATTAAAGTTTAGTAAAAAATTGAGCCCCCCCACGTTGAGGTGACCCATGAAGAGTAAGCTGTTTCTTGTTTTGTTGTCCGGTGTGATGGTGTGGCTTCCCCTAGCGGGGGCGGCGGAACTGAGCGTCGATTTCACGTTTGCTCCGGCCGACGTGGAACTGACACCGGCGGACGAATACACTGTGGTGGGATTGACGGATGGTTCACGCGTCGTGGATGAAGCGGGCGCACCGTCGATTCCGGCGAAATTCGCGAACATCCTGCTGCCATCAGGGGCGCAGAATATTTCGGTGTCAGCCAGCGGCGATTGGATGCTGTTGGCAGAGGGGATCACGCCGTATCCGGCGCAGCCGCGCAACCCTAAGAGCCGGGCCCGACCGGCATTCGTGCCCGCCAATGACCGCTATGCCAGCGCGGAAGCTTGGCCGTCGGCGGTGGCGACATATCAGGGCGATCAAGACATGCAGGGGTATCAGTTTGTGTCGGTCCGCGTGAATCCTTTGTCTTACGTGGGCGCGGAGAAGAAGCTGTACTTGCGCGAGACCGTGACCGTGACGGTGACCTACGACGCCGCGCCGGTGACGAAGTCGATCCTGCCGAAGCAGGCGAGTGTTTTCGGGCCGTTGGTGGACAGCCTGGTGGTGAATCCGTCGGATGCGTCTGCCTTCGCCCCGGCCGTGAAAACGGTTGCCCCAAAGGCGGCGCTGGACTATCTGATCATCACCTCGACTTCGCTTAGCAATGCCTTCCAGCAGATCGCGAACTACCGGTCCTCGGCGGTGGGCGGGAGCTACTCGACGCGGGTCATCACGACCGACACCATCGGGACGGACTACACCGGTGCCGACATTCAGGCAAAAATACGCGCATGTATCAGCAACTCGGTGGCCACTCTGGGCACAACGATGGTCCTGCTGGGCGGCGACGATACCATTGTGCTGGACCGCAATTGCAAAGTCTCGGTGGGCAGTGATACGGAATC
This sequence comes from uncultured Verrucomicrobiota bacterium, assembly GCA_964526745.1. GTDB lineage: Bacteria > Verrucomicrobiota > Kiritimatiellia > CAIQIC01 > Lenti-01 > Lenti-01. The sequence goes on from CAZGMQ010000011.1 coordinate 8,012, forward strand.
TGAAATGCCGACGGACTTGTATTATTCCGGGCTGGGTGGATCGTGGGACGGCGACGGGGATTCGACCTATGGTGAGACCAGCGACAGCGTCGACATGGCGTGGGACGTTATTGTGGGGCGCCTGCCAATGCGTACGGCGACTCAGGTCACAAACTATTTGAACAAGGTGATGACCTATGAATCCGGTTCCCCCGTTACGAACAAGATCATCTTGGGTGGGCCCAACGCCTGGGACCTCTATACGGGCACCGACCGTCCGAGTGATGATGTGACGATTGACGGACACGCGGGGTTCCGATCGACAAGTCCGTCTCATACCAGTGTGAGCGATTCGGAGGCTTGGCTGCGGCGGCTCTATCGCGACGGCATTCGCTCCTATTGGCCGGCTCAGGTCGGCATCATCTGCGATTCGATTACCTCGTGGGACGGTTCGACTTGCGGCGACCATGTGGAGAGCGAAGCGAATACGGTGGCCGCTTTCAACCAGAATTGGACGCATCTGATGTTTTCCGGCCACGGCGCTCCACAGGAGTGGGGGTTGGAGTCCGGATATTTCGACGATTCCAACGCCTCCTCCATGACCGGCATGACGGCGTTTGTCTATACGGACGCCTGCCTGACCGGTCATTTTGACAAGAACAGCAATAACATTGATGGCTACAACTATACGACCGAGCCCTGCCTGGCAGAAGGCTTTCTCCGCAACACACGGGCGCTCGGCGGAGCGTTGGCCTACATGGGTTGCGCGCGCTATGGGTGGGGCTCCCCTGATGATGCCCCTGCCAGTAATACCTCCGATGGCGGTCCCTCAACGGTCTATGCCTACAAGTTCTACAAGCGGATGTTCGAGACCAGCGGTCGCACGCTGGGTCTGGCTTTCGCCATGCACAAGGCCGACATGATCAGCAGTTCCGGCACCGACGATTGTGAGCGGTGGATCCAGTTCGGCATGAACCTGCTAGGCGACCCCGCGCTGAAGATGCCCACCGGAACCACCACGCCGACGGCGCCGATCTTCACCAGCGGAACGAATTACAGCACGACGACAGGCGTGGTAAGGACCTTCACCGTGATCGCGAGCGGGAATCCGACGCCGGCGCTATCGTTGCTCAGTTCGACGGCTACGTCGGGAAGCTATGGATTCACGAATGCGACGGGCGTGCTGAGCTACACAGCGCCAACGAATGATGTGGGAACAAAGACTTTCACCTTTCGGGCGACAAACACGATGGGCGTGGCGACACAGGTGGTCAGCGTGACCGTCAACAGCCCGCCGGCGCCCGCGCTGGATGCGTTCGAATGGGACACGGTGTCGTCCCCTCAGGCGCAAGATGTTCCGTTCCTGGCCACGCTCACCGCCAAGGATCAGTACGGCGCCACCTTCACGGGGTATGCCTCGAACGCAACCCTGTCGGCACCCGCGTCTGCGACGGGAACCGTAGGCGCCGGGACGACCGCCTGGACCTATCCCATGCAAACCTATTATCATGATGCCAGAACCCAGGTGATCTATTTGCAGAGCGAATTGGGCGGTGCCACCATCTTGAGCGGACTGGCCTTGAATGTATCGGTCCTGCCGGGGCAGGCCCTGAACAACTGGACCCTCCGGATGAAGCATACCGCCCTGAGCACCCATTCCTCTGCCGTTTGGGAAGGCCCGGCCAGCGGATGGACTACCGTGTTCCAAGGCAACGAAACTGTTTCCGGTACGGGATGGGTCTGGTTCCAGTTCACCACGCCGTTCTCCTATAACGGAACTGACAACCTGATGGTGGACTACAGCCACAACAATACGTCCTACACAACGGACGGGCAGGTGCTCACGACCATCGGGAGTGCCGGTCAGGCCCTGGTGGCCCACTCCGACAGTGATGATGGCGACCCGCTCGACTGGATCGCTTCGAGCCCGACGCCGATTTCTACAAACCGGGTGCCGAACATCCGGCTGTTGACGGAACAGGACATCGCGATGTCGCCGTCGGCGACCGGAAGCTTCACGAACGGCGTCTGGTCGGGAATGATTACCGTGGAAGAGAATGTCTCCGATGTGAAACTGCGCGCCTCAAACGGCGGTGCCACCGGGGATTCCAATGTGTTCGACGTGGACGGGGACCCTCCCCCGGCCGCCCCGGCGTCCATCTGGGCGAGCGTGCCGAATGTGACCGGCTTTACCGCGATGTGGAGTTCAGTGTCTGACGCGGACAGCTACCGCCTTGACGTGGGCACGAACGCAACCTTCGTGGGCGGCGGAGCGAGCACTCAGTCGACGTTGTCCAGCAATGCGGCGGCCAACACGACCCCGCCTGCAGACTGGACCTATAATATATCTGCTTCGAGCAGCAGCTACCTGATCCTCGGATATGCGTCCAATGCCGTCGTGTCGGAGGCCTTCTCCACGGTGGGGCTCACCAACCTGACCGTCGATTGCCAAGCGCGCACCTATGGGGGTACCGCGGCCGGCACGACCAACCTCACCGTGTCGATTTCGGGCGACGACGGCACCAACTGGACGACGATCGGCGTGGTGGCCCCGGCGGATAACAGTATGGCGGCGATGCCGACCTTGGCGACCACGGCGAATCTCGGCACCAGCCAGACCCGGATCCGTTGGCAGGCGCTGGGTGCGTCTGCCAACAAGGGCGTGGGCATTCAGGTCTTGGTGACCAAGGGCTGGAGCACCGGCGGAGCGCCCGCCTATGTCGCGGGCTACTCCAATCTCACCGTTTCCGGCACCAGCCAGAGCGTGACCGGGCTTGTGGCGGAGTCGATCTACTACTTCCGTGCGCGGGCCGTCAACGGCGTCGGCACGAGCGGAGACTCGTCGGTGGCCAACGTGACGACGCTGGCGGAAGCCTCGTCGGACCAGACCATCACATTCGGAGCGATTGCCGATCAGCTGACGACCGATACGGTTAACCTGTCTGCCAGCGCTTCCAGCGGGCTGACGGTCACTTTCGTGGTGGGCAGCGGCTCCGCTTCGATCAGCGGCGACACCAGCCTGACCTTCTCCGGTGCCGGGAGCGTCAGCATCGTGGCTTCGCAAGCCGGTGATGGCTCCTGGAATCCCGCGCCGGATGTGACCAACACCTTCACTGTGAGCAAGGCCCTAGCCACCGTGACCCTGAGCGATCTGTCGCGCATGTATGATGGCACGCCCAAGAGCGCGACAGCCACCACCACGCCGACGGGGCTTGTTGTGAATCTGACCTACGAGGGATCGGGCACCGCTCCCAGCGCGGTCGGGACCTATGAGCTCATCTGTCTCGTATCAGACACGATGTATGCCGGCGGCGCGACCGATACGTTCTCGATTGTGACGGTTACCAATGTCTTTGAAGAGTGGGTAACCGACGAAGGTGAGGATCCGGTGGATCCCGACTATGCGCCGGATGAGGATATCGATGGCGACGGAGCAACCACCTGGGAGGAATTCCTGGCGGACACCGACCCGAGCGAATCCAGCAGTTGCCTGGTGTTGACGGGTGCCTATACCATCGCGACCGGCGGTGGCTCGGGTGACATCGTTCTGGCCTTCCCGGCTAGTCCGAACCGCTACTATCAGCTGGAATACTGCACGGGATTGGCCGAGCATCTGGTGGGCACCAACAACCTCGGCTGGGGCCAGCCCGGCATGGCTGTCACCAATAGCAGCACCGGCACTTGGTATGGCGTGATCCGCGCTCTTCTTCAGGAACCCTAATCTCTGAGCGATATTAGGCCCGACCGGAAACGGTCGGGCCTTTTCTATTTTCTCCCGACTTCTTGGGAGGTCAGGCATGGGCTTGCTGGATGAGAGAAGAGGCTGCCTCAGGGCTCCCAGACTTCCGGTTCCGGTTTTCCTTCTTCCCAGATCTCGATCCGGCTTGGGATAATCCGGAGAACACCGTATTCTGGATCCTTCGGCCCCTTGAAGGCCCGTTCCAGATGCGGATCCCAGAAGGCCTCACGTTCCTGCTGGCTGCTGCTGAGTTCTGCCCGGCCCTGAATCTGAAGGAAGGTGCCGACTTGTCTCGGATCGGTTACGCCGCAGGTCAGATGCACATTCGGATTCTCCTGGATTTGCGCGACTTTTCTCGAGTGGAGTCGCGTGGCGACCCGAAAGATCAGGTTCTCATCGGCACGAGGGATGACATAGCGCACCCAGGGCTTTCCATCTGCTGAAATCGTGGCCAGACTTGCCAGGTGCGGCTGTTGCGTTACCGCCAGGATTCTTTGTTTTAGCTCATTCATACAGTTCCTCCTTGGATAGTAGAGTGTATCGCATGCAACAGATCCGCGTCACTCGTAGACATCGGAAGGGGAAAGGCGGGCGCGGATACGATCATTTTGTTTGCGCTCGATGGGGCAGGATCAGTCCAGCTGGAGGGTTCTCATCCAGGCGCGGAAATCCTTCGGGAGGGAGGTGGCGCCCGTGATGGGTTTGTCGGTTATGGGGTGGAAGAAGCGGAGCTCAGAGGCGTGGAGCATCTGGCGGGGCACTTCCTGGAAGTCGTTGCACCGGGAACTGAAATATTGGCGATCACCGAGGATGGGGTCGCCAATGTGATGCAGATGCACTCGGATCTGGTGGGTGCGGCCGGTTTCAATGGCGACGGTGACATGTGCGCAGCGCGGGTGTTTAGTCTGTTCAGAAACCTGGCGGACATGGCTGACAGCGGGAAGATTATCGACCTGCATGCGGATATCCATGGTCTTGGATGGGAGGTTGCCCGAAACCAATGCGTGGTAGAGTTTCCGGATGCGGCCTTCTTCGAATTGCTTCACCAGGGTCCGGCGGGCTTCGGGTGTCTTGGCCAGCAGCAGGCAGCCGGAGGTGTCCTTGTCGAGGCGGTGCACGGCACGGAGTTCGGGAATGTCGAGCTGTTCGCGCAGGCGGGTTTCCAGCGATCTCTCTCCAGTGGAGAGCAGGCGCGCGGGTTTGTTGACGACACAGAAGAGGGGGTCATCAATCAGCACAGGGATCGGTATCTTGGGGTCGCGGACTTTGAGGGCATCGGGAAGGATTTCAACCACATCGCGGATTTGCAGCAGGTGTTTGGCCATCCAGATGCGGCGGCTGTTGACGAAGACCAAGCGCTCATCCAGCAGGCCTTTGGCTGCCCGACGGGACAGTTTAAGCGAGTCGGCTAGATGGGTCACTAAAGGAGTGCCATTCCGTTTCACGGGTGGCAGGCTACGCAGGGCGGGCGGGGCTGGAGGGGGACGTTTCATTCGGGGACCATAGCGGAGGGATTATTCAGAGTCGAGACGGAAGGGGGAGAAGTCCGTATGAGTGTCGAAGGGATCCGATTTTTCCACCCGCTTGAGCCGTCGTACCAGCACATACGTGAGGGGGGTTGCCAGGATCTCATAGCCCGTCTTGAGAATGAAGTTCCAGAAAATGATCTGAATGACCAGGGATTTTGGCCAAACACCGGCAAAGGCCAATGAGGTGAACAGCAGGGAATCGATGGCTTCGCCTCCGATGGTGCTGGTGATCGTGCGGACCCAGAGGTGTCGGCCTTTCATCCAGATTTTCATTTTTGCCATGATCCAGGCATTGAGGAACGAGCCGCACCAGAAGGCGACGACCGATCCGAAGACCACGCGGGGGGTTTGCGAGAGAATGGAGGCAAACGCGTCCTGCATTTCCCAGCCGGGGGCGGCGGGCAAGTACACCACAATGGAGAAAGCGATGGCCGCGAGGATGTTCATCGCAAAGCCGAGCCAGATCACGCGCCGCGCCTGGGCGTAGCCGTACACCTCAACCAGGATGTCACCGAAGATATAGGAAATGGGGAACAGCAGATTGCCGCCATCCATCAGGATGAAGGGAAGCCCGGGCAGGCTCAGCGGCTTGATGGCGGCCACATTGGAGATCACCAGCACGGTGCAGAACACCACGCTGATGGGACCCAGCCAGCGCCGGGAGGGAGATGGAGCGGGTGGGGCGTCCACTTATTTGCCGAAGGGATTGATATTCTTAAACGTATCGCCCACGGCTTTTCCGGCCTGGTTGGCAGCATCCCCGATGGCATGTCCAGCTTGGCCAACGCCATCTCCTACCGCCTGGACTCCCTGGCCAACCAGCTTGCCGGAGCCGGCAATGGCGGTGCCTGTGGCGCCGGCAATCGCAGTGAGGACCTTCTGGATGGCCTGAACAGCAGTGATGCCACCTGACTCTTTTCCGAGGTCGGTGAGGGTGATGGGGGGAAGTGGGAAGGGCATGGCTGCACCCATGGCGGCGGTGACAGAGAGGTTCATTTTGCTGTGAGTAATCATCAGTTTCTCAATGATGATCTTTTTCTTGGGTTTCTTTTCGCCCTCAGTTTTTTCTTTTTTCTCTTCTTTTTGTTCGCCGTTCTCTTCACTGGAGAGCAGGTCCAGCAAGGCACCAAGGTTGCTGTTGAGCAGCCCTTTTTCATATGTGACCACGAGGCCATCAATGGTGATTTCATTGATGATGATCGTGTCGGTCATCACGGAGGCGGTGTCGTAGCGGATAAAGAGGGTCCCCATATCGATGAGGCCGGCCGTTTTGTAGCCTTCGGGGTTGCCAATATGAAGATCGTTGAGGGTCAACTTTCCGCGAACGGGCAGGATGCGGGCATCTCCCAGCGAGGCGGGCACGCCCAGCGCCGCGGGCGCGGCTGAGTTGAACCCTTTCACAATCGCGGCATCCAGCCAGATAAGCAGGGCAATAAACAGAACGGCCAGAACGACAACCATCCCGGCACCGATTTTCATCAACTTCTTCATGGGAACTCCATCTGTTAGGCAATGCCGGGCGTGACTTGATCGACGACTGGAAAGGCATTGAGGAATCCAGCGATGTCGAACATATCGTGGATGTTGCCTTCAATTCCAGTAAAAATCAGTTTTCCTCCACCGGCCTGAATCCGTTTGGAGAGGCCCAGCAGGGTGCGGAGTCCCTCGCTGCTGAGAAACTGAAGATCGTGAAAGTCGAGAACGAGGCATTTGCACCCGGAATGGAGGAGGTCGCTGCAGTGAGCTTCTAGCAGGCGCGAAGTGGCGGTGTCGAGGCGGCCCTTGGCAGCTACCACTTCGGCATTTTCCAGCTTTTGGTTGGTGAGCTCAAGCATGGCGCCCTCCTCTCTGTTTTCTATGAGTACTATCGCCCTCTTTTCCCCAAATCGCAACGGATGGACTGCTAAAATCATGTAAATAGCGGGAGGGGGAATCCGGACGAAATCCGCTTGCGCTCGGGGCGGGATGAGCGAACAATGGGGGCCGTTTGATGCGGCGGTATCCCCTGGAGGTTGAATGTCTTATCCCATTGAGAAAAAATTGGTTGTGGCGGTCTCTTCGACCGTGCTGTTTGATCTGTCTCTTGAACACGAACTGTATCTGTCCGAGGGGCTGGAGGTGTTCCGGAAATATCAGCAGGACCATCGGCAGGATGTTCCGAAGCCGGGGGTGGGCTTTCCCTTCATCCGCCGTCTGTTGGGACTCAACCGGTTGAACCCGGAGGCCCAGCCGGTGGAGGTCGTGATCCTGTCGCGGTATCACGCGGATGACGGGATGCGGGTGATGGATGCGGTGCGGGAATACGGTCTGGATATCACGCGGGCCTTCTTTATGGCGGGGCGAAAACCCTACCCCTTTATGGAATCCGTGAATGCCTCACTCTATCTGAGCACGAACGCGGCGCAGGTGAAAGAGGCGGTCGATCTGGGCTATCCGGCCGGGCAGGTGCTGCCGTGCGACGCCGTGGATGATGAAGAAGATGACCAACTGCGTATTGCCTTTGACTTCGATGGCGTGCTGGTGGATGACGAGGCCGAGAAGGTCTACAAAAAGAACAAGGACCTGGATCAGTTCCGTCAGTACGAACTGGAGAACCGGGACCGCCCCCTGAAGGCGGGGCCTCTGATGCCCCTGCTGCAGCAGATCTCCTATGTGCAGCATCTGGACAGCCAACGCGCGCTGGAGTATCCAGACCATCAGCGCCTGCTACGGATATCCATCGTGACCGCCCGCGGCGCTCCGGCTCATGAACGGTTAAATAATACGCTGTCCTCTCTGGGGCTTGAGGCTGATGAGGTGTTTCTCATGGGGGGGATCGAAAAGAAGCGTGTGCTCGACATTCTGAAGCCCCACCTGTTCTTCGACGACCAGATGGTCCATTTGACGCCGGTGGCGAAGAGTACGCCTTCGGTCCTCATCCCGTTCGGGATTACAAATACCGCGGCTGAATAAGGCCGGTTAGCCGGGAAGGGTATCCTCGGGTGCGCCCAGCCAGACCAGGGCGGCATCCGCTTTGCGGAAGACCACAAGGGTGCCGGAGGTGGCCGGCGAAAAGGCTTCATACATCCGGCCGAGACCGAACGACAGCTCGGAGGGGGCGATCAGGGCGGTTTTCCGGTGCAGGTTGGGTCCAATGAAACGCTGTGCCGCCAGATCGGCAAGTGTATGCAGGGCTTCTTGAGAGCGCGCCTGACTGTGTGTCTTCCGTAAATCAATCAGCTGGTTGAAATTCAGCTCAAAGGAGGGCATGGATACCAGTTCGGTATAGGCGGCGATAAATTCTTCATCCGAGACGGTTCCCTCATGGGTCGAAATGGCCAGTTTGAGGTCGGGGAGGATGGTGTGGGTGATGGGCATAGTGGACCTCTGTATCTATTCTCCGTGTCTAGGTTCAGTCTTTTGAGGATTTCTTTCCAGTAATGGATTCGATGGGCACCTGAAAAACAACCACTCGTTTAAGCATCATGTTCGGAAAAGAAAAGACCCGCTTCGGGTCGGCATAGTGCGTCATGAGGTGATTCAGCCCCTGTTTCTTTTCTTCCAGATCCTCTAGAAACCGGGCGGTTCCGGTCGCAATGACGCTTTCATAGGTCATGCCCCAGGCGCAGGCCTGAGCAGCTTCGGTCACGCCTTTCGTCAGCGTGAATTCGGCACATACCTTTGGGTTCTTTCGCAGGATATCCAGTTTGAACCCCTGGCTGGCACAGTGGAAGGTTAGGGTTTCTCCATCATATCCGAAGCAGAGCGGGATGACATAGGGGCGTCCTTCGTCCGACAGGCCCAGATGGCAGACCGGGCATCGGCGAATGATGTCGTCGATGACGATCCGGTCCGTGATTTCCTGGTTTCGATTTCTCATGCGGTTCGGGCTTCAAAAGGAGGGGATCGATTTTATATGCCCTCCTTTGGAATTATCGTAGTCCGATGATCGGGGAAGAGCAAGCTTGAGGGCACAAAAAAAGCGCCGCGATGAGGCGGCGCCGGGGAGGGGGGCGATTATTCCCCTCGTTCGAATTTCCCTTTGATCTTCTCTACGAAGTAGGTGCCCTTGGAATCGGCGGCCAGGAGGCTGTCGTAGATGTTCTGGGGGACATCGATATACGTGTAGATGTCGGAACTGTTCACCATCTGGATGACCAGGGTCTGGGTGGCGTTGTCATAGCCGACCTTATCGAGAAGAGAGGATTTGACAGATTTCATGTCCATATCTGCCGCGAGAACGGCTCCGGTGAACAACAACAGGGCAATCAGAAGCAGGGCAAATTTTTTCATGATCAGAAGTTCTCCTTGGTTAGCTGATGGGCAGGATAGCATAGCCGGAGGGGGGATGCAAGAAAGGGGACTCCGGGCCTAGATCTCGTCCGTGGCGGGGGTGGCCCGGAAGAGGGTGGGATCGCCCAGCGGCGTGATCGATTTCAGATGGATCCGCTGCCCGCGTTCGAGATGACGGAGCTGTTTGCGGCCCGTTGTGCTGAAATCGCGGTGCAGGAGCTGCAGGCGGTGGACCTGGCCATCCGGGCAGCAGGCGGGACCTGTGGTCTGGCCTTTGGCGTGGGTGGGGGATCCGACCAGTCGGGCGCAGAGGGTCTCTGAAGCGGGTTGGGCCTCAGGCGTGAGAACGAGAAGGGCATAGGCCAGATGGCGCAGATCGCGCCGGAGGGTGTTGTTCAGAATTTGAAGCGCCTGGGAAATTTTCCAGGTCCGGACATCGTGGCAGGGGCCGTCGAGGGGGCAGTCCTCCGCATGGGGGCAGGGCGCGAGCAGGTGAAGACCGAGGTCGCCGAGCGCATAGGCGCGCAGATCGCGCATGTAGTCGCCTTCTTCATGGAGCAGGGGCTCACACACAATCAGGCGTCCGCCGGGCGCCAGGGAGCGACCGGCACGGGACAGGAGAAGACGTCGGGCGTCAGGGGAAAGCTCATTGAGGACATAGTGAATGAGAATGACATCATATTCCTCGGAGGCGGCGGCAAAGTCGTCCAGGCTGGCTGGCTGGGTCCGGAGCGTGGCTTCGGGCCAGCGCGCGCGCCGGAGGTCGGAGAACAGGTCGTGCAGGCAGCGGAGCGCGGGGCGGGATTGGTCCCACGCGGTGAGGGCCACGGGCCGCGAACCCAGCTGATCCAGGAGAGCCCAGGAGGCGGCACCGGTGCCGCACCCCAGATCGAGGACACGCAGGGGCTTCGGGGTGTCCGGAATGGGTGGCAGTTCGGCGAGGAGGTGGGTCAGGCGGGCATGGGTCTGGGGCGCAAAGAATAGGGAATAGGCTGCGCAGGAACGGGTGTCGCGCAGATAAGGGGCCGCGGCGGGCGCGGAGGCTTCCGGCCGTTCCGTGGTGAAGCGATTGGCCATCCGGACAATGTCGGGCTCGATCCGATGGAGGACATCGCGCAGGGCGATGCTGCGGGTTTCCGCGCGGGCGACTTCAACCCAGTGCGCTTCAAGTTCGGGGGGGTAGGAGGGAATATGCATATTGGGTGACCATGGGGTTATGTTTTGCGGGGCAGGATAGCACCGGCCCGGCGAAAAGAAACAACTACTTTGCGGTTTTCTTTGAAAGGAAGTGCTGATAGCCATCGGCTCGAAGCGGGATGCAGGTGCCGTCGGCCTGCCGCAGGATCCGTTTGGCGGGCTGGGCCAGAATGGTCCCGATACAGGTGGCTGGGAGGGATGGAAAACGTTTCTTCCACGCCCGGTCAAATCGCGCCTCGAGCCGCGGGGGCACTGTAAACAGCAGCTCGAAGTCTTCGCCGTCGCTCAGCGCATGCGCCAGCGGCGTCTTGGTTTTGCGTGCGGCCCGGCTCAGCGGGATGGCGTCGGCTTCCAGGCAGACGCCCCGGCCCGAGGCCTCCAGCAGGCGGGGCAGGTCGGTGGCGAGGCCATCGGACAGGTCCATCATGGCGCTGGCGAATGTGTGGGCGGCCAGAAAGCGGCCGGCCTCGAGGCGGGGTTCAAAGAGCAGATGATGGCGGCATCCCGGAAGGTAGGCCCCCCCGAGAGCGCCTGTGACATAGACCTTGTGGCCGGTCTTAGCCCCGGAACGGAGGATGGCGCTGCCGTGCGGAAGGCTGCCGACAACCGTGATGTGCAGTTCCAATGCGCTTCCTTCTGCGGTGTCGCCGCCCAGAATGCCGATGCCCCAGGATTTGGCTGCCGCGTTCATTCCGGTGTAGAGGCTGCGGATCCGGGAGAGGGGGGTGTCGGCCGGGGCCACCAGATTAATGAGAATCCAGCGGGGGGTCCCGCCCATGGCGGCGATATCCGATACACCGCGTGCAATCGCCTTGCGACCCACCTGCCGCGGCGGTGTGGCCGGAAGAAAATGACGGTTTTCAATCACGGGGTCCGTGGTGAAGAGCCAGTCGTCTTTGGAGCCAGGGATCCGGACCACGGCGCAATCATCCCCGGGGCCCACGAGGGTGTCCGGTCGCTGGGGAAGATGAGGCAGCAGTTCCCGGAGGAGCTGATTTTCGCCGATGTCGCGCAGGGTTTTCATCGGGGAGACCTATCGGGTCCAGCGGGCATAGATGGAGAGCGGCAGCAGACGCTCGGGATCGGCGGTGTGCGGCAGGGCCAGCTCGCCGACTTCGATGTGCCCGCCATAGGGCTTCATGAGGTCGCTGACCAGATTGCGGAGCATCAGGGAGGAGGCTTCGATATTGTAGGTGGTCAGCAACAGGAGCCGAGGCGTGTCCGTCAGCGCTTCTTTGCAGAGCTCCAGCAGTTCCGGCAGCTGCCGTTCGACTTTCCATATCGTACCGTCCGGGCCGCGGCCAAAAGCGGGTGGGTCGAGCAGAATTCCGTCATAGCGGGAGCCGCGTTTCACCTCCCGGCGGACATACTTCATGGCGTCTTCCACAATCCAGCGAATCGGTTTCTGCTCCAGGCGGGAGGCGATCTGATTGTCGCGGGCCCAGGCGGTGGCGGGTTTGGAGGCATCCACATGGGTCGGGTGCCAGCCGGCTTCCGCGCCCACCAGGGTGGCTGCCCCGGTATACCCGAACAGATTCAGTAATCGCGCGCCGGGGGCGGCGGCCTGCTGAATGGCTTTCCAATGCGGGGACTGTTCCGGAAACAGACCGAGGTGTTTGCTCGTATCGGAGATGCGCGCGAGAAAGGTCAGGCCGCCCAGCCGGAGGGGCCATTCCCGTGGACAGTGCGGGGCGAGGTCCCAACCGTTTTCTTCATCATGAACGGCAATGGCTTCGTCCCACTTTTCCGGCGGCAGGAGCGGCTCCCACCAGGCTTTCGGCTCTCCGCGGATCACGGTGACGGTGCCGAAGCGCTCGAGTTTGCAGCGGCGGCCGGAGTCCAGCAGCTCATAGTCGGGAAACCCGCCGAGCGCCGTATGGATGACCGGGGAATCAGTCATCGGCTTGGGCTGAAGAGGTGTCAAAGGCCGGTCGGCAGATTCCGCGTTTGGCTCGATCCAGGAAATCGGCGATTTCCAGGGCGAAGGGGTTGTCCGGTTCCGCGCGGAGACGTTCTTTCGCCTGCGTCAGGTTCAGCCCTCTTCGATACAGGATCCCAAAGGCTTGCTGGATCTGTTTGCGCTCAGCAGAACTGAATCCGGCGCGGCGAAGCCCGATGCTGTTGAGTCCGGTAACCTCGTTGCAGGTATTATTGGGGGTCAGGCAGAACGGCGGCAGATCTTTCGTCAGGATCTCGCCGCCTCCGAGCATCGAGAGTCGCCCCATGTGGCAGAACTGATGGATACCGGAGTGGCCGCCCAGAAAACAACGCTCGCCGACGGTGACATACCCCGCCAGCAGCACATTGTTGGCCAGAATGGCGTGGTCGCCCACTTCCACATTATGCGCGGCATGGGAATTGGCCATCATGAACACATGATGTCCGATGCGGGTCGTGGTTCCGGCTTCGGCGCCGCGATGCACCGTGACGCCTTCCCGGAAGGTGCAGACATCGCCGGCGACCACAAAGGAGGTGTCACCTTGAAAGGAAAGGTCCTGGGGAGCGTCCCCGATGACGGCATGCGGGTGAACGGCACAGTGCGCCCCGAGGGTGGTGTGGTCCATGACCACGGCGTGGGGGCCGAGGACACAGCCGTCGCCCAAGCGGGCCGTGGCGGCCACATAGGCAAACGGGCCGACCTGGACCTCCGCGCCCAGTTGGGCTCCGGATTCAATGATGGCGGTGGGATGGATCATGACGGGTTCTCCAAGCAAATTTGACTCTATCATAGCGCAGGGAGCGGTCGTCCCGCAATGCGGAAGACAAAGGCGAGACCGCGGGTTGTCAGGCCCGCTGAAATCCGGTATGAATCACAAGAAACAGCGGTATACACGGACGAGGAGCCCTTTTATGATTCGAATGCTGGTTGTAGTGCAGACGGCGATGACCCTGGGCATCGGCGAACAGGTTTTCCTGACGGGAGAGGCCGATGAGATGGGCCGCTGGGCGCCGGATGCCGTTGCATTGACCCGGGTGGAAGACACCCGTTGGGAAACCATCCTTTCATTTCGTGCAACAAACGCCTCCGAATTCAAAGTCACCCGGGGGACCTGGGAAACAGAAGAGATTAGTGCGGCGGGCCAGGTGATGGGAAACCGAACTGTGATTCCGGATGATCACGGGACCCTTCAGATTCAAGTGGATGCCTGGAAAGATTCCATGACACCCACCCAGAGTCATATCACGGGGGATGTCGAGTTTCTTCCGAAGGTTCACTCGAAATTTCTGGAGCATGATCGGGATGTCCTGGTGTGGTTCCCCCCCGGATATGCAGTGCATCCCACCCGGCGGTATCCCGTCCTCTATATGCAGGATGGGCGGCAGGTGTTCGATCCGGGCACCTCCACTTGGGGCAAGGATTGGCAGGTGGACGAAACGGCCCAGGATCTGATCCTGAATGGCGAAGTGGAGCCGTTCATCGTGGTGGCGGCCGATTGTACGGAGGCGCGCGGAGAAGAATATGACCCGTCGAAGAAAGGGGATGACTATCTACGCTTTCTGATCGAAGAGCTCAAGCCGATGGTCGATGCCACCTGGCGGACCGATCCGGAACGGTCTTCCATTGCCGGTTCCAGCATGGGCGGGTTGATTTCTTTCTATGCCGCCTGGCGCCATCCCGAGATCTTTTCAGGCGCGGCCTGCCTGTCTCCGGCCTTTGCCAAACGCTTTGGTCAGGAGTGCTTCCGGATGGTGGAGGCGGGTCGGGATGACCTGCCCAACTTGAAATTCTTTCTATCATGCGGTGGAGCGGCCGGCCTGGAGGCGCAGCTGATGGAGGGGACCCTCAAGATGGCGGACCTGCTCCGAAGCGTCGGCTTCCCAGAAGAGAATCTCAGTGTGCGCATCGAAGGCTGGGCCGAGCATAATGAGGAAGCCTGGGCGCGGATGACCCCTCATTGGCTTCGCTTCCTGTATGCCCGTCCGCAGCTTCCCGTTGCGGACCCCGGAATGGGGAAGAAAGAATAAGCCGCGAACAAGGAGGCTGTATGAAATGGACAGCATGGATCTGTGGTCTGTCGATTTGGTGCGGCGGGTACCAGACCGGGTTTGCGGAGCCGCTGCTGATCGATCATCAGGATACCGACCTGACGGCTCTGACCGAAGCGCAGGTTCAGCGCGCCAAGTCCGTGCTGCATATTGCTTATGGACATACTTCGCACGGCAGTCAACTCACGACAGGGATGAACGGGCTGGTGGATTTTGCCAATGGCGGCGGCCTAGGATTGAACCTGTCTTCGAATATCTTTGATTGGAACAACGGCGGAAGCGGTGGCGCACTGGATCTGCATGACTACGCGATGGGCGGCGATGTGGGCTATTATCCCGCCTGGCTTGCGAACACCACCAACTATCTGAATAATGCCGCGAACTCCAACGTGAATGTCATCATTTGGTCCTGGTGCGGCCAGATGGGTGACAAGTATTCCTCCGGCACGCTCACCAATGAGTATCTGCAGCCGATGGCGGATCTCGAGGCGGCCTATCCGGATGTCATCTTTGTCTATATGACGGGTCATGTGGATATCTGGGATGACGCCGACAACAAGGCTGCCTGCGAGGTCATCCGCGACTGGTGCTCCTTCGGAAATCGCGTGCTCTATGACTTCAACGACATCGAGCACTACGATCCAGACGGGAACTACTATGAATGGGTGAATGACAGCTGCGACCTGTATGCCTATGCCGGCGGTTCGATCACCGGCAACTGGGCCACCGCCTGGCAGGACAGCCACATCGAGGATGTGGACTGGTATTCCTGTAGCTCTGCGCATAGTCAGCCCCTGAATGCCAACCGGAAAGCCTATGCGGCATGGGCCCTATGGTGCCAGCTTGCGGCCGATATGGATCGCGATACCCTGGCCGACGTCTGGGAGGACGCCCATGGCGGAACACACCTATTTGCCGGAGGGACCAATGACTGTGATCTCGATGGCCTGACCGATTGGCAGGAATATATATTGGATCAATCTCCGACCAACACCTCCGCTCCCTTTGTTATCGAGGGGATGACCCCTTCCAATTCGGCGGCGATGGAGTTCTCTTCTTCTGCGGAGCGGTTCTATTCCCTGAAGGTATGCGAGAATCTGTGCGATGGGGACTGGTCGAACGTCACGGGCCGGGCGGGTACGGGCGGGATGATGACACTGACCGATGAGAGACCTAAGACCGGGGTTCAGGCATACCGCGTGGCGGTGTCTGTGTTGGAATAAAATCAGGGCAGAATAATCACCGGCAGGTCGGCTCGGACGGCCCGGACCAGCTTGAAGGCATCCCAGTTGGTCAGCCGGAAGCATCCGTGAGATTCCGTATGGCTGATTTCCTCGGGTGAGGGAGTGCCATGGATGCCATAGCCCGGCCGATCCAGTCCGATCCAGGCCACGCCGACCGGATTATTGGGGCCGGGTGGAATACGCAGCCGCTTGCCGATGGCGGCCGCTTCCGGATTGTCGGCGAACAGGTCGGGGTCGAAGGTGTAGTCCGGGTTCTCGGCCCAGACGACGACCCGCAAGGTTTCTCCCTCTGGCCGTTTGGCTTTGTTGGCCGCAATCGAGCAGGGGAACTGGGCTACTAGCAGACCCTTCTGGTCATAGGCGCGCAGCGTTTTTTGTTCCAGCCGGATTTCCAGCTTCGACAGCGATGGCAAGGACGGGCTTTTTACCGAGGGGACCGTCAATATGACGCCCGCGGGCGGATTCGGCCAGGGGGCCTGCGGATTCATGCGCCGCAGGGTGGCCCGATAGAGGTGAAACTTTTCGGCGACCCGTTCTTCGATGGTGACATGGCCCATCCGTTTCATCTGCGAGCGGGTCAGCCAGGAAGAGGGATGCTCGGTTAAAGAGGCATGGTCTGCGCGGGTGACTGTGTAGGTGGTCAGGATATCATTCGTGCTGCCTAAACGGGTAATGATGCTGCCATCCAGCTGCCCCGTGCAGGGCAGGTGATTTTTCTTCTGCCACGCAGACAGAGCCCTTTCACTTTTTTTGCCCCAGTGGCCATCAATCCCACCCGTGGAAAAATTGTCCCGGTTGAGCCGGGTCTGCACGGCAAACAGCACATCGACGGGAGCTTTGGGCGCCACTGTTATGGGTGTTTCCTGTTGCTGCGTTGTGGGGTGAGGTGGAAGGGGCGGAGTGGCCCGCGGACGCGGCGGCGCGGGAACGGGACCGACGGGTACGCGGACACACCCGAATAGGAGCAGGAGCATGGAGAAAGAAAGTGCGATACCCCAACCGAATCTGAGATGCCGTTTCATCGTTTGCATGGGGAAAGTGTGGCGAAAGGCAGGAGTGAAGACAATCGAAAATCATCTAGGGGTGATTTTAAGAAGCGGAAGTCCTTCCGGCTTGTATCAAAAAGGCGACCAGCCGCTGCATTTCTTGATGAATCGCTTCGAAGGCCCCCGGGGGAGGGGTCCTGAGTTCGGTCTCGGTTTGGACAAACGGGGCAGAGGTCCGCTCATCCCCGGCCTGTTCAATCAGTGCCTGCACCAACTCCGGCGTTGTTTCCAGATGGAACTGCAACCCCACGACAGCCGCCCCAACCTGGAAGGCCTGATGTTCGCAGGCGGCGCTTCGGGCCAGATGTCGGGCGCCGTCGGGCAGGTCGAAGGTGTCGCCGTGCCAATGGAACGCGGGACTAAAGGCCGGGAAGGAAAAGGTGGATTCGTCCGGTTGGGGAATCCCTTCGATGGGAAACCAGCCGATTTCCGGTTCGGGATTCCGGCGGATTTTCGCCCCCAGCACGCTCGCAATCAGTTGCGCCCCGAGACAGAGGCCCAGAACCGGCTTCCCCGTGGCCAGGAAGTGCCCGATGAAGGCCTTTTCTTCTGTCAGCCAGGGATAGATGGCTTCATCCTTCACGCTCATCGGTCCGCCCAGAATCAGCAGAAAATCGACATCCCCGATGTCGGGCAGCGGATCTCTGTCAAAGAATCGGGTGATGGACAGGGTGGCACCGATGTCCCGCAGAGAGGGGCCAAGCTGCCCCGGTCCCTCAAAGGACACATGCTGGAAGACCTGAGCGCGAATCGATGATGACTGAGGCGTGTTCATGCGGGGCAAAGAATAGCAGGCAGCGGTGGCCTTCGCAATTTTCCATGGTGTGGAAACATTTTTTCCACCCCATGGAAACCCGGTGTGCCACAGGCAAGCCCCCTTGAACAAGATTGAAATCAGAAAGGCGTTTTCTTTTAGGGGTGGAGGTGGCACAATGCCCGGCATTGGCGCCGATGTGCGCCGGAACCTGCAAGGAGAGTGGCCCATGGATGATCAAGAATTTACGCCTCCGCCAATGCCGTCGTACGCAAGCGGAAAGAAGTCGGGTCTTCCGCCGGAGATGAGTGTGTTGATCAAGCCGCTTCTCCTTGTATTGGTCGTGGTGCTCCTCCCCATATGGTTCTGGGTTTTCTGTCGGATTGAGCCGGGTCCCGGCCAGATTGCGGTGCTGATCCGCAAGACCGGAGACCCCTTGCCTTCGGGGCAGATCCTGGCATTGGAAGAAGGACAGAAGGGGATTCAGCTGGATGTGCTGGCCGAAGGCCGGTATTTCAAGAATCCATATACTTGGGGCTGGCAGATTTTCCGCATCACCGATATTCCTCCCGGCAAACTGGGGGTCATGACGCGATTGTACGGACAAGAACTGCCCGGCGGGCAGACTCTCGCTCCGGAGGGCTATAAAGGGATTGTCCCGGAAGTGCTCCGGCCGGGAAAATACAGGATCAATCCCTATGCTTACAGCATACAGAGTCCGTTGCAGGATGCGATTACGATCCGGCCGGGTTATGGCGGGGTGGTGACGTCGCTGGTCGGACTGGATGTCCTGAACGGAGATGTGCCGGAAGAAGACCGGAACACCTTTCTTGTGAAGGAGGGGATGAAAGGCGTGGTCCCCAAAATTCTGGATGCGGGTACCTATTACCTGAATCCGTATATGGTCATTGTGACGCCGGTGAATTTGAAGAGCCAGCGGTTTGAGTTGAGCGGCGACGACGCGATCAGCTTTTTGACTCTGGATGGATTCACCGTGAATGTGGAGGGTACGATCGAATATGCCCTGATGCGTGACAAAGCCGCCCTCCTGACCCATCAGGTGGGAGATATGGATGATATCCTGAAGAAAATCGTGCTGCCTAAGGCTCGCGGATTCAGCCGGATCGAAGGAAGCAAGAACCCCGCGAAGAACTATATCGCGGGGGTGACCCGTCAGAAATTTCAGGATAACCTGGAGCACCATCTGATTGCACAGTGTGAAAACTGGGGGGTGGATATCAAGTCGGTTCTGATTCGGAACATCACGCCGCCTGATGCGATTGCCAGCATCATTCGCGACCGCGAAGTGGCCGTGCAGGATGCCGAAAAGTACGGCCAGCAGATCGAGCAGGCGAAGTCCGAGGCGGAACTGGTGAAACAGGAAATGCTCGCCCTTCAGAATAAAGTAAAGGTGGAAGCCGATACAGAGCGCATCCGTGCGGTGATTTCGGCCGAGCAGGGCCGGGAGGTCCGTCTAACGCGGGCCAACCGGGACTTGGAGGTCGCCAAGCTGGCGAACGCTGCCGCCAAGGCGCAGGCCGAAGCCAAACTATTGCGTGCCACCGCGGAAGGGAATGTGATTCGGATGAAGAATGAAGCCGAGGCCAGCGTGATTGAAAACCAGGTGAAAGCCTTCGGGACAGGAGTCAACCTGGCACGGTATGAATTCTATGGCCGGATCGGGCCGAATATCCGTTCGATATTGAGCGGGGATCAGGCGGATGGATTAGGAGGCCTTCTCGGCTGGTATGTACCCGGTGCCCGGAAAGGCGGTGCCCAATGATTAAGAAAATACGCATGGTTCTTCTTGTTGTGTTGGTATTGGCGGGTCCCTGGCTGGTATGGCAGTGGGGCTTCTGCCGCTTCTATGTCGGCCCGGATCAGATGGCGGTGATTACCGCCAAAACGGGAGAGACTCTCCCTCAGGGTCAGATCCTGGCGAAGGAGGGGCAGCGGGGCATCCGGGAAGATGTGCTGGGCGAAGGCCGCCACTTCCTGAATCCCTGGCTGTATGAAAGGTCTATCCGTCCAGTGGTCTTGATTGAGCCGGGGAAGGTCGGTATCGTGACCTCCAAAGTCGGTGAAGGGCTCCCGGAGGGCGAGTTCCTCGCGGAACGCGGCCAGAAGGGAATCTGGCGCAACGTGCTCGGTCCGGGAAAATACCGGATGAATCCAGTGGGATATCAAATTGATATCGTAGATGCGATCGTATTACCGATCGGATATGACGGGGTGATTACCTCGCTGTCCGGCACGCAGACGCCCCCGCATGCTTTTGCGAAAAGCGGGGAGAAGGGCGTGCGGAGCGATGTGCTGCAGCCGGGTCTCTATTATGTGAATCCACGCGAGTACAAGGTGGATGTGCTGGAGATCGGTGTGAATCAGGTTTCTCTGGTGGGCAAGGACGGCGGCGCGGTCATCACCAAAGGCCTGATGGTCTCTGACAATGCGGCCATGAACCGTCTGCAGCAGAATGTGCTTGAGGAGCAGCAGGCCAAGCGTGCTGATTATATGCGATCGGAGTCCAGTTCCGGGATGCGCTTGCGGAAGTCCAGGAAGCCAGCTTCGGCCCCGAAGAAGACGAAGAAGTCCTCAAGTGCTGCGATGTCCCAGTCGCAGCAGGCGCAGGCCGCTTCGGTGCCAGGATTTATCCTGAATCAGTTCGTGGAATTCCCCTCCCGGGACGGCTTTGAAATCAGTTTGGACATGACTGTGGAATTTGAGCTGCTGCCCAAGAATCTGGCCTGGCTGTTCCGATCCTATGGCGATCTGCCGGCAGCGGTAGATAAAGTGATCATGCCCCAGATCCTGTCGGTATCCCGCCTGAAGGGGTCCGCCTATGGCGCGAAAGATTTCATCATGGGTGAGGGGCGTGAGCAGTTTCAGGATGAGCTGACCGCTGCACTGCGTAAGACACTGGGTGAAAAACGGATTGTGATTCACAACGCGCTGATCCGTCATGTCAATGTCCCGAATCAGATTCTGGATCCGATTCAGCAGGCCAGTCTGGCCCAGGAACAGGATCTGACCAATCAGGAGAAGCAGAACACGGCTAAGAGGTTGGCGCAGTTGAACACAGGGCTGAGTCTGATTGATCAGCGCCGGGAGCAGGTCGCTCAGGAAACGGAAAAGATCAAGGCGGTGATTAAGGCCGACGAAGACAAGCAGGTGGCCGAAATTAAGGGCGATACGATTCGGCAGGCTGCGGAGATCGAAAAAGAGACGGCCGGAGTCAACGCCGAACGAATCACGACATTGGGGACGGCCGATGCTAAAGTGGTGCGTCTGGTGGAGGGCGAGCGGGCCAAGGGTCTGCAGCTCAAGGTCAAGGCGTTCGGGGATGCCGAGGCCTACAACCTCTGGACGCTGGCTCAAGGTCTCGATGAGGATCTGAGCATCAACATCCTCCATTCGGGTCCCGGTACACTGTGGACCGATCTGGAGAAGGCCGGACTATCGGATCTGGGCGCCAGCCAGATTCTGGCTCCGAAGAAGTAGCCGACCGGCGCCGGATTAAGCCGTCTCGTAATCTACGAGGCGGCGTTCGCTGGCAATTTCGTGGATGAAGTCCACCACTTCGCGGTGAAGGGGGTGGCCTTGGTAGGCAGCCAGATCTTCGCGTGTCGCGAATTCTGCGATTAACACCAGGTCGCCGCTGTTCGCCGTGGCGGAAAAGTCCAGTCCTGCTTCCAAGTGGAGTAGAGCGGGAATCTGTCCGCGCATGGCTTCCAGTTTTTCACGTAGAAGCTGTGCGTTGGTTGCTTTGTCCTGCCCAAGGGCGGTGTCTTTGAGCCGCCACGTCACAATGTGCTTAATCATGGGGGGATTAAAAGGTGAAGATCATGCCGGCTTCCAGTGCGAGTCCGCTGAAATCCACATCCTGTGAGACGTCGAACACACCCAGTGTCTCGCCTACGGAAGATTCAACCCATGTGTATTTGGCATCGGCAAAGAGGGCGGCATTCCGAGCCAGCTGCGCCTTGCCTCCGAGCACAACGTAGTAGCCCACCTCATCATCCAGGCTGATGTCCCGGGTGATTTCCACCGGTCCCTGAGTACTGGTGAACTGACCATCAAACAGATAGTATCCGATACCGGGGCCGCCATAGAGACTGAAGGTTTCACCGAGAGGAAGGAAGCCAATCAGTCCGACTTCCATCGGAAAGGCCGAAATCGTCAGGTCGTTTTCATACCAGCCCTCGCCTTCAATATAGACATTTTCACTATGCCCGGCCAGAAACCCACTCAGTCGCATTTCCAGGGCGACATACGGATTAAACCGGTACTGGCCGATGGCGCCCCCGCCGAAGGCTCCACTGATATCCAGATCATCCAGGTCATCTAAGTCCCAATAGGACATGTATGCACCGAGACTAAACTTGGAAAGGGGTGCAGGGGTTTGGGCTTCGGCTTTTTTCCCGGCCTGAACAGTTAAGCCGGCGGCCAGCAGTGCGATCAGCAGAATGAGTGTCTTTTTCATGTAGGGTCTCCTTCATTCGGGCAAAGGCTATTCGCCCATGGCGAAAGAATAGAACAGGTTCTGTTAGGGTAAAACAAAAAAAGAGCAGAAATTATCAGTTTCTGCTCGTAAGGGGGGAGAGGCAAGAGGGACCCGGCCTTCCACTGTCGGGCTCTCGACCCATCTGAATAAAGCCCCTATGGGAAGGGCGTTTAGACTGTGGGGGGCTGATCGGCGGCGGGCTGTTCAGCAACTGGCTGGACCGGAGCTGTGGGATCAACCGGTGTGGCGCTGGTCTCCTCAGGGTTCAGTTCGCCCTTCTTTTCGAGTTTCCGCAAGCGCTTTTCTTCTTTTTTCTTCTTTTTCGCGAGTTCTTTTTGGCGTTTTGCAAATGCGTAATTAGGTCTGGCCATGAATATTCCTTTTTCGTTGTTTAATCCTGTCCCTACCATACACAAATAGTCGGGTTCTCCCAAAATGTATTTAGCGCCGACTGGAGTGGCCTGCGGCGGTTTGCCGAAGCAGGCGGTTTACTCAAGCAGCGAAAATCGGGCGTTGTGCCAGGTGCCTTGGCGGGCATTGAGCGTATCTCCGAAGAGATCAAAGAGCCAAAAAGACTCCCCGCCGGATTTGGAAAGGCTTCCTGCGCAATAGAGTGGGGTGGAGGTGCCACGGATGAGATGGGTATAGGGGCGATGGTTATGACCGTGCAGGAGCACGAGGTTGTCGCGTCCGTGTAGCAGATGCAGCAGTTCCTTGGAATTGCGCAGCCCGTGGAAGTAGCCGGCTTCGTCAAAGGGGTAATGGGTCATCAGAAAGATATGCTGTCGGCGGGCAATCTCGGGGCGATCCAGGAGTTCCTCCAGGGCCTTCATTTCTGCGGTGGGAACCCGTCCGCTGGAATTCCAGAAATTGAAATGGGGGCAGGCCGTATTGAAAGCGATGGCAACAGCCTCGTCGCCCAGCCATCGGACGAGCGGGAATCCTGTGGGGCCGACTGTGTCGGGGAGGTCGCTGCGGAGCTGGTCCGAAAAGTATTTTCGGTGAGAGACGAGTGAGTCGCCGGTATAAAGGTCGTGATTGCCCGGAACGGCCAGTGAGCCCTGGCGGGCGAGGGATAGCACCTCGGTCAGACGAGGGGCGGCGGCCGTATATTCCCGTTCGAGGCCGAAGTTCAGGGCATCCCCGGTATAGAGGAGGTAGTCAACCGGTTCTCGCTGGAGAAAATCACGAAGGCCATTGAGCTTCTGATACGCCTCGGCATATTTGCCGCCCCGGCGGAGATAGAAGTTCACGAGTGCCACCAGCCGTTTGGGATGAAACAAGGTAGGCGTCCGGAATGCGCCTGACGGGAAGGGCAGATGAATATCACTGAAATGAAGAATACGCAGACTCATGCGGGGAACCGTAACGGAAGGGAGGCGTGAAGGGAAAGCAGGAAACGAGGGGGCGAAGCAGAAACCGGGCCCGATTCCCTCCTGCCGGAAGTCGCCGGGATGATTTCCGCTTTCAGGGGGCCCCGCAGGTGAGTATCATGGGGCGCATGAAAGAGGTGACACAGACGATTCGCGAGTGGGATGCCGCCGGACTCCAGAACGCCGAGGCGATTTTGGTGGGCACGCAGCATTCCTCTCCCCGGCAACCCGGCGCGCGACTGGTCGTCAACGAGAACGGGGAAGTCGCAGGGGCCGTCTCCATGGGGTGTGTGGAAAGCGACCTGCGCGAGCATCTGCTGGCCTTGATGCGAGGGGAGGGGGAACCCCGACGGGTCCACTATGGTGCCGCCTTCGCGGAGGCGCTGGAAGTGGGCTTGTCGTGCGGGGGCGAGATTGATGTCTGGATCCGGGTTCACGATCGGGAGGCTGCTGCCTGGCAGACGGTGCAGGCGCTGGAGCCGGATGGCCGGATGATTTTATTGACGAAACTGGATCCTTCCTCCGCACAGTTTGTCTGGCGTCCGGGCGATGTCCCGCCGGCAGAAGATCTGGCAGAGGCATTGGCGGCCTTATGGACGCGCGGAGGGTCCCGGCTCCTCTCCGACGAGGATGCCCCGTATTTTGCGGAAGTGGTCGCACCGGACCCCCGCCTGCTGATTGTCGGTGCTTCTCCCATTGCTTCTTCGCTGTGCGAATTGGCGTCCCGGGCAGGATTCCGAGTTTCGATTGTTGATCCGCGAAGGGATTTTGCCCGGCCCGAGATCTTTCCCTCCGCAGAGCAGGTGGTGCATGCCTGGCCCGGAAAGGGCTTGGTGACGGCCGGGATGGATGAGCACAGCTATGTGGCCGTGGTCGCGCATGATGCCAAGCTGGATGTGCCCGCGCTAACGGCTGCCCTGACAGCCAACTGCCGGTATATTGGATTGCTGGGCAGTCGCGGCACGCAGGCCGACCGACTGGAACGGTTGCAGAAAGCCGGGTTTGATCCGGATCAGCTGGACCGGATTCACGGTCCCATTGGACTGAAGGCCATCGGCGCGCTGGAACCCGCAGAGATTGCGGTCTCCATTTTGGCTGAGATCATTATGGCGCGTCGGGGTGTCACGCTCTCGCCTTCGAAGGGGCTGTCCTGATGCCGCCGACTCCTTTTTGTTGTCCGCGTTGCGGGAAAGAGCTGCCGCTGGGGGATTTGAATGTGTCGGCCGACATGGCGCTGTGCAGGGCCTGTGGGTTTTCTGGGGCTTTTCTGCAGGTGGCCTCGGTTCCGCTCATCAGCGATGAAGAGATGGCCCGCCCTCCGAAACGCGTAAAGCTCCGGAAGGGATTTGACGATGCGTTGAATATCATCTGTCGTCCCAAGCGGACGCCGCTGTGGTTCTTACTCCCGTTCACGGCCCTGTGGTCCGGGGTCTCGATATCGGGAATCTACGGCTCACAGTTGATCAAAGGTGAATTTGATCTGACGCAAAGCCTGTTTGGGCTTCCTTTTCTCATCGGAACGATTGTGTTGGTCGGATTCATTCTCCTGACGGCGTTTGGAACGATGACCATCACCCTCACGCGGGGATATATCCGGATCTTTTACGGGGTGTTTGGGCTCGGACGCACGCAGGAGATGGGCTGTGAAAAGGGCACCACCGTTTCCATTGAGATGTCGAACATTCAGGTCAACCGGAAGTCTCAACCGCACATTGTGCTACGGAGCGGAGAACAGAAGCTGAAGTTCGGGGCGCTGAGCCTCTCTGCCGAAACTCGCACTTTTGTGGCGGCAGTCTTGCGCCGCGCCGGGTCCGGTGGGTAGGATGAACGATATGGAACAACGGATCTCCGAAAATCTTGAAGCGATTCACGCGCGGATGGCAGCGGCGTGTAAGCAGGCCGGACGCCCCGTGGATGCGGTTCGTCTGCTGGCGGTATCGAAAACCTACGGGCCAGAGTCTGTGCGGGCCGCCGTCGCATGCGGGCAGTCTTGTTTCGGTGAAAACCGGATCCAGGAGGCTG
The DNA here is from genome assembly GCA_964526745.1 of uncultured Verrucomicrobiota bacterium. Lineage (GTDB taxonomy): Bacteria > Verrucomicrobiota > Kiritimatiellia > CAIQIC01 > Lenti-01 > Lenti-01. The sequence goes on from CAZGMQ010000011.1 coordinate 33,655, forward strand.
CGGCCAAGATCCCGGAGTGTCCGGAGTCCATCCAATGGCATCTCATCGGTCATCTGCAGAGCAATAAGGTGGCACAGGCCGCGCGGCTTTTCGACTGGGTGCATTCTGTGGATTCCATCAAACTGCTGGAGGCGCTGGATCGCCATGCGGCGGAGGCGGGACGCATTCTCCAGATCCTGATTCAGGTGAGTGTGTCCGGCGAGCGGGCCAAATCGGGGCTGGCGCCCGAAGCGGTGCCTGAACTCCTGAAGCGGGCGGATGATCTTCATCAGGTGGAGGTCCGCGGCTTCATGACGATTCCCCCGCTGTCGGAGGATCCGGAAAAGGCCCGGCCCTTCTTCCGTCGACTTCGTGAACTGCGTGACGAGTGGGAGACCACCCGGGGAGTGGATCTGCCGGAACTGTCGATGGGGATGACACATGATCTGGCCGTGGCGATCGAAGAAGGGTCGACTCTCGTACGGGTCGGAACAGGCATCTTTGGTGTGCGGGCTGCCCCCGCAAAAGGAGTGGAAACACGATGAGACAGGAACGGATTGCATTTGTGGGTGCGGGCAACATGGCTGAGGCGATTCTCGGTGGACTTCTGGCGGCCCAGATCGTGCCCCCGGCGCAGATCGTGGCTTCGGATCTTTCCGGGGAGCGCCGCGATCATGTCACTTCCAAATATGGAATTAAAGCGACGGGCGACAATGCTGAAGCGGTCCGTGAGGCCGATGTGGTGGTGCTGGCAGTGAAACCACAGCAGGTCCCGGAGGTCCTGACGGCGCTGCAGAGCTCCTTTTCTGACAAGCAGCTGCTGATTTCGATCTGTGCAGGCTTGCCAACGGAGTTTCTGGAAGCCCGGGTTCCGGCTCGTGTGGTACGGGTGATGCCCAATCTGCCGGCGCTGGTGCGCCGGGCCGTGTCCGCCGTTTGCGGAGGCGTGCGGGCTACTGAAGCCGATCTGGATCTGACCGAGGTCCTGTTCGCCACCACCGGTGTGGTCATGCGGCTGCCTGAGAACCGGATGAACGAAGTGACCGCCTTGAGCGGGAGCGGTCCCGGATATGTGTTTGCCTTTATCGAAGCGATGGTGGCGGCCGCAGTGGCAATGGACATCGATCCGGTCATGGCCCGGGTAATGGCGGTGGAGACGGTCCGGGGGGCGGCGGAACTGGCCTCTCAGACTGGTGAAGACCCCGCCGAACTGCGCCGCAGAGTCAGCTCGAAGGGTGGCACAACACTGGCGGGCTTGGCGGCGATGGAGGCGGCGGGGTTCTCCGAAGCGGTGGCGGCCGGCATGCAGGCGTGCCGTGATCGTGCCGCAGAATTGGCGGGATCCTAGCATGGAGTCCCATCCCTCATCCGCGGAACCTCGATCGGAAGGGCACGTCCCTTCGGCTTCTGCCTGGCGTGCCCTGTGGTCCATCGTGTGGAAACTTGCCGTCCTGATCCTTCTCTTGTATGGGGGGCTCCAGTTGTGGGTCCGCACGGATTTCTTCCGTTCCCGGGTCGAGAAGGAACTCTCGAGTCTGATGGGGATGGAGATGCGGGTGGGACGGATTCGGGCGACCGAATCCCTTAATTTGAAGATCCGGGACATCATCAGTGTTTCGGATGTCGCCGGCATTGAGGTGAGAGTGGCGCGAATCCGCTGGCGCTGGTTCCGACCGGAGGGGGTTCCGATGCTGGAATCCTTGCGTGTTCAAGGGTTGGCCATCACCATTGCGCCGGATGCAAACGGGGTTCTTCAACCTTCCTTTCTGGGGCCCTTGTCGAGTCAGGTGTTCGAGTGGACCGGGGTGTCCCTGCCTGCACCTTCTGTGGTCCCGCCTGCCGAGGTCGCGGTCGGGGCCGAAGCGGTGGCGGAGGAAGAGGCTTCCGCGCCCTCCACTCTCGCGGCGCTGGGGATCGGTCCGTTGAGTTTTCGCGATGTGTCCATCCGCTGGCAGGATGCAGAGGGGAATCTGGTGGCCTCGGTCTCGGGATTGAATATCTTCCGCATGTCAATGGAACTGGAAGACGGGGAACAAGTTGCCCATGTCTCTTGCACCGTCGACCAGGTGAAGGTGGAGCGGGGACCCAGCCTGTCTGGCCTGCAGGTGGAATGGGTGGAGGCCGGCGGCCGCTTGTTTCTGATCACCCTAGATGCCGAGGATTGGGGGACCGTGTCCCGCCCTCGTTCCGAGGAGGCCGAGGTTCGGGAATTGCTCGATGCGATGGATTGAGTGAATGAGGGGGTTGCATTTTCAGAAAGGATAGGATAGAACACGCGTCCTGTTCAGCTGGTGGGTATAGCTCAACTTGGTAGAGCACTTGATTGTGGTTCAAGCGGTTGCGGGTTCAAATCCCGTTATCCACCCCATTTTTTGGGGGTCAAAGGTCATTTCTCGGTTGCGGGGGTGCCTTCTTTTCGTTAGGGTCTTTCATTCTGTGGCTGTGCGCTGCGCGCGGTCGAGGTTGAACCGAATGGAAGGAAAGGTCTAAAGCATGAAGGATGTCCCAGTCGCTGATGTGCGGAATTTCGTTTTGGTAGGACACACGGGGAGCGGCAAGACGTCGCTGATTGATTCTTTGCTCTACAAGCTGGGCGTGAGTGACCGGCTGGGTAATCCAAGCGACGGCACCAGCATCGCGGATTGGACCGAAGAAGAAAAAACCCGGAAAATTTCCATTTGGGCGAAAGCCCTAGACGCAGTCTGGCGTCCCAAAGGGGGGAAGCCCTTGCGCCTCGCGATGCTGGACACGCCGGGGTATGCTGATTTTAACGGTCAGATGATTGCCGCGACCCGCGTGGCCGATGCGGCTCTCGTGGTGGTCGATTCCATGTCGGGCGTGCAGGTCGGAACCGTCCGGGCCTGGAAGCGGTGCGAAGCCAGAGGGTTGCCCCGGGCCATCGCCATCACCGGGCTGGACAAAGAGAATGCTGATTTTGATGCCACTCTGGCTAAGCTCCAGGAAATCTGGGGAATGCGCTGTGAGGCCGTTTCGATCCCCTCCGATGACAAGAAGAGCGTTCTGGATGTGCTCACCGCCGAAGGCGAACAGGCGGAGGCCACTCGCGCCCGTTTGGTGGATGTCGCCGCAGAATCCAGCGACGAATTGATTGAAAAAGTCCTCAATGGCGAAACCCTGACGCCAGAGGAACTCGCAAGCGGCCTCCATGCGGCGGTGGCTCAATGCAAATTTATTCCAGTATTTGCCGTCATGGCGCGCCAGTCCCTCGGCCTGGACGAATTGCTGGCCGGGTTCCAGCGCCTCATGCCGAGCCCGCTGGATCGCAAAAACCTGGACGTGGACGGGAATGTAGTGGATCCCGCGCGGGATGCGCCTCTGGTCGCTCAGGTCTGGCGCTCGATCAACGATCCCTTTGTCGGGCAGCTGACCATTGCGCGCGTGTGGGGCGGAACGCTGAAGGCGGACAGTGAAATTTTCAATGTCCAGAAGGATCAGAAGGAGCGTGTCGGGACCGTGTATTTCCTGAACGGCAAGAAACAGGAAACCGTGCCCGAGGCCGAAGCCGGCGACATTGTCGCGATCGCCAAGCTGAAGGTCACCACTCTGAATGACACCCTGTGCTCTCCCGGTCACTCCGTGCAGATGCCTCCGATTCAGTTCCCGCATCCAGTTGTTTCCTTTTCTGTGCTTCCCAAGAACAAGGGCGATGAAGATAAACTGGGCCAGGGCTTGCGCCGCGTGGCCGAAGATGATCCGACCATTCAGGTGAAGCGGAACGATGCCACGCATGAGCTGGTCATTTCCGGCATGGGCGATATGCAGATCGATACCGCGATGGCCCGCATGAAGGCCCGCAGCAAGGTGGAGGTGACCTTGCATACACCGAAGGTCGCCTACAAGGAAACTGTAACCGCGATGGGCGAGGGCCACCACAAGCACAAGAAGCAGTCCGGCGGCCGGGGACAGTATGGTGAAGTGTATCTGCGCATTGCGCCCAAGACGCCCGACCTTGAGCATTGGTTTGTTGACGGCATCGTCGGCACCAGCATCCCCCGTAATTTCCTTCCCGCCATCGAAAAGGGCTTGGTCGAAGGGATGACGAGCGGTTCCATTGCCGGCTACCCCGTGGAGAACACCATGGTGACCGTCTACGACGGCAGCTCGCATGATGTCGACAGCTCGGAAATCGCCTTCAAGATCGCGGCTCGTGCCGCCTTCAAGGCGGGCATGTCCAACGCCAAACCCGTCCTGCTTGAACCCATCATGACCCTTCGCGTCACCATTCCCGGCGACGTCATGGGCGATTGCACCGGCGATCTGAATCACAAACGCGGCCGCATCCTTGGTATGGAGTCGGAAGACGGTATGCAGACGATCATTGCGGAAGTGCCGCAGGCGGAGACGTTCAAGTACTCGTCCGAACTGCGTTCGATGACCGGTGGTCGCGGCTCCTTTGAAATGGAATTTGCCCGCTATGACATCGTTCCCTCAAACGTGACACAGAAGATTGTGGCCGATGCCGAGAAGAACAAGCAGGCCGAAGCCGAAGACTAGCCGACAGCGCCTGTACATCGCGGGAATCAGCGGAAGACAAGAAAGAATAGAACATGAGCGGACATAATAAGTGGTCAACGATCAAGCACAAGAAGGGCGCGGCCGATGCCAAGAAGGGTAAGGTCTTCAGCAAGCTGGCGAAAGAAATCACCGTTTCTGCCCGCATCAGCGGGGGCGATCCCAGCTCGAACATCACGCTACGAACGCTTCTTGCAAAGTGCAAATCGGCCAATATGCCGGCGGAAAATATTGATCGCGCCATCAAAAAGGGCACCGGCGAGCTGGAGGGGAATGCGCTGGAAGACATCATGTTTGAAAGCTATGCCGGCGGCGGTGTGGGCCTCATCATTCATTGTCTGTCCGATAACCGCAACCGCTCCGTGGCCGAAGTGCGCCATATGCTCAACCGTCACAATGCGACGCTCGCCGGGTCCAATCAGGTGATGCGGAACTTCCAGCGCTCCGGCCAGATCCTGGTGGATGTCGAAGGCGTGGACGAGGACACCCTCATGGAGCTGGTCCTGGAAGCCGGTGCCGATGATATGACCAACGAAGGCGAACAGTTCCAGATTCTTACCGAACCGAACATGTATAACGAGGTGTCGGAAAAAGTGACCGCCGCCGGGTACACGGCATCAGAGGATTCCGGTGTGAACCTGATCCCGACGGTCACCGCACAGGTCACCGAACCCTCGCAGGCCAGAAGCCTGATGAAGCTGATCGATGCGCTGGAAGATCTCGACGATGTGCAGAATGTCTACATGAATGGCGATATCGCCGATGAAGCGATCGAAGACGAAGCCTAGTCGGTTTATTTCATGTCAGAACAAGCTCCAGGGTCCATGCGGAACCTGGAGCTGTTTGTTTGGAGGCCGTCACGGCGGGTGGAGAGGAACGGATGAAGGTACTGGGCATAGACGCCTCCCTGCGAGGCACGGGAATAGGGGTCATTGAGCAGAAAGGCTCTCGTACCGTATCCCGCCATTGGGAGGTGGTGAAGCTCAAGGCCAAAGCCCCGCACTCGGAATGTCTGGGGACGATCCGTGCAAGACTGGATGCGCTGCTGGCCGAACACAAGCCGGACAGCGCCTCCATTGAAGGTGGCTTTTTCTTTAAGAATGCCAAGGTCGCGATGGTGCTCGGCGAAGTTCGCGGTGTCGTGATCGCCTGCTGTGCCGCCGCTGGGGTGCCTGTATATGAATATTCACCACGGAAAGCCAAACAGAACATCACAGGCTGGGGCGCCGCTCCGAAAGACCAGGTCGCCCGCATGGTGGTTTCTGTGCTGGGGTTGGAAGAGACCCCGCCGCCCGATGCCTCCGATGCGCTGGCCTTAGCGTTATGTCATGCCCAGACCCATCGGGGCGTTTTTACGAGCGATCCCCTGTAGGGTTGATATGAATATCGATGATCAACAGCCTCGCTTCCAACTGGAAGGTGCGTGCAAGGGGTTTAGTACCGCAACAGGGGCTGTCCAGATTTTGCGCCATGTGGATCTGAGCATAGATGTCGGTGACTTCGGGGTCATTACCGGGCCTTCCGGATCGGGAAAAACAACGCTCCTCATGATTGCAGGTCTTCTGATGTCGCCGGATGCCGGCCGGGTTGTGTTTGACGGCCAGGATCTGTCGGGAGTAGGGGAAGGCGAGCGGGCGGAACTGCGCAAGCATGGCGTTGGCATGGTCTTTCAGAAGTTCTGCCTCATGCCGCATCGCACCGCATTGGAGAACATCCAGTTTCGCTTTCGCTATCTGGATACAGGATCACGCGAAGCGCGGTCGCTCGCAGAGGATGCGCTGGAGCGCGTGGGTCTGGCCGACAAGGCACAGCAGGCGGCCCGTCTGCTATCGGCCGGCGAGATGCAGCGCGTGGCGATTGCCCGGGCGCTGGCGCTGCCACCCAAGCTGCTGCTGGCCGACGAACCGACAGGCAACCTGGACCCCGATTCCGCCGACCGGGTCATGCAGCTCTTTCGCGAGTTGAATCAGGGAGGGATGTCGATGCTGCTGGTGACTCACAATCCGGAGTGGGTCACCCCGGAAACCCTCCACTGGAGTATGCATAACGGCCACCTGACCCGCACCTGATTTTCCACACTGTGGAACAGGCGAGTGCCGAGTTCGAGCCGAAGGCGAAGAACGAACGCGAGCTCTATAGCGAAGCATCCCTGCTTCGAGCGAGAGAGCGGAGCGAACGGAGCGGCAAACATTTTTTCCATACTGTGGAAAAATGGCAAAACGGCTTTTCAACCCATGGGGAACGTTCATCTCGCCACAGAACGTCTACCTCACCCCCGGCCCGGACCCAACACAGGGGCGTAGAGAAACAGGGGAAGACGCCAGAGGACCGGGTGGTAATAAAATGGACGCGGAGTGGCGATGACGATCCCTCACAAGAAAGCCTCCCGCCGTCAGTCGGAGAACCCAAACCCTTGAATGGGTCAGGAGGACGGTTTGTGGTCGGGTCGGACGGCGAGAATGTTCCGGATGGTGACGGTGGTGCCGGCACCGATTTCTGAAGTGATGTGGAACTCATCGGACACGCGTTTGGCATTGGGCAGGCCCATCCCGGCGCCGAATCCAAGAGATCTGACCCATTCGTTGGCGGTGGTCCAGCCTTCCTGCATCGCCAGATTCACGTCTTCGATGCCCGGTCCCTGATCGTTGGAAATCAGCTGAATCTCTCCTTCATCCGCGCGGAAGGTCAAGGTGCCGCCATCGGAGTGGACCACCAGATTCATTTCCAGTTCATAGGCAGCAATGGCCACCCGGCGGATCATCTTGGGTTCGACACCCCGCTGTTGAAGCATCGTCTTGATCTCGGTCGCGGCTTTTCCCGCATTCTCAAAATCGGAGGGGGAAATCCGAAAAGAGTTGAAACTGCAGGAATCGCTTTGAACAGGGGTCTGCACGCCTTCATTTTCGATGCGGCCCAGTTCCTTAAACAGTTCCATCAGCAGGCGGGTATTGATGGATCGGGCCGTCACGATGCCGACGGTCTCTTTTCGGGCATTCAGGACGGGGAAGCGGCGATACTCATATTTGTTGCAGGTGGACAGCCCGATGGATAGCGGCATGTCTTCATCGACGGTGATGACCTGCGTGGCCATAAACTGCGAGACCGGCTCATCCATCCGGTTGGCTTCCAGCGCTTGAATCAAGTCCTCGATGCTGATGATGCCGTAGAGTCGCTTGTCTTCCACCACGGGGACTCCGGACACACGGCGGGTTTGAAGCAGGCGTTGCAGATCCCGCATGGAGGCATCGCGCCGGATGGTGACCAGATCGCGGACCATGACGTCGCGAACCCGCAGTTTATAGAGCAGTTCCAAAAACAGCAGCGGGGACTGTTCCGCGCTGATGGGAATCGGTTTCATCGGGCGAGAGCTTTTCCCAGGACCACGGCGGCATCAAACTTGGAGAGGGCGGTCCGGGCGAGGGGGATCTGGAGTTCTGCCGCCAGTTGAACCATCTGCGGGGGCGGGGTTTTGTCGTTGGCAATCAGGACGGCGGCCGCCTCCACCACATGGGCGGTACGCAGCGACTGATCAGAAACCAGCGAGGTGAGTAGCAGGGGGTGTTCCAGATCCATCATGAGTACATCGCTCATCAGGTCCGAGGAAATCACATGCTGGACATCGATCTTGTTGGGATCGGGTGCGATCCAGAGGACTTCAGCCTGGGTGGCATCGAAAAGGGCGGGAAGCTTCATGATGCTGTAGTTTCTTTCGGGGGGCTCAAGGGGGTCGCTTTATTCTGATTGAACCGAACATAATAGAAGAGGTTCTCAATTTCAAAGGCGATGTTGATATTTTGGATAAAGAGGGAGGAATTCGCCTTGAGCTGAACCGGTGAGAAATTGAGAACGCCCTGAACACCGGCGGTGGCCAGCTGGTCCAGAATACTGGCGGCCGCGTTTTCGGGGACGGCGAGAACCGCGACCTGAATGTTTTCTTCCTTAATAAACGCCGCCATTTCCGAAATCGGGAGAATGGGAATGGGTGCCGCGGGGTTGATTCGGCTGGGCTGGCTGTCGAATCCGGCCACAATTTGGACGTTTTCGGAGGAAAAGCCTGGATAATTCATCAGGGCGGTGCCGATTTTTCCGCATCCGACGATGATGATGCGCTGGAGAAGCTGGGTCCCCAGAATATTGTCCAGACAGTGCAGAAGGGTCTCAATCGGGTATCCACCGCGCTTGTTACCAACGGTTAACTTGGACAATGAGAAGTCTTTACGTACCAAAGAGGCCGAAATGCCGGCCGCATCGCCCAGATTATCCGAAAATACCTTGGTGAGACCCATGGATTTGAACTTAAGAAGAATGTTTTTGTATCGAACAAGTCTCTGAATCATCTCTTTTTGAGTAATTAAGTCCAATTTTTTCACATTAAATCTCCAAAATGTATTAATATTGTGATTATTGATGGAATATATATGACGCTACGCACAAGTCAAGGAGAGACTGCCCCCGATTTTGCTTGTCTTGGAAAAAGCGTTTTTCTATGGTGTCGCAAATTTCATGACTGTTGCGGAAGGATATCCACGTGAGTGCAAAAGATAGGAACCAGACAATGACAGAAGCGGCCGGGGAAATCCTGACGCCGGCGGTGAAGGCCTTTATCCAGAAATGGAAAAAGCGCCCGGGCAATCTGATCATGGTGCTGCACCGGGTGCAGGAGGAATACGGATATGTGCCGCGTTCCATCGCTTTCCAGGTGGCAGACCTGCTGGAGATTCCTCTGGCACAGGTTTACGGCGTGATCACCTTCTATCATTTCTTCAAATTGAAAAAGCCCGGCCGTTTCCAGTTTGCCGTCTGCATGGGTACCGCCTGCTATTTGAAGGGCGGCGAGGATTTGATCCAGGAACTGGAGAATTTGCTGGGCGTGGGGTTGAATACCGTGACTCCTGACGGAAATTTCTCGGTGGAAGCGGTGCGATGTCTCGGCTGCTGCGGTCTGGCCCCGGTGCTGTCCGTGAATGGCACGATGCACGGCAATCTGAAGAAGGAAGATGTGGCCGGGATTCTGGCGGGGGTTAAGGAGCAGGCGAAGGTAGGAGCCTGATTCCGTACCGATGCATGCCACTCGCTGCGATCTGATGTCGGATCTGGTTCAAAACGCGTGGGAAGCCGGCGCGACCGAGGTGTTGGTGGAACTGATTCAGCATCCAGACCGGTTTGAAGTGAAGGTCGAAGACAACGGCTGCGGAATGGATCCGGAAACGGTTCGGAAGGCCGTGGACCCTTTTGAGACGGACCCGGAAAAGCATCCGGGACGGACGGTGGGTTTGGGCCTGCCGTTTGTAAAAATGACCGCGGAGGCCTGCGGCGGTTCGTGGACCGTGGATTCGGCTGTTGGTCGCGGAACCGTGGTGCGGCTGACGTTGGATCCGGCGCATGTGGATGCGCCTCCGCTGGGAGATGTGCCGGCGACACTGGCTGCGCTGATGAATGCGGCCGGGCAGGAGCTGCGGGTCCGGCGTGAAACAGATGGCGGAGCGTACGAGGTGCGGCGAACGGAGCTGGCCGAAGCGCTGGGTGATCTGAGCCGCGCCGGTTCGGTATCGCTGATGAAGGATTTTTTTTCCTCGAATGAGGAAGCAATCAGGAACGAGGAATGATATGGCAAAACTGACACTGGCCGAGTTGAAAAAATTGCGTGCAGCCAAGGTCGCGGAGTTCAATCCGCGGGACATGGCCAACAAGGATGTACAGATCATCGTGGGGATGGGGACCTGCGGGATTGCGGCCGGTGCAAAAGTGGCCTTCGACACCTTTGTGGAGGAACTGGCGCATGCCGGGCTGCAGAACGTGGCCATCCGCCAGACCGGCTGCATGGGGCTGTGCCACAGCGAGCCGACGGTCGAGGTGATCGTGCCGGACATGCCTGTGGTGGTCTACGGCAACGTGGACCCGGACACGGCCCGCAAGATTGTGAACCAGCACATCGTGCGCAAGCTTCTGGTGAACGACCATATTTTTGACAAGCCCGCCGCGGACATCGTCCGGGAATAGCGAGAGGATCTTTCGATGGCAATTAAAACCTATTTATTGGTGTGTGGCGGAACAGCCTGCGTGGCCAGCCATGGCGTGGAGCTGTATGACGCTCTGAAAAAAGAGCTGACCGAGCAGGGGGTGTCGGATGAGGCGCAGGTGGTGCGCACCGGCTGTTTCGGCTTCTGTGAAAAAGGTCCGATTGTGAAGGTGCTTCCCGATGAGACCTTCTACGTGAGCGTGACGGAAGCCGACGCGAAGGAAATCGTGGCCGAGCATGTCATCAAGGGTCGGCCGGTAACCCGCCTGCTCTATGATAAATCCCAGAGCCAGTTGAATACCCGGCTCGAGGATATTTCCTTTTATCAGAAGCAGTTCCGGATCGTGCTGCGGAACTGCGGCGTGATCAATCCGGAAAAGATCGATGAATACATCGCTCGCGACGGCTATGATGCCCTGGCGAAAGTGCTGACCGAAATGACGCCGGACCAGGTCATCGACGAAATCAAGACCTCTGGAATTCGCGGTCGCGGGGGCGCGGGATTCCCGACCTGGCTGAAGTGGAAGTTTTCCAAGGACGTCCCCGGGAAAGAGAAATATATCGTCTGCAACGCGGACGAAGGGGATCCGGGCGCCTATATGGACCGGTCGACGATTGAAGGCGATCCGCATTCCATTCTGGAGGCGATGGCGATCGCCGGGCGGACGACGGGGGCCAGCAAGGGCGTGATCTATATCCGTGCCGAATATCCGTTGGCGATTGAGCATCTGGAAACGGCCATTGGTCAGGCCCGGGAGTACGGTTTGCTGGGCAAGGACATTCTGGGAACCGGGTTTAATTTCGACATCGAAATCCGTCTCGGGGCCGGTGCATTTGTTTGCGGCGAGGAAACCGCGCTGCTGGCCTCCACGATGGGCAAGCGCGGCATGCCGGTGCCGCGTCCTCCGTTCCCGGCCGTGTCCGGATTGTGGCAGAAGCCGACGGTCATCAATAATGTGGAGACCTATGCCAACATCCCCATGATCATTCTGAAAGGCGGGGACTGGTTCTCCCGCATCGGGACCGTCAAGAGCACCGGCACCAAGGTGTTTGCGCTGACGGGCAAGATCAACAACTCCGGACTGATTGAAGTCCCGATGGGCATCACCCTGCGCGAGATCATCTACGACATCGGCGGCGGCATCCGTGGCGGCAAGGCCTTCAAGGCCGTGCAGACCGGCGGCCCTTCAGGCGGCGTCATCACCGCCGAGTTCCTTGACACACCGATCGACTACGAGCATCTGCAGGAGCTGGGCTCCATTATGGGCAGCGGCGGGATGATTGTCATGGACGAAGACGACTGCATGGTGGATGTCGCGCGCTTCTATCAGGAGTTCTGCGTGGATGAAAGCTGCGGCAAATGCGCTCCGTGCCGGATCGGTACCCGGACGCTCCTGAACCTGCTGGAAAAAATCACCTCGGGCAAGGGGGAGCAGGGCGATCTGGACAAGATCAAGGAAGTCGGCCATGCCATGCAGAAGGCCGCCCTGTGTGGACTGGGCCAGACAGCTCCGAACCCGGTGCTGTCGACGATGAAATATTTTGCGGATGAATATGCGGCGCATATCGATGACAAACACTGCCCCGCCGGCAAGTGCAAGCAGCTGGTCACCTACGTGATCGATCCGGACAAGTGTATCGGGTGCACGCTCTGTGCGCGGCGATGCCCGGTAAGCACCATCGATGGCGAGCGGCAGAAGCCGCATCACATCATCCAGGACAAGTGCATCAAATGCGGCGAATGTCTGAAGGCGTGCAAATTCGGCGCCGTGACCCGCAAGTGAGAAGGACAGAACGATGAACATGATCCAGCTGACCATTAACGGCCTTCCTGTAAAAGTGGAGGAAGGCACCAATATTTTGAGCGCGGCGAAGAAGGTGCAGGTGAAAATCCCTGCCCTGTGCTATCACCCGGACCTGCCGGCGTGGGCCGCCTGCGGTATCTGTGTCGTGAAAGTGAAGGGCTATTCCAAGATGGTGCGGGCCTGCTCCACGGCCGCCGGCGAAGGCATGGAGATCATCACGCATGATCCCGAGCTCTACGCCATCCGCCGGACGGTGATTGAGCTGATCCTGTCCACGCATCCGGATGACTGCCTCCAATGTCCCCGTAACAACAACTGTGAACTGCAGCGGCTGGCCGCTGAGTTCGGTGTGCGGGAAGCCCCGTTCGGGAAACGGCTCCGCGACCTGCCGGAAGACGACAGCACGGGGTCCATCGTGCTGAATCCAGAAAAGTGCATCCTGTGCGGCCGGTGTGCGGCCGTGTGCCAGCAGATGCAGGGCGTCTGGGCGCTGGAATTTCTGGGGCGGGGCGAGAACACCCGGATCGCGCCGGCCGCGGATGTGTCACTGGCAGAATCTCCCTGCATCAAGTGCGGGCAGTGCGCCGCGCATTGTCCGGTGGGTGCTATTTATGAACACAGCCATGCGAAGGAAGTCTATGAGGCCCTCGGCGATCCCACGAAGCATTGTGTCGTGCAGATTGCGCCGGCCGTTCGGGTCGCGCTGGGCGAGGACTTCGGGTATGAACCCGGCACGCTGCTGACCGGTAAAATCTATTCGGCCCTGCGCCGTCTGGGATTCGATGCCGTGTTCGATACCAACTTCGGTGCCGACCTCACCATCATGGAAGAGGGTACGGAATTCATCGAACGCTTTGTCCACGGCAAGGGCGAGCTGCCCCTGATCACCAGTTGCTGTCCTTCCTGGACCGATTACATGGAGAAATACTCACAGGATTTCATTGATAACTTCTCCACGGCGAAATCTCCGCAGGCCATGGTCGGCGCGCTGGCCAAGACCTATTATGCCGAGAAGGTCGGCATCGATCCGAAGGATCTTTTCGTGGTCTCCATCATGCCTTGCACAGCGAAGAAATTTGAGATTCAGCGCAGTGAGGAAATGAGCAGCTCCGGCCAGCAGGACATTGATATTTCGCTGACGACCCGCGAGCTGTGCCGGATGATTAAGAGTGCCGGTGTGGATTTCCGGAATCTGCCGGATGATGAGCGGGTGGATTCCATCCTGGGCGACTACACCGGAGCGGGCACCATCTTCGGTGTGACCGGCGGAGTCATGGAAGCGGCTCTACGGACCGCGCATTTTGCGCTGACCAAAGAACGTCTTCCCAGCATGGAACTGACCGCTATTCGCGGGCTGGATGGCGTGAAGGAAGCGACGCTGAAAGTCGCCGGCAAGGAAGTGCGTGTAGCCGTGGCCCACAGCATGTGCAACATCGAGAAGGTGCTGGACAAGGTCCGCGTCGCCCGCAAGAAGGGCAAAGAGACACCGTATCACTTCATCGAAGTGATGGCCTGCCGCGGCGGATGCGTCGGCGGCGGCGGCCAGCCCTATGGGGCGACCGATGAGATCCGGAAGCAGCGCGCCGCCGGCATCTATTCGGATGATGAGAGGAGCGAACACCGCTGCTCGCATGACAATCCGATGATTCAAAAAGTCTACAAGGATTATCTGGGCAAGCCGCTGGGCAAGAAATCACATGAGTTGCTGCACACGGGCTACACCAAACGGGATGTGTACAAGCGGTGAGCTTCCTGACCCCCGCGGCCTTGTGCCGCGGGTGAACGAGGCCGGCCTTGTTCACCCGCCACGCGAGGTGGTGGGGGCCTGGGAAATCGACCCATGAGCTATCAACCCTCCAAATACACCTTGGGTGAAGAAATCGCCAATGCCGTGAGCCACGGCATCGGCGTGTTGCTCGGTATTGCCGGTCTCTCCGTACTGACTGTGGCGGCCGCGACGCGAGGCGAAGGCGCCTGGCAGGTGGTGCCCTGTGTCATCTACGGCGTGATGCTGCTATTGATGTTTACCATCTCCACGCTCTATCACAGCTTCACGAATCCGCGTCTCAAGCGCGTTTTCCGGGTGCTGGATCACGAAGCGATCTTTCTGATGATTGCGGGGACCTATACGCCGTTCATGCTGATCACCCTGCGTGGTCCGCTCGGGTGGACGCTGTTTGGCATCGTGTGGGGCATTGCCGCCGCCGGACTGCTCTTTCAGGGATTTTTCACCGGGCGGTTCAAAAAAACCAGTACGGCGCTCTATGTCGTGATGGGTTGGATTATTGTGTTCGCCCTGAAGCCGCTGGTGGAACACATGTCCGGGGCGGGGGTGCGCTGGCTGGTAGCCGGTGGCCTTTGCTACACCCTCGGGGCCGGCGTCTATCTGCTCAAACGCGTGCCATATCACCATGCCATCTGGCATCTGTTCGTTCTTGCCGGCAGCATCTGCCATTACTTTGCCATTCTCTGGCACGTCCTGCCGCCGATGCAGGGCGTCTAAGGGGCCCCTTAGTGGTTTTTGGCCCGGAATCGGGTCAGACTGAATGAAGCAGTTGCAGGGAGGCCTGAATGACTTCGGCGGATGAGATGGAGGCCAGGGCTTTCTCGGCTTCGGCTGATCGGCGGGGAATATCGCGGGAGCGTCGAACGGCATGCTGCAGAATCCGGATGTGCTGACCGAGGGCCCCCGTGGTATCGGGATCGGTGATTCCAAAGAGAGCCACGAGGGGAGTCCCGAGAGCTGCGGCAAGATGCATGCCGCCGCTGTCGTTGCAGAGGGCGAGTGCAGAAAGGGAGAGCACGGCAGCCAGTTCCTGCAGGGTGGTTTCGCCGGCGAGGTTCAGTCCGTTCGGGGCGGAAGCAGCGGCCACCTGCTGGCAGGCGGCGTGTTCCTTTTTCGTGCCCAGTGTGATGATGGACCCACCGGTTTGTGCAACCAGTTGGGCTGCGGTTTCCGCATAGCGTTCAGCCGGCCACTGTTTAGAGGGGCCGCGTGCTGCGCCGGGAATGACGGTGATCCACGGCTGGGGGAGGGAGGATAATTTGGTCCGCATGGCTTCCCGAATTTCGGTGGGCACCGCGAGTTTTGGCGGGGCAAAGGCGCGGCGATGCTGATCCGGAAAAAACAGGTCGAGCATTTCATAGACCTGATGGATGCGGCCGGGGCCACCGGTCGGGCGATGGACTTCGGTCAGTAAAACATCGCGGGGAAAGTGTCCGGGGAGCCCGATGCGCCGGGGAATCCCCGCCAGAAATGGAGGGAGGGCGGAGCGGAAGGAGTGGGGCAGCACATAGGCGGTTTCCAGGTTCAGGTCGCGGAGCGCCTGGAGCATCGGTCGCAGACTGCGCCCTTTTTTTGGAAGGGTTAGAATGCGTGTGGGGGCCTCATGCATTTCCCACAGCGGGGCGAGGCTGGCACGCGTCAACAAGGTGATTTCCGCATCTGCATGATGGAAGTGAAGTACCTGGATCGCGGGCATCGCGAGGATGGCATCACCGAGCCAGTTGAGTCCGCAGACAAGAATTTGCCTGGGGCG
The DNA here is from genome assembly GCA_964526745.1 of uncultured Verrucomicrobiota bacterium. Lineage (GTDB taxonomy): Bacteria > Verrucomicrobiota > Kiritimatiellia > CAIQIC01 > Lenti-01 > Lenti-01. The sequence goes on from CAZGMQ010000011.1 coordinate 49,530, forward strand.
TGCCGTTTCGGTTTGAAATGGAGTCGAGGCGCTCACCAGGTGTAACGGACCGTGTAGGTGATGGAGTTTTCGGTCCCCGCTTTGACCGGCACCAGGAACTGGATGGAATGGGGGTCATCGCCGGGGCGGTGTTCAGCGTTGGCCGCAATGATTTCGTGGTTTTCACCGCGATAAAGATGCTCAATCACGGTGAAGGTCTGGTCGGCATCGCTTTGATTCTTCAGCGTAATTTCGAAACTTTCCTCGGAGACCCGGCGCGGGTCGATTTCAGAATAGCTCGTGCGGATCCGGGTGCCGCTGAGGCCGGTCGCGGGACCGAGGCGCAGGGTGGTCGTTCCGCCGGGTGGGACGGAGGGAAGCCAGTCGGTTCCGATCCACTGGAGGGCGCGGTCGGCTTCGCCTTGAAGCAGGCGGAATTCCCCTGGGGGGAGGGTGACGGCTTGATTGTTCCGGAAGGTCAGATCGGTCTCGACGATGGAAGCGGACTCCGTTCCGAGGTTCCAGTCGGCGCGCCGGTTGCGCTGATAGCGGTCGAATCGGACGCCATCATAAATATAGCGGGTTTCGACGGCGAGGGCCGGGATTTCCAACAGGTGGGTATAGGTGTCGCTGTCGGCGGGGAGGGAGAGGGGTTGGGGAAGGTCATAGGTAGCCACAATAGAGGCCGAGGCCGCGGTGCGTTCCGGGATCCAGGACTTGCCGTCCGCGGAATAGCGCAGGGTCGGGGTTCGGTTGGCGCGCGGATCGTTTGGTGCCGGCACGAGCGGGGCGAATTGGCCTTTATCGGTCAGAGCGAGACGGATGCGGGCATGCGCAAAGTCGCGCGTGGTCTGATTCTGCAAATGGACCCGGGTGGACAGGGCGATGGAGCGGGCATTGTCGGACAGGATGGCTTCGTGGGAGGCGGACCAGGCCAGCCCTGAGGCAGCATAGTGAAGCTGTACTGCGGCGGGCGGCGTTTGCCCTGCGGCAGGCTTCCAGAACAGAGTTGGGGTTCTGGCGAGATCCGGCAGTGCAGGGAAAGTAATGGAGTCCAGGTTCAACAGGTCTGGGACAACCTGAACGGTCTGGCCTTCCGTGCTCAGGATGAGGGACGGGGTCAGGCTGGAAAAGTCCGGCAGGGTGGCGAGGCGGCCAGCGAGGATGGCACCCCCTTTTTCGCACTGGACGGTTTCACCGCGATAGGCGCGGAAGAGGGAGGCGTTATCCAGCAGATCGTAGGCAAAGCGCTGGGAAAGAATCTCGAGTGTTTCGCCGCGTTCAACGGGAACGGCGTTGACCGAACTGGGCAGAAGAGTTTCGGGAAGCGGTCCAATCCGGATCAAGCCTGTGGCATCTGCCGGGGGGATGCTATGTGTTTCGGAAATCTGGGCCTTCCCATTTTCCTGAATCGTCATCACGATGGAGCGGGGCTGGGCCGCGAAGGCGCTCAGCGGGAGCAAAACGGCCAGAATCCAGAAAAACTGTTTCATGAGGGATCTCCTGTGCGGGGAATCTGCTGTACCTGCTGTTGAAGAAAAGCGTCCGCCAGCACCAGGGCGGCCATGGATTCCACGATGGGGACGGCTCGGGGAAGGACGCAGGGGTCGTGCCTCCCTTTGGCCTCAAAGATGACGGATGTGCCATCAAAGGCCACGGTGGGCTGCGGAAGGGAAATGGTGGAGACCGGTTTGAAGGCGACCCGGAAAAAGAGTGTTTCACCGTTGGAGATGCCGCCCTGGACACCGCCGCAGTGGTTCGAGGCCGGGCGGATGCCGCCGCCCTCTTTGGCTTCAAAGGGGTCGTTGTGCTGGGAACCGCGCAGGAGCGTGGCCGCAAAGCCCTCCCCGATTTCGAATCCGCGGGTGGCTGGAATCGACATCATGGCGTGGGCCATCATGGCGGGAAGCTTGTCAAAAACCGGTTCTCCCCAGCCCGCGGGAAGCCCGCGGCAGGTGCAGGCAATGACGCCGCCGACAGAGTCACCGGCATCACGGGCCTCTTCCACCCGGGCGATCAGGCGCGGCGAGGCTTCCGGATCCGGGCAGCGCAGGAGGGATTGGTCGACATCGGCGCGGGTTACGGTCTGCAGATCGGGGCGGGCGGCCTGCAGGTCACCGACGCTTTCGACCCAGGCGACGATTTCGATGGGATGGAAGGACGCCAGTATTTTTTCAGCGAGCGCCCCCGCGGCGACACGAGCCGCGGTTTCGCGGGCGGAGGCCCGGCCGCCGCCAGAGCGGGCGCGCAGCCCATACTTTTCGGCATAGGTGAAATCGGCGTGGGAGGGGCGGGGAACCGTTTCCATTTCGGCGTAGTCCCCGGGCATGGTGTCGGAATTGGGGATGCTCAATCCGATAGGGGTGCCGAGCGTCAGTCCGTTTTCAAGGCCGGAGAGAATAGAAACCGTGTCAGTTTCCTTGCGCGGGGTGGTCAGTTCGGACGAGCCGGGCCGGCGCCGGTCCAGCTGCGGCTGGAGGTCATCGGTGGAGATGGGGATGCGCGATGGGCAGCCGTCGACAATGCACCCGACGGCCTTGCCGTGGGATTCTCCGAATGTGGTGACGCGGAACAGGGTTCCAAAGGTACTGGACATGTCTATTTTTCTCCTATGAAGGGATAAGAGTAAGATGCCTTGCCTATTGAGGAAAGAGAATTTGTTTGAAAAGTGACGGCGAAAGATTTGACAACCTCGATTGAGAAGGTAGGGTTTGGCTCCCGCAAATAGAAGAATAGGGAAAGAACAAGGAGTACTCATGAGCATAGGAAAAGAATTTCAGGAATTTGCCGTCAAGGGCAATATGGTGGATATGGCGGTCGGGATTATCATCGGCGGTGCGTTCGGCAAGATTGTGGCTTCGCTGGTGGCGGATGTCATCATGCCGCCGATCGGTCTGCTGCTGGGCGGCGTCAACTTCACGGATCTGGCCTACACATTGAAAGCGGCGACCGTGGATGCCGCCGGTGCCGAAGTGCCGGCCGTGACCCTGAACTATGGCTCGTTCATCCAGACGTCGCTGGATTTCCTGATTGTGGCGATTGCAGTGTTCATGATGGTCAAGGGTGTCAATAAATTGCGCCGGAAACAAGTTGCAGAAGAAAAAGCCGCTGAATAAGCGCACAAAACCTAAAAGAAAGAGATCAGAATGAAGAAAATACTCATTTTTATGATGATATTGGCTGTGGCGGGGTCCGCTTCGGCCGCCAAGAAGAAAAATGCCTCAAAAACGGTTAAAGAAGCCCCTAAAGGCTTGGAAACAACCGTTGCAGCCGGTCTCACATTGACCGATGGCAACAGCGAAACCCTTTCGGCGAACGCCTCGATCACCACCGAAGGCGAAAAAGAGGGACTCGGCTCCATTTTGGCCGGAATCGAAGCCAATTATGGTGAAAACACGGTCAATGACGTCAAGTCCAATACCGTTGAAAATGCCAAAATCTACGGAAGCCTCAAAAAGACCCTCAGCCCACGAACCTATGCCTCCCTGGACGGCACGGCCCTCTATGATGACATTGCCCTGATTGATTATCGAATCAACCTTGGCCCCAGTCTGGGTGCTTATCTCGTCAAGAACGACAAGCGCGAACTGACGGCGGATGTCGGTCCTTCCTATCTTTGGGAAGAAGTCGATAGCGTCACGGATGACTATCTCGCCATTCGCGTGGGTCAGCGCTACACCTGCCAGATCTCCGAATCAGCCAAATTGTGGCAGTCTGCGGAATATCTGCCCCGAGCGGATGATTTCGACCAGTACCTGCTCAACGCCGAAATCGGTGTGGAAGCGGCGATTGTCGGTAATTTGAATCTTCGACTGGTTCTGCAGGACAAATACACAAGCACGCCGGCGACCGACAAAGAATACAACGACCTGACGATCATCGCAGGGCTTGGTTTTACTCTATAAATCCTAAAAACAGACCTCCTGGAGTTCCCGGAGGGTCTTTTTCAGCCGAAAAAGGGTCAATTTTGGCCTTTTTTCGGTATTTATGTGGGGTTTTATCAAATTTCAGCTGCAAACGAGTCCTGTTGACTCATGGAAGAAAAATGCAGATAGATAGGCTAGCTGGCATAGCCAGTGCCCATAAGGGACATAATGAACATTTCAGGGTCCAAAACGGCTCACAATGGGAAAAAGGTCCTAAAAATGTAGCGCTTAGAATGACTAATGAAGGCTTTTCGTTCAAAGATTACCACTGTTAAGAATTCGTTTTAAAGTTAAGAAGTCGTCATAAATCTATTGCGCAATCATTTATCAACATGCTTAAATACATGGTTATGGACACAACATTCATAGCCACTGAGTCAGAAACGAAGAAGCGCCCCTATATAAGGAAAGCCAAATTGCGGTCGGCATTTCATGAAGCGGGGATGCGGCTGACACGTCAGCGCCTTGCCATCTATCGCGAATTGACCTCGCGGTTTGACCATCCGGATGTGGATCATATCTATCAGGCGGTGAAGCCGAAGGTACCGCAGATTTCTCTGTTTACGGTGTATCGGACCATGAATGCGCTGGAGGGCGCCGGCATGGTACAGCGCGTGGCGACCTGGAAGGGACACGCTCGGTATGATGGCAATGTGGATATGCATGCCCATTTTCTGTGCGAACAGTGCGGCCGGCTCGACGATGTCGAGATGCAGGCGGATTGCGATGAGATGATGGCCCATGCACGCTCGTGCGTGGGGGGTGGCGAGGTCCATCGTGTGGATGTCATGATGAGCGGCGTCTGTCACTCATGCCTGGCATCGTCCAAAGAGGCCTGAAATTGGGGTGGTGAGGGTGGGAATCAAGCCCAGAACTCTCTATTCTCCCGATTTCGTCGGGAAATATAGGCGATTCGCAGATTGATGATTTCGCGTCATATTATTTGATAAATAATAGGCACATGTTTACGGCGACCCATGTAGAAGACCAGACCCGGGTGACACGCCTGGGTCGTTTCGTTTGAAGGTAGGCAGATATGAAGAAGCAAACATCGACTCTGAACCTCTGGAACCATTCCCTCCGCATCGGCCTTGTGTCCGCGGTGGTCGGCGCAGCGCTATGGGCTACGGCCCCGCAGGCGCAGGCGCAGGTGGGCGTCACGCTCCGGGGGCCGCAGGAAGCGGCCAACTGCGGCACGATTACCGTGACGAACCGGATTGTGAACAACGGGGCGACGCTGTCGGGGCTGATGGTCACGAATACGCTGCCTTCGTCCAGTTATGCCTATGTGCCGGGGCTCACCACCATAACGCTGCCGGGCGGCGTGGTGCTGACGAATGGGGCGGCCGAACTGTATGTGACGGACACCCAAACGAATCAGGTGTGGGATTTTTCGTCCGTGGTGACGCCGTCCACGCTGACCAACCTGGTGATTTCAGAAGTCTATTACAATGCCATCGAAGTTCCGGAAACCGAGAACGAGTGGTTCGAAATCTACAACCCGACGACCAATGCCGTCACCATGAATGGCTGGTCCGTGCGGGACAGCGCCCCGGGGGCGGTGGATGACCTGCCGCCCATCACGATTGCCGCCGGCGAATTTGTCATCATTGCCGCCAGCACCAACGCCTTTCTGGCCGCAAATTCGCCGTACACGGATCGGGTGTTTGAAGTGGCCGATGGCCGGATCGGCTCCGGGCTGAATAACTTCGGCGATGGCGTCCTGCTGCTGGATGCGGCCAGCAACGTTGTGGATGCCGTCTCTTACGGCGCGTCGACGGCGGCGTTCAGCCCTTCCGTCCCGACCGTGGCCGCCGGGCATTCTTTGGCGCGTGACCCGGCGGACAATGACACCAATACCCGCAGCGACTGGGAAGATCAGGACCCCCCCGATCCGGGAGAGGGCCTGCTACCTGTGGGCATCCAGAACGGGGCCTCGATCACGATTGTGTATGCGGTGGAGATTGATTGCGGCGCGGTGGGCGGCCAACTGTTCAGCCGGGCCGGATATGAACAGCCTCCGGGCACGCCGGGTGATTCGCTCGGGTCGATGTTCCTGACGCTTAATGAGCCGGACCTCACGGTGACTAAGACACCGATTATGCAACAAAAAGGTGTGGGTGACACGGTGACCTGGACGGTTCAGATCGAGAACGCCGGTTTTGGCGCTGCGCCGAATGTGGTCGCCATGGATTCTCTGGGGCCCGGCCTGGTCTTTACCGGGTTCAGCATTGCGCCGACAAATGTGACGTGGGGCTCCAATGTGGTGTGGGATTCGACCGTGATCCCAGCCTTCACCAATCTGGCGGCGCAGTCGAATGTGAACATTGTGGTTACGGCACAAGTGGTGTCCTGTTCCGGATTATATAATCTGGCGGATGCCGAATGGGGCTGCAGCGGTCTGGTCGTGCTGACCAACCAGGCTTGCGAGGATACGTCGCTCACCAACGAAACCGCGACGGCCGGCATTCGATTTGTTGATCGCTATCCCAGCCTGAGCTTTTCGGTGGATCCCTCTCCGTTGTTGGTCAATTATTGCGGGGGTAGCGACATGACGCTGTATATCAGCAATGCCATCGGGCCGAATATCGGCATTGCGACCAACCTGCAATTCACTCCGGATCTTCCGAGCGGCTGGAGCCTCACCGGAGGCTCGGTAGACAGCAATGGTGTGATCCAGTTGGAACCATTGGCCGCGGGCGCCAGCACCAGTGTGGTTGTTACCGTGGTAGCGGGCGGCGCCTGCCCGATTGATCTGTCCGATCAGGATATCATCCTGGTGCCATCCTATACGGATCTGTGTGGCAACCTGTTCAGTGGCCCCTTGGTTGCAGAGGTGGCCTCGGTGGTGAACGTGCCAGTGGCCTCGATCACCAAGATTGTCCCGTCGGATGTGTCCAGTAGTGAGGGTTCCTTCCCCGTGCAGATCGAACTGACCTATACGGATTTTGGCGGGAGCGAATCCATCACCGTGACCGACGTGTTCCCGGCGCACTCGAATCTGACCGTGGGCAATATTACACTGGGTGGCGTGGAAGTGGGCAACACGATTGAATGGACGATAGTCCCGGGGGTGGGCAGCGGCGTCGTGACAGCGACCTTCGACATGGTGTTTGGGGAACTCTGCGACGGACCCGACGGCTTGCTTTTCAACGAAGTGCAGGCGGACGACTTCGATGATTGCCGAGGCTGCACGCGGAGCGTGTCTGGCAGCGGGAACCTATTCCCGATTCGTTTCACCCCTAGCGCGAGTTGCAGCGGCCGACCTTGCGATTATCCCGATTTGTCTTTTGGGCTTTCGCTGGACCCGAATCCTCTGTTCGTGGAGTACTGCGCGATCGGTTCCATCACCCATTCCATCACCTTGTTCATCACCAATGCGGCGGGGACCAATATCGGCGACGCCTCTGATCTGGCGTTCACCCCGGCCCTGCCGGCCGGCTGGCTGGTCAGCGGTACGCCGGTGGATGCCAATGGCTTGATCCAGGTGGGTCTGGTGACGAACGGGGCCAGCACCAGCGTGACCTTCGCGGTGGAATCGGGCGGGGACTGTCCCCTCCCGACCGGCACGCTGCCCCTGTCGTTCGTACCGGAGTACATCGATGAGTGTGGCGATTCATATTCCGGACCGGCGGTCCTCACGACGGCCACCGTGGCCGGCCCGCCCAGTGCCAGCATCACCAAGATCATGCCGACGAGTGTGAACGCTGATGCCGGTTCCTTCCCCGTGCAGATCGAACTGACCTATACAGACTTCACCGGGACCGAATCCATCACGGTGACCGATCTGTATCCGGTGCACACCAATCTGACGGTCACCAATATTTTTGGGGGTGGCGTGCAGTCCGGCAACACGGTTGTGTGGTCGAATATTGTGCCGGGAGCGGGCAGTGGTGTGGTGACGTCCTCGTTCACCATGCTGATTGGGGATCCCTGCGGCGGGCCGGGCGCGTCGCAATACAACGAGGTGCAGGCGACAGACTTTACGGATTGCCAGGGCTGCCTGCAGCCCGTGTACGGCAGCGGGGACCAATTCCCGATTCAGATTATCCCTGGCGCGGCTTGCGCCCCCCCGGCTTGCGAATATCCCGAGCTTTCTTTTGCGCTGGACCCGACTCTTCTGGCGGTGGATTACTGCGCGATGGGTTCCACCACCAGTTCCGTCACCTTATTCATCACCAATGCGGCGGGGACCAACATCGGCGATGCCTCTGACCTGGCGTTCACCCCGACCTTGCCGGCCGGCTGGCTGGTCAGCGGTGCATCGGTGGATAGCAATGGCTTGATCCAGGTAGTAGGTCTGGTGACGAACGGGGCCAGCACCAGCGTGACCTTCGCGGTGGAATCGGGCGGGAGCTGCCCCCTCCCGACCAACACGCTGTACCTGTCTTTTCTACCGGAGTACATCGATGAGTGTGGCAATCTAAATTACGCCACGACGTTAGTATTGCCGGTCATCGTGGACAGCCCACCCAGTGCCAGCATCACCAAGATTATGCCGACGAATGTGGACGCTGATGACGGTTTCTTCCCCGTGCGGATCGAACTGACCTATACGAACTTCACGGGGGGCGAATCCATCACGGTGACCGACCTGTTCCCGGTGCACTCCAATCTGACCGTCGGCAGTATTTCGACGGGTGGCGTGGAAGTGGGCAACACGGTGGTGTGGTCGAATATTATGCCGGGAGCGGGCAGTGGTGTGGTGACGTCCTCGTTCAACATGCTGATTGGGGATCCTTGCGGCGGTCCGGATGCGCGTCAAACCAACCAGGTTCAGGCGACCGACTTCACGGATTGCCAGGGCTGCACGCGGAGCGTGTCCGGCAGCGGGGAATTGTTCCCGATTCGGATCATCCCTGGCGCGACCTGCGGTCCTCCCCCTTGCGACTCTACCGATCTTTCTTTTGCTCTTTCGCAGGTTCCGGATCCTCTGGTGCTGGATTACTGCGCGAGCGGTTCCACCACCCATTCCATCACCTTGTACATCACCAATACGTCGGGGGCCAACCTCGGCGATGCCTATGGCCTGGCGTTCACCCCGACAGTGCCAGCCGGCTGGCGGGTCAGCGGTACGCCGGTGGATGCCAATGGCTTGATCCAGGTGGGAACGGTGACGAACGGGGCCAGCACCAGCGTGACCTTCGCGGTGGAATCGGGCGGGAGC
>CAZGMQ010000011.1:58701-60401 GCA_964526745.1 uncultured Verrucomicrobiota bacterium
TGCCCCCTCCCGACCGGCACGCTGAACCTGTCTTTTCTACCGGAGTATATCGATGAGTGTGGCGATTCATATTCCGGACCGGCGGTCCTCACGACGGTCACCGTGGCCAGCCCACCCAGGGCCAGCATCACCAAGATCATGCCGACGAGTGTGTCCGGTGATACGAATAGTTTCCCCGTGCGGATCGAATTGACCTATACGAACTTCATAGGGGGCGAAACCATCACGGTGACCGACCTGTATCCGTCGCACACCAATCTGACGGTCACCAATATTTCGGCGGGTGGAGTGCAGTCGGGCAGCACGGTGGTGTGGTCGAATATCCCGCTGGCAGCGGGCAGTGGTGTGGTGACGTCCTCGTTCAGCATGGTGATTGGGACTCCCTGCGGCGGGCCGGACGGGTTGCAATTCAATGAAGTGCAGGCGACCCCCTTCACGGATTGCCAGGGCTGCCTGCAGCCCGTGTCCGGCAGCGGGAACCAATTCCCGATTCGGATCACCCCTGGCGCGGGTTGCCTCCCTCCATTTTGCGGGTACAACGGTGCCAAGAGCGTGACCCCGCTCTTGACTGGACTTTGTGAGCCGGTGGTCTTGACCCATTCGTTCAGTAACTTCCTCGGCCAGACCGGTACCTGGGTGGGGGTGACGTTCTCTGCAGACCTGGCTAGCGGGACGGTGGACACGACGAATGATGTGCAGTTGCTGGTGAACGGTTCCAATGTGTTGTCCTTTGCCACCTTCACCCAGACCAGTCCGAATCTCATATTGGATCTGTCGGGGCTGGACAGCTCGCCGTTCCCGGATTTGTCGATGGTGACGTCGTTAGAGATCTCCTGGCCGGTCAGTGTCACCAACGAAGGTCAGCATATCGATACGTCCACCTTGGACCTGCCGGGTTGCAGTTCGGAAACAGATGCAGCGGTCTGGTATGCCGCCGGCAGCAGCCTCATGGAAATCGGATTGCAGAAAATCTCGGTTGTCGGGGCCTGCGAGAGGGTGCCGGGATCGATTGACTTGACCATGATTCCGAGTGCAGCCGGTTTCCCCGGAGATCCCATTCAATTTCCGGCCTATGACGTTGTGGTGACGCTGGACATGGACTTCGACATGGACTCGGATTCCGGCTTCAGCTACATCACCAACACGACGACCTTCAGCAACATTGTCGACAATCTGACCGGCCTACCGATTCCCCCATTCAATCCGGCCATTTCCAACAATCAGCTGACCTGGAATCTGGGTGACCTGGGCACGAACACGTATATGTCGATCCACTATGAGCTGCGGCCAAGCTGTGGCGCGGACACCAATGGGCAGCGGCGTGCCGAATTGTCCTACAATACCTTATGTGATCGTGGGACAACTAACAACCTGCAGACCGCGGTGTCGCGGACCAATGTAGAACCCTTCTTTGTGCAAGCCAATTTGATCAACAGCCTGCAGCCCGAAGTGCAATTCCTGACCGCCACGCAGATCGTGAGCCAGATCCGGATCCTGAACACGGGTGACCCGGATGCCTACAATCTCTATATCGAGATGGATTTGCCTCTGGGCGTGTCGTTCGGGAGTGCAGAAATCGAGCCGTACTTGATATCCACGACCCAGGTCGTTTGGAATCTCCACAGGACCCTCACCAATTCCGCTATCCGTGTTGCCTCAAATAAGTATGACACCGAAGGGGCGGTGAACGAGGGGCCGAT
>CAZGMQ010000012.1:0-59317 GCA_964526745.1 uncultured Verrucomicrobiota bacterium
TTCTCTCCCTCACCACCCTCGGCCTTCGGTGTCATCTATTTTGAGGCAATGCGATAGACTGCAGGCGGGTGAGGAAGCGCTGGACAATGATGCCGCCTTCGTTCATGGTCTTTTTCTTTTGGGCGAGAGAAAGGGGTTTCTCCGGGGGCGGGCCAGGTTTCTTTTTGCCGGTGGTGAGAAGGGTTTCGACGAGTTGTCGCGTGTCGTCCCATTCGCGTCGGAGGGGCTGCATCACGACGACTTCGACGAGGGTTTCGATGTCTTCTTTGCTGGTGAAGTGGGCGCCGAGCTGGGCGCGTTTGGCGGGGTCGAGTCCGCGCTCGAACAGTGTGCCGAAGATGGACGGCTCCACCGTGCTCCAGTCCAGATGGGCAGATTCGGTGATGCACTTGATTTCTTCGGGTGTCAGTTCCGGGACGGTAGAGTGATCAAACAGGTTGCCGTTGAAATGGCGGATGGGCTCCATCAGGAAATCACCACCGGTGGACATGGCTTCAAACAGCTCGGTCACATAGCGGCAGAATTTATCAGGATCGGTCCCGACCTGATCGGCAATACGGGTGAAAATCTGATTGGGCAGGAGTTCGATATCTTCGGCGAACAGGCAGAAAACGACGCGGTCGAGGAAGTGGGCGACTTCGGCGGAATCCAACCCGCGCTGCCGCATGGATTCGGCGATGTCGGCGAACTGCTTTGCGGCCTTTTCGGTGATGGCCTCGCTGGTCTGGCCGGGGCGCAACCGTTCGGGATGGAAAAAGAGGGCCTGTAGAATCTCGATGTTGCGGGCCTCTCCGAGTTCTTCCAGCAGGATGACGTGGGTGTCGGAGGCGGTCTTGGTGAAGTTGGTGTGGATGATGATGCGGTCCAGGTCGCAGACCACGAGCAGGGGCGGGTTGGCCAGCGCATCGCGATAGAGCAGGAGTTGATTATAGGCCTTGGACAAGTCCTTGTGCTTGCCCTTGTATTCCCAGCCGAAGAAATCCTTTTTCCAGACATCGGCAAAGCCGCCGCCGGCGCCATGTTTTGCCGCGCCTTTTTCAAAACAGAACCGCTCGCCGGTGGGATCGTCTTCGGCGGGGGTGGGGTGGCCAACGAGGCGGCACAGATCAATGAAATGCTCCTGCGCGGCCGAGCGTTCTTTCAGCTCCACCTTTTTCCACTTCGCGATGAATGTTGCGATGTTCAAGCGGTCCTCCCTATGAAAAGCCATACTCTACCAAAACCGCCGCAAAAATCGAGTATTTCCTGCATGGCGCAACAGAGACGACTGAGGGACGAAAAGAATCCGGAGAAGACATTTTCTCGCCAAGCACGCCAAGCACGCCAAGCAGCGAGAGGTGTGGCAATGACTTCTTTGCGTCCTCCGCGTTCTTGGCGAGAGACAATCTTCATTCTTGGAGAAATCGAGGGATTCCTGCATGTCGCAGCTAAACAAATTGAAGAGCGGCACGGGGGCGTACCAGCTCCATCCGGACAGAAAAGAGCCGCGCCCAACGGGCGCGGCTACAACAGACATTCTGACTTCTGACTCCTGACTTCTGACTTCTGTTTTTCTAGTGATTCGAAGAGCCTTTCATGACGCCGTATTCCTGGCCCATGAGGACGTGGTCATAGATGCCCACTTCGGAACCGTGGTCGGCGCCGGGCTTGGTGGTGATCTGCTTGCTCATGGGTGCGGTGATTTCGAACCCTGCGTCCTTCTGGAAGAGGATTACGAAGTCGGACCCGCCGAAGAGGAAGGTACCGAGCATGTCGCCCTTCTTGATTTCCGCGCCGACTTTGACGGTGTCTTCGAAGTTGACGGACGAGACCATGGCCATGCCCATGGGGATGAGGGCGACGAGACCGGTATCGCCGGTGTCGACAATGACGACGCCGCGGGTCTGGGTGAACTGCCAGCCGGTGGAATCGATGGGGAGATAACGGCCCATTATGGGGCTCCAGGAGACTTCGAGGGCGACGTTCTTGAGGATGTTGTCCACTTCCTTGACCGTTCCGCCAACGGCGAAATGATAGCGGTGGTAATCATTCACATTCAGGAAGGTGTGGGTCAGCACGCCGCCGGCAAACGCATTGGCATAGGCACTGTCGGCGCCCAGCAGTTCGGGGATGCTGAAGAAGCGGGCCAGCTTGATCTGCAGGCCGTCGGCCACCTGGATTTTCGAGTCGGCGCTGATGGGCCAGACGCCCTGCGGGACGGAGTCGGCGGGGGCGGTTACGACGGAGGCATCCCCGGGGGCGGCGATGGGGCGCACGTCGGGCGAGACCAGATAGCGGGAGAAGAAGCGATTGAAGGTGTTCCAGTTCTCGGAGGGTTCATACCAGCTGTTCTGAAGGCCAAAGCGGGGATCGGAATAGAATTCCTGATAGACTTTCTCGTTCCAGGAGGCGTCCGTATCGAGGAAGTCGCCCCAGGCATTGACGAACTCGTTCAGCCAGCCTGAAAAGGTCGGGTCATATTGGATCGTGTTGTCGAACAAGCCCTTGCCGTCCAGTTCCGCCAGCGGCTGGTCGACAAGGAAATAGAAGTAGCAGATGGACTGCAGAATCTGTTCCTGGATCAGGCTCGCGGGATTGGCCACGACCTGCTGCGGAATCAGTTCCGAGGACTGGTCGATGAAGGTGAAGTAGTCTTCCAGGCTTTGGGCCGGATTGGTCTTCAGATCCGGATTGACGGTTTTAGCCTTTGCGATGGAGGACGTCAGCATGGCCTTGATTTCGGGCTGGGCCTCCAGGAGGGAGATCAGCTTCTGTGTGATGGGCTTGTGGGCGACTTCTTCAGCGAGCACAGAGCTGGCGCCGAACATCCACGCGGTAAGGAGCACCGCGCATAAGATTATTCTGGTTACTTTCATCGTTTCTCTCCTGGGTTTCCGTTTTCTGTGGTTCTGTTTGGTTTAATCCTGATCAAGGGGCATTGCTGTCGGTATCAAACACGCCGATCTGGTTGCCGAGGCGCACCTGGATGGCATCGGATTTGAACTGACCGGGCTCGAAAATCATGATGAAGAGGGAGCCGCCGTAGAGGAAGTAGCCCAGCTCATCGCCGCGGGTGACGTGCACTGGCTCGGTGACGTCGTTGAAGGGCGGCTTGAAAACGATGGAGCTGATGGTGTTCAGGCCGACGGCCACCATGGCGACGTGGCCGTATCGGCCGGTGTCGACGACGAAGTAGCCGCGTTTGAAGCGCCCGAACTGATCAAAATCGGTGCCGTGATAACCCACGTTGCCCTCGGTGCCGGCCCAGGTGGGGAAGTCGTCATAGCCGTAGTAGGCGCCATCGAGGATTTTGCTTTCGACCATCTGTCCGCTGACAGGCGAATGGAAGTGGTGATAGGTATTCGGCATCAGGACGCAGGAGAGGGCGGTGCCGCCGACAAATTTCTCTGCGTACTTGGACCCGCCGAGCATCTCCTTGATGTTGAGGGCTTCGCCGCCCTTGGTCGGGATGGGGGTCTGGGCATCCACAATCTTCTGGGGAATGGAGTTCATGATGGCGTCGGTCGGCGCGCTGATGACGTAGTCGCGGTCGGGCATGGTCTGCGGGTGGCTCTGCGCCTGATCCTTGAAGGTGCGCGAGAAGAAGTCGTTGAAGGAGGTGAAGCCGCCGTCCGGCGCGGTGGGGTCGGGGAGGTTGTAGTCCTCTTTTTCCATGCGGGGATCCGCCAGCCAGTTCGCCACCTGGGCGGTGGAGGCCGGACTGTCGAGAAAGGCCCCGCGCTGCTTGGTGAAGTTCTGGAGAATCTCCCGTCCGGGGGAGGCCTGGACGACCTGTACGGCGGGCTCGTTCTTGTAATAGAAAAAGGCCATCTCCTGGATGAATTTCAATCCGGTGTCGCCGCTGCCCTTGGCGGTGGGGAGAAAAGTGCACCATTCACAGAGGAAGTCGGCCATGTCCTGAACGCCTTTGCCAATCCATGGATTGCCATCGGGATATTCTGCGGGCAGCTGCTGAATATTGGCGAAGGCCTCATCGACGAGGGCTTTGAATTCAGGATTGCCGGCATAGGTGTCCAGCAGAGACTGGACGGAGTCGTGACAGGGAAGGCAGGGCGGATCGGTCGGCGCGATGGCCGCGGCCTGGAACGTCATCCCGGCGATCAGAACAGAAAACAGAAACACCCGCACCGCAAAGGACTTCATCATAACAACCTCCAGAGAGTAAAATACGTCGCGACCCTCCGAGAATAACGGGAGGATGGTCCCGAATCAAGACGGATCGGAAAAATGAACAAATCGCCAACCGCCCAGGTCCCCCCGGAAAGGGGGAAAGATGCATGTATATACAGATGAGCATAACCGGGTGATGCGTATGGGACAGCGGTTCTGTGCTCCGGGCAAGCCGGGATGTGGGACGGTCCTGCAGCGGCAGTGGACCTCGGTTTTCGCAAGAGATTCAAGGGGCAGCGATATGAGATGTTTGGATATGATTAACCCGTAATCCCGCATTTGACTTACATGAATCAGAAGAACAAAATGTTTTGGACGGACAGACAGCGAAAGTGGCAGGAATCCGTCCTGTATCTCCAACGCCCACTTGGGAGTTACTGTTTTGCATCTCATGATAAGTGGGGGCGGAATGATCGGGAAACATATCTACACATGAAGCGGAATCTTTTGATATTCTTTCTTGTTCTATGTCCGGTGTTGGGGCCGTCGTTGCGGGCAGCGGATCATTTTGTCGAAACCTTCGATACTTTCCCCAGTGCCTATATGACGGGGGACGTTGCTCTGCCCAGTGGGACCTGGAATGCGCTTCAGGTGTATGGCGAAGCGGTTTCGGCGTCTCGCGGAGGGACCGGGAGTGCCGCCCGAATCAATGATGATACTCCCAATGCCCAACTCACGACCCCAGCCCTGCTCACCGTGGGAAACGTCAGTTTCTATTATCGTGAGCTGAATAACGGCGGCGGGACATTCAAGGTTCAGAAGTCGATCGCGGGTGGTACCTTCACCGATGTGGATTCGCACACGTATTCTGGCCTGATCTATCAGTTCTATACCGTGAATGTGAATGACGGGAGTGCGGATGTGCGCATCCGGATTCTGAGCAACAGCAATCCGGGCCATCTGATCATCGATGATATGACCGTCACCGATTTCATTGTTTCATCCAACTCCCCGCCGTTCCTTTCGATTAATCCGCCCGAAACCAATATCGTCGTGGAAGAAGGAACTGAAATTTCATTTTCCCTGTCAGCCCAGGAGCTGGACGGTGATTCCATGACTCTGGCCTGCACGAATCTGCCAGCCGGTTCGACCTTCACTCCCAACCCCCACATCGGCACCCAGTCGGTGAGCAGCGCGTTCGTCTGGGCATCGCCTGTGACGGGCCAGACCAGCGTAGTGTTCAGCGCCGCCGATCCCGATGGGACGAATTCTCTGATGGTGCAGATCGAGGTCCAGGCCGTGGACCCGAACCGGCTTCTCTGGGAGCAATTCGATGAGGGGATGGATGTGCCGGCCGATTGGGTCAACAGTGGAACCGAGCGTGACACTTCGCACTTTCAAAGTGGTCCCCTGTGTCGCGCCTTGAGTGCGGGGGACACCTTGATGACGCCCGCGGTGGACTTTCCAACGAATATTTCTTTCTATGTGGACGCGAGCGTCGCGGGCAACGGGCAGACCGCCGAAGTGGCGTATCGGAGTGGTGCGAACGAGTGGACTCATCTAGGCTCATTTATCGTCGGTACGGCCGGTTCGGTCGAATCGTTCTCTTTGCTGGAGTTACCCGATGCTTCAGAGAGCGAGGCGGTTCAGTTCCAGTTTTCTTCCTCCTTCAGCACCTGGTATCTGGACGACGTACTGATCTGGGGACAAGACATGGCCAATCAGCCGCCTGACCTGGAACCCATCGGGAATCAACTGGCGGCGGTGGACTGTGCTTTGAT
The DNA here is from genome assembly GCA_964526745.1 of uncultured Verrucomicrobiota bacterium. Taxonomy (GTDB): domain Bacteria; phylum Verrucomicrobiota; class Kiritimatiellia; order CAIQIC01; family Lenti-01; genus Lenti-01. The sequence continues at coordinate 5,892 of CAZGMQ010000012.1, forward strand.
TGTCCCCGTGATCGCGACGGACTACGATGGGCATGATATCACCCTTTATGCCAGCAACCTGCCGCCCGGTGCGACGTTCGACACGGTGACGAACGCGGGGGCGATCACCAATTGGCTGACCTATGTGCCGGAGGAGGTCGAGGCTGGTCTGGTCTATACCAGCACGTTCTATGCGGTTGATTTTGACGGGGTGACCGAAGAAACCATCACGATTTCCGTGTACGATTACCTGGTTGGATTTCTTTCCAGCGGATCAACGGTCTGGGAAAATGCCGGAACTCAGCTGGTGGCGGTGGCGGTATCGCGCCCGGTGGATGCCATCGTGGATGTGGGGGTTGCCGGTACCGCCACGGCGGGCCCGGACGGGGATTACGAGCTGCTGACCACGCAGCTTGTATTTGCCGCGGACGGCATATGCACCCAGTGGCTGGAGTTGGTTCTGCTGGATGACGGCGGGGCGGAGCCTGTGGAATCGGTTGTGCTGATGCTGACGAATGCTGCGGGAACCGGGATTGGACCGGCCTTTCAGTATGAGGTGATCCTTCGGGATAACGAGGCGGCGCTGTTCGAACCACTGGATCAAAATCCCGGATGGAGCGAGCAGGGGCAATGGGACTTCGGACAGCCCCTGGGCGGCGGGGGATTGTACTACGGCTATCCGGATCCGACGGCGGGATACACCGGAACGAATATCTATGGCTACAACCTGGCGGGGGATTATCCCGGAAGCATGCCGACGACGTATTACCTGACGACGAAGGCGATCGACTGCACCCAGTTTCGGAATCTCAGGCTTGAATTCCAGCGTTGGTTGGGGGCGATTTACGATCCGTTTGCTGTGGCTGTGGTCGAAGCCTCGCTGGACCGGAGCACCTGGGTGAACGTCTGGAGTAATGGCGGCAACTGGGTGGAGGATGCCGACTGGACAAACATGGAATACGACGTTTCGGCACTGGCGGACGGCCAGCCGACGGTCTATTTCCGATGGGGGATGGGTCCGAGTACACATTATGGAATGTGCGGCTGGAACATCGATGACATCGCCCTGACGGGCGACTGGGTGTCCAACGCTCTGTTCCGTTTCGCCGCGGAGGGCTACGCGGCGCGGGAGACGTCGACCGATGCGCAGGTGACCATCGAGCGCTTTGGCCTGACCAATACCACTGCGGAAGTGGTTTTTGCCACCAGCAACCGGACGGCGACGGCCGGACTCGACTATGAAGCGGTGGATGAGCTCCTGGTGTTTGCACCGGGAGAACTGTCCAGGACCGTCTCGATTCCCCTGCTCGACGATGGGGAGATGGAACACGACGAGACCGTTGGATTGTCTTTGGTTTCAACGGCCACCGGAGACGTTGCGTCGCCTTCCGAAGCCATGCTGGTGCTCCAGGACGATGACTTTCCAGGCGCGTCCATCCCGTTCTTCGACGGATTCGAGTCGGGGTCGTTTTCCAATGTCTGGACCACGAACACCACTGCGACGGGGCGACTCTGGATCGGCGGCGGCGGGCGCGTGATGCCGTTCGAGGGGGCCAGGCAGGTCAATATGGACGCGGTGAACTATACCTATGGACTCGGGGAATTGGTCCTGACAGCGGATTTGTCCGGGCAAACAAACGTCATGCTGGATGTTCAGGAATTTCATTACAATTACCCGGTGCATTCGCTGCCCGCCCAGTTCATCGGTTCCACCAATGCCGACGGGGTGGCCGTGAGCGTGGACGGGCTGACATGGCATCGGCTCTATGACGATGTGAACCGGTGGGAAGGATACACAAACCGCGTGGTCAACCTGACCGCCTTCGCGGCCAGCAACGGCTTGGCGCTGGGTCCGCACGTCGAGATCAAGTTCCAGCACTACGGACGCTATCCGTATACGGGTTATTGCCGATGTCTCGACAACATCCAGTTGTACGACCCCACCCAGATTGCGGATGTGCAGCTGAGGGTCGTGGAATCCGGGGATCCGGTGCTTCCGGGCAGCAATCTGGTCCTGACGCTGGTGGTGACCAATGCGGGACCGCTGGCCGCGACCGGGCTCGTCGTCAGCAACGGGCTGCCGACCACGGCGTCCCTGGTTGCCATGGAAAGCAGCCAGGGAATTTGCAGCCAGCAGAATCAATCGGTTTATTGCGATCTGGGTGATTTGGCGGCGGGGGAATCGGAAACCGTGACGCTGACCGTGACCCAGGCGGAACTGGGGGTTCTCACCAATCGGGCCGCGGTGTGGGGCAATGTGTTCGATCCGTACCGGACCAATGACCAGGTGGTGACCACCACCGTGGTGGATGAACGCGGCGGCACGCTGCAGTTTGACGCCTCTGCGATCGAGGCGGACGAATCGTCCGGAGAAGCCACGGTCCAGGTGGTTCGATCGGGCCCCACCTATGGTGATGTGACGGTGGAGTACGCCACGGCGGACGGCACGGCCCTGGCCGGAACGGACTATGTCGCGACGACGGGCACACTGGTGCTGGTCAGCGGACAACTGGAAGCCAGCCTCACCATTCCCCTCCAGGACGACAGTGCGGACGAGCCCACTGAAAACTTCGGTTTGACCCTGTTCAACCCCGGAGGAGAAGCCGTATTGGGCGAAACAAACACAGCGACGATCTCCATCATCGACGATGATGGCCGGGCGCTGTTCCCATTCACGGAGACATTTGAGTCGGGGTTTCTGACAAATTACTGGCGGACATATTCCACCGGTGCAGGTCGGGTGATGGTGACCACCAACAACGAACCTCATGCCGGAACGTATCAGGTAACCATGGATCGGGAGTATTACGGCTCGAACGACCTGAACGAGCTGATCCTGACCATTGATCTGAGCGGGCAGCAGGGGGTGACGCTGGCGTTCTGGCACAAGCAGTTCAATGACGAAGGCCAGGCGATGTCGACTACGTTCAGCGGGCATCAGGATTCGGACGGCATCGCCGTCAGCGATGACGGCTTGAACTGGGTGAAGGTTCAGGGGCTGACGTCCTCGGAGGGCAGCAGCGAAGAATACGAACGTTTTGAAGTGTCCCTGGATCCGATTGCCACAGCCAACGGCCTAGTCTATACGTCCATGTTCAGGATCAAATTCCAACAGATCGATAATTTCCCGATTCCGACAGATGGGTTTGCCTTTGACGACATTTCCCTGTTTGCGCAGCACGGGGATTTTCGTTTTGCGGCATCCGGGCAGGAGGCCGACGAAACGGCCGGTACGGTGGTTGTGGAAGTCGAACGTGCAAACGGCAGTTTGGGGGAAGTGACGGTGCAGTATGCCACGGCAGACGGCACCGCCATGGCGGGGACGGATTACACGGCGGCGAGCGGCACGCTGACATTTGCCAGCGGTGTGACGACCGGCTCCTTCGAAGTGGCAATTCTGGATGACGGGGATGATGAATCGGCGGAAACCATCCTGCTGGCCTTGTTCGATCCGTCGGGAGATGCCGGACTGGCCTTCCCGAGCAATGCTGTTTTAAGCATTCTGGATGACGACGGGCCGGGTGAGCTTGTGTTTGGTGCCTCCGGTTTTTCCGTCTCGGAAAGCGGCATCCAGGCGGCCGTTTCGGTTCTGCGCACCGGCGGCACCCAGGGCGAGGTATCCGTCGACTATGCCACCGTCGATGAAACCGCCACAGCGGGCGCAGACTATCTGGCCGCGACGGGAACCCTGGTTTTTGCCGACGGCGTGGTGAGCCAGTCCTTCGCCGTGGCCATTCTGGATGACGCGGACACGGAAGGTTCGGAAACCATCCGCCTGATGCTGGAGAATCCCGTAGGAGCGGCACTGGGGGCACTCTCCACGGCGAGCCTGCAGATCGTGGATGACGAAGATCCCACTCTGGCCTATTACGAATCAGCCTTTGGAAAGACCGGCGTCGATCTGCGGGAGGCTCTCCATGAAATCATCAACGACCACACGCCCTTCAGCTATGACACGATATTGAGCATTTTGCGGGAAACGGACGAATGTCCGACCAATGCGGCTCAGATCCAGATGGTGTATATGCAGCAGGGGAGGGGAAAATACGAGAACGGCATGTATTCCGGGCAATGGAACCGTGAACATGTGTGGCCGCAGTCCCATGGGTTCCCCGATGCGCTCAGTATAACCGTTCCGCCATCTGTGGATGCACACAACCTGAAGCCGTCCGATGTCGACATCAACAGCCAGCGCGGCAATAAGGATTTTGAGAATGGAGGAACACCGGTCGCCGGCGCACCCCCGACCTGCCGGACCACGTCGGGCACATTTGAACCTCCGGACGAAACCAAGGGGGATGTGGCGCGCATACTGTTCTACATGGATGTGCGCTATGAGGGTGACCGGGACGGCGAGCCGGACCTTGAACTGGTGGATTCCGACGACACGTATGGCACCCAGATGGGCAAGCTGTCCACGCTGATGCAGTGGAACATTCAGGATCCACCCGATGCCTTTGAGCAGAATCGAAACGAGTTGATATATTCCAATTGGCAGGGGAATCGCAACCCCTTTATCGACCATCCCGAGTGGGCGCTGGAGCTGTGGGCCTATACCCGGACAATCGCCACGCAGGCGGGCGAAGGCGGAAGCATTTCGCCCGAAAACCCCGAGGTGCTTTACCCATCTGATCAGGCCTTTGAGATTCAGCCTGATCCCTATTGGGCCATTGCAAATATCCTGACCAACGGGGTTTCGATGGGTGTTGATTACGGCACCTCCAGCTATTCCCTTGTCTGGAGTGCGATACCCCTCACCGGGACCGTCGAGGCGGTCTTCACCGCTGATCTCGCGGCTCAGGGCACGCCGCTTTGGTGGCTGGCGGAGCAGGGCTTCACCAACGACTTTGATATTGCCGAAGGGGAGGATCCGGATGAGGACGGGTGTCCGACCTGGCAGGAATATCTGGCGGGAAGCCTGCCAAACAATGCAGCCTCGCTCCTGCAGTTTGAAGCGGTGGATTCCGCCAGCGTGGAGAATGGCCTGGTCATCCGTTGGCAGAGCGCAAGCAATCGAACATACAGTATCTGGAAGGGGAGCAATCTCCTGGTTGATTTTACCCAGTGCCTGGCCTCGAATCTGCCTGCGAACCCGCCCATGAATACGCATACCGACACGGTCGATGGATTGCGTCTCCAATTCTATCGGATCGATGTCGAACCCTAGCCTCGGTCTGCTCTAGAAATCCAGAGTTGGTTTAGAGTGGTGGGAGTCGTAGACGCCTTCGGGTTTAATCAGCAAGGACTCACTCTGCCATATCGGGAGGGGAACATCCGTAACTCTGAAGGCGGTCAGCAATGGGGTAAGCTCGAATAGAATCGGTTCCCGCCCGCCCTGAGATCCTTATGAAGCGGATTGGGGCAGTGGAATTATTCTTTGATCACGCGGCATTTGCCGCCGGTCTTCCGGGCGATGCTTTTATAGTAGGTCTGGGCCTGTTTGCCGCGGGCATTTTCGTGGGGCTTGTAGAGAATGGGATAGAAGCGGACCGACTTGCCGGTGTTGCTTTCGATGTTCTTCACGAAGTCCTCGATGGTGTCCATGTGGTCGGTGATTTCCACGCCGGTGCTGGCATTTCCGGTTTTGAGATAGGGGGGATCGTCGGAGAGGATGAAGACGGTGTCGGAGCCCATCTCGACGGCCATGTAGATGGCTTTGTGGGGGGTGGAGCCGGAGAAGCCGTGGAGCTGTCCCTGACGGCGGCCGTCAAAGGGCTGTTTGAGCCATTCGATGGCCTTGGCCTTGTTCTCCTGGGTGGCATAGACCATCTGGGGGGTGAAGGGGGTGGCGCCATCGACGAAAACGATGATGTTGAACTTGGTGCCGACATTCATTTTCTCGAGCATGGCCGAGGATTCGTTGAGGACATCCTGGGTGACGCCCTTGGCGATCATTGAGGGGGAGATATCCATGCAGATGGTGATGGCACGGGTGCGGATATTTTCGCCGAAGAACTTGGTGTCGGAATAGCCCATGCCGCCTGTGAGGCCGCGTCCGGCTCCGCCGCCGCCGCCGCCCAGTCCACCGATGGAACCGGCTCGGGAGTTCATCAGGGGGGTGTCCCGGAGGTGTTTAACGTCAGGGGTTTTCATGTCGGGCATTTTGGGCAGGGCCACTTCTGAGGGGGCCTCGGTGACCAGACGCTGCAGAATCTGGGGTTTGCGTGTTTGCTTCTGCATCTGCTTGACGCGGATCGCGTGTTCGAGCTTCCGGGCCGGGAGAGAGGGGCTCTTCTTGCCTTCGAACATCATCTTTTTCTTGGGTGCGATGATCATGATGGTCAGGGAGACCGCCGCGACGATCAGCAGGATATGAACGCCCAGAGAAACCAGGATGGCATTCAGCGCGCGCTTGCGCTGCGCGGCATCTTCAGATTTGGTTTTGGACATCGATGTCCAGAGTGCGAATACTTTCATCGGTGCCTCCGAGGCTGGGCTGTGGGCGCGACACGCATCATTTTAGGAATCCTCATCGCTGCCGACGGCGAACGTGACATTGGCGATTTTCGAGGCCGTGCAGGCATTGAGCACATCGACCACGCGCTGCTGTTTGACGTTGTCATCGGGGGCGATCGTAATCATGGCGGGAACCTGATTGGCCTCGGCCGTCTTGCGAAAGAGGGTCAGGGTTTTGACCAGTTCCGGCATATCAGGGTCGGCGGCGTCGTCGTATTCCAGGTCGTTGAGGAAGACGTTGCCCGCTTCGGTAATCTGGATGATTTGTTCATCCGGGATGGCGATGGAGTCGGACTGGGCGGCCGTTCCCGGGAGAGCGAAGGAGATGTCGGCCTCCTGCTTGTTGAAGGTGGTTGACACCATAAAGAAGACCAGCAGCAGGAAAACGCAGTCGATGAGGGGGGTCATGGCGACTTCGGCCTTGGGTTCGGGTCCGCGTTTGAGTTTCATCACTCACCTCCTGCGGATTTGCTTTGGAAGGTGCCGAAGATGATGTCAAAAATGCCGGCGTTGGCGCAGGCCCGGATGGCCCGCTTGACGATCTTGAATTCGGCATCCCGGTCCACGCGCATATACACCTGCAGTTCCGGTTCTTCTGCCTTCTTTTTGGTGATGGCCTCCACCAGTGCCGGTTCGTCCATCAGCTGGCCATAGACGATGAAGGGCCGGTCCTCGGAGGTGACCCCACCGCCGGAGGGGACGGGGGTTCCGATGGGCACGATGTTGACCACACCGCGTGCGCGCAGGTCCTCGGGGATGGCCGCTTTGGGCGCGATGGGGAGCTTGACCTCAGGGGTCTGGTCCACCTTGCTCATCGTGGCCGAGACCATGAAGAAAATGAGCAGCAGAAAGACGCAGTCGATCATGGGGGTCATGTCGACATTGGCTTCCGGCTCTTCTGTAGTGCGCAGTTTCATCGCAGGTTCCTTTGCAATGGGCGGTGGACGAGAGTCATGGGGCTATTCCGCGTCGAGGTCGACGGCTTCTTCTTCCTGCTCGGATTCCTCGAAGAGGTTGCCGGTGCCGGTGATGCTGTCCATGATGGCGGAGTATTCGCCTTCGGCATCGCGGACAATGCGGGACAGGTTGTTGCGGAAGATGAAGAAGGCGAACATCGCGGGAATGGCGATGGTCAGGCCGGTGGCGGTGGTGATCAGGGCTTCCCCGATATCGCCGGCGAGCAGCTCGGGCTTGCCCATGCCGCCCATGCCGATTTTCTGGAAGGCACCGATCATACCGGAGACGGTACCGAGCAGTCCGACCATCGGGGAGATCCCGGCGATCAGGGAGAGGAAGTTGATCCAGAAGCCGACCTGGGCCTCTTCACGGCCGACGGCTTCGGCAATCGCGCCTTCCATGTCCTGCTTGGAGGCGGCGGGGTCTTCGGGATTCAGCTTGCGCAGACCCGGGATCAGTCCGTTGGTGAAGAGGTTGGGGGCGGAACGGGCGATGGAATACATCTGGCCGACATCGCGCTGCTGGGCGGCCGCTCGCAGGGGCATCACCACGCCGAGGGGCAGCAGGTTCTTGCGGCTGACCAAGCGCATATTGAGCACGATCATGGTCACGAGACCCACGGAGCACAGGCCGAGAGGCCACATGGCCCAACCACCGGTCTTGATGAGATCCCACAGCGTCATGTTCTTGACCTGGGCTTCGGCGGCCGGCGCGGGCGGCGGCGGCGGATCCTGAGCGAATGCAGTACCGAGGGGAAGCAATAGGGCCGCAAGGGCGAGAATCAGTATCAGTTTTTTCATGTTGTCTTTCCTTCCAGCGCATCGGTCCTTCACGGCCGATCCGCACACCTTTTTTAAATTTTCGTTCTGCTGCAGCCGGTTAGTCGTCGGTATCGGCATCCACGTCCGATTCCTCGCCCACTTCGGCTCCATCCACAAACTGTCCGGCATTAATCAAATCGTCCCGATAGTCTTCAATGAACTGATCGGCGGTCTTTTCGGCGGGGGTATTCGGGTAATTCTTTTTAATTTCCTGAATGGTGCGGTAGAGGGGTTCCCATTCGCCGAGATGGGCATAGCAGCCGAGAGCGGCCGCCAGGCCGCGGGGCTCGTTGTCGTGGACATAGGGGTAGAACACGACAAGGGGCAGATAGGAGAGTAGGGCGTTGTCGTAGTTTCCCAGCGCGTAATAGGCGTTGCCGAGGCCGAAGAGAAGTTTGGAAAGCATTTCTTCATCTTCTTCAGGGAGCTCGACGCCGCCGAGATACTCGATGGCCGAGTTCCACTCCTCCCCCTGGGCATAGGCGATGCCGGCGAGAATTTGGGCCTGAGTGGCCAACTCGCCCTCGGGCACCTTCAGCAGAATATCTTCATACAGGCGCGTGGATTCGCGCCAGAGGTTCTTGGCGTCGTAGAGGCGGGCCTTGAGGAGAATCGCTTCGTTGGCGGGGATCCCCTGGATGTCGCGCAGGGGTTTCAGCTGGAGAATCATTTTGTCCAGGGCCTTGTGGGCAGCCCTGAACTGGGCATCGGTGGCTTTCGGGGAGGTCCGGATCTTTTCCACCGCCTTGAACAGGCCGGGCCTGGGCATTTTGATTCCCTTGATATCCGTGACCGAAATGCCGATCTGGGGAGAGCTGCCGCGCTGGACCCAGAGAATATCCCTGTCGCGCTTGTAGATTTTAGCTTTGAATTCCGCCTGCTCGGTCACGATGGGATAGGGACCCAATTGCGCATGCGCCGAGAGCGGTGCAAGCGCGAGAATGAAGAATGAGCAAGTAAGAATGAAGAATGATAAAAGTCGCCCGCGCGCCGGCGAAGAATTTTTCCATGGTATGGAAAAATGTTTCGCGATTTTTCCACAGTATGGAAGAAATGTTTCCATGGTATGGAAAAATCCGGTGCCAGCCCCGTCCCTTCGGCTGGAACTGGGAACTGGGAACTGGGAATTTGAGAATTTCACGAGGCACCTCCGGAAAGCTTGGCGATGCGTTGGCGGGCGAAGGCGGCCGCCGCGGTGCCCGGGGCGAAATCGCTGTTGAGAAATTCACGATAGGTCTGGAGGGCCGCAGTGGTGTCGCCCAGTTTATAGAAGCAGGCGCCGCTGCGCAGATAGGCCTGCACGACTGCTTTCCTATAGGCCCCATAGAGGACATAGACCCGCTGATAGTAGGCGATGGCCTGGGAGAACTCCTGCTGGGCCTCCATGCAGGCACCAATGCCGAGCAGGGCTTCCGGCTTCAGGCGGCGCGGTGCGGCGCGGTTGGCCAGAATGGCATTGTAGTCACTGATGGCCTCCCCGTACCGCTCCAGGCCCAGAAGGGCTTCGGCGCGGCAGAAAGTGGACTCCAGAATGTACTGGATTTCAGCGGCGTTGTTCAGCACCGCATTGGCATACAGCAGGGCGGTGACATATTCCTTGTTCTCAATGGCCTGTTGGGCCAGGAGGGTCTGGGCTTCCGGCACATTGCGGGAATCGGGATACTTCTCAAGCATCAGTTCCAGGTTGGGGATGCCGTTGGCCGGCATGCCGTTCTCGATCCAGGCGCGTCCGAGCCAAGTGAGCGTTTCCGCCCCGAGATAGTCCGTCTTGAACCGGCCGCTGAAGATGACCAGCTGGTGGGACTGTTCCTCTTCCGGAAGCATCTGGGCTTCGGCCCAGGCCAGGCGGGAGGCCAGCGTAAGACGTCCGCCGGAGAGGGCCTTCTGATAGCGTTTACGGACTTCGGTCAGGTAGTCGTCGCTGTCGCGCGGATACATACCGACCAGGTCGGTCAGCATCAGATCAAAGCCTTCCCAGCTGGGGGTGTTGCCGTGCCGTTCGATCATCCGCCAGTAAAGGATGCGGGCCTGGTCGGGCCGCTTGATCTGGCGCAGGGCCCAGCCCGCTTGATAGGCGGCATCAATGATGTTGCCGCTGTTGGGAACGCTCTTGATGTAGTCCACATAATCCTTGGACATTTCGCGGTAGTCTTTTTCGCTGGCCAGCGCTTTGTGGATGCGGGAAATCTGGGTCAGCGCCATGTAGTAGAACGGCCCGGCCTCGGGGGTCATAGCCATATGGTACGCATCCTTGGCGGAATCGAATTTAGCCGGATCAAAGTCGCCGTATCCGGCCAGCACGGCCCGGGAATCCCCCAGCATCACGGCCGCTTCGTAACGGAAATAATGGGTTGGATTTTGAGCGATCCAGTCGGCGGTGTCCTTGGCCGTCCGCTCGTAGTCCTCCAGCGCATAGCGGCAGCAGGCGGCGCGATAGGTGGCCTCCGGCGCATAGATGCTCATGGGGTTCTTTTCGGCATAGGCATCGAAATAGGGGAGGGCCTCCGCCTGCTTGCCGTTATAGTAGAGGGAAATGGGCATCCAGTACTGCACATCCGGGGCGAGGATATGATTCGGATAGGTCTGCAGCCAGGTTTTGAAACGACGGACCGCTTCCACAAACCGTTCCTGCATGGCCACAGAGAGGGCCAGATAGAAGTCAATGCGCGCCTTCTGGGTGTGTTCAGGAAAGCGCCGGACCAGCTTGCGCATTTCGATTTCCGCATCCTCAAACTGCTCGGTGTTGATGAAGGCTTCCGCACGCAGGAAGGCGACGATTGGCACATTCTTCCAGGCCGCATCATAGACGGTGACTTCTTCTTCATCTTCAAGCCAGGCCGGGACATAGTCGCCGTCTTCGGTGGCCGCCGCCTGTTCTTCGTCGGCCGCGTCGAACATGCCGGTGACACCCGAATCGTCTCCGGAATCCTTGAAGGCGCCCTTTTTCTTCGACCAGCCGCCGCGGCGTTTGGCTTTGGCACGGCGTTCCTTCTGGCGCAGGCGGGCGAACTGGCCGTCGACCGGCGTGCCGTTGGGCATCACCGTGGAGGCGCCATACACGCGCGCCAGGCCCTGTTCCACCAGCATTTCCCCGAGATCCTTCTTGCCGATTTCAACCAGGCCGTAGAAACGCTTCTGCTGGCTGCTGCCCCGGGCATCCTCCCAGCGGGTCCAGACCGTGAACTTCTTTCCGGACAATTCCTTCTTGGTGAATTTCTCGCCCTTTTTGCCCAAGGGGATGACCTTGGTTTCCGAGATGCCGAAATAGGAGGCCTGTTCCGCATTGCGGTCTTCGAATTGCTTGTTGGTCTCCGGCGTATCCACATAATAAAGGCGGATGATGATATCTTTATTCTTGTGCCGGATATGGAAGCTGTCGCCATCCATATAGCCGCTGGCCAGAACGGCGCCCTCCATCTCTTCCCACTTGCCGGAGACTTTGGCCTGGGCGGGGAGGGCGGAAGTGAAGAGGAAGAGAAACCCCAACATCCAACATCCAACATTCAATGTCCACTGTCCAAGGGAACAGTCCGGACGAAGGCGGCGCAAGATTCCGGCTGGCGGAGAGATCAACCCCGGACCCGCTGGATTCCGATCCTGAACCCTGAACTCTGAACCCTGAATCCTCATCTGTGTGCTCATTCCCAGTTCCCCTTGGGATCATAGGTGGACAAATAGTGGTCGGCTTCAATGACCAGATCCTCGAAGCGGCGGAGGCGGGAAATCGACAGAATCAGATCGAAGTGCCCGGCTTCCTTCACAGCGGGATCCTGGGCGATGCCCACCACGCGGGTGAAGGCGACGCGGGCTTCCCAGTAGCGGTCGGTATTGAAGAAGCAGCGGCCGATGCGGTGATAGAGGTTGGCATCGTAGTCCGGCAGCGCTTCGAGTTTGGCCGCCATTTCCTTGGCTTGGGCCAGATCGCTGGCCAGCCGGCGTTCCTCCTGAAAGCGGGACTTCATGTCCCGCAGGGTGGGGCGGGCCTTCTGGATTTGTTTCAGGCCGGCTTCGAGCGCGGCCACATAGCTCTGCTGATGACTCAGAAGGGCCTTGCGGGTTTTGACGCGCCGGTAGGCCTTGAGGGCCATGTCGTATTCGGTGTCGTCGAACATGTAGTCGCCGAGTTCGAAGGCGAGGAAATTGCAGTAGGAGATGACCGACCAGGTGCGCGGGCGTTTCTCGATGGTTTCGAGCATGACGATGGCCTCGGCCGCCTTGCCATCATCGAAGATGCCGCGCGCGGCAAAGGCGCCGGCCTGGCCCCAGAGGGGACTCTTGGGATAGAGATTCATGAAGTCCTTGAAGGCGGCGGCCGCGAGGGCGCTGCTGTCTTCAATCAGGTGGCACACGCCGACCTGGAACAGGGCGTCTTCCGAATAGGGGGACCGGGGGTGGGTGGAGCGCAGGGTCTGATAGGCTTTGACCGCTTCGGCGTATTTCTCTTCTTGCTGCTGGGAGGCGCCGATCCGGAACATCGCTTCATCTGCAAACTTGGATTCGGGATATTGATCAATATATTCCTGAAAGGCCTTGATGGCATCGACGTGCCGGCCGAGATTAAACAGGGCGCAGGCCCGGGCATACATCGCCAGATCGATCTGCGTCCGCAGTTCCGGCTCTTTGCCGAACACCTGGATCATCTGGTCGAGAAACTCGACGGAGTTTTCGTAGTCCCCCGCAATAAACCGGCTCATACCGCTTTGGTACAGCGCCTCGGGGGAATCATCGGGGGCTTCTTCCTGGGCTCCCGCAGGAGCGACGCACAACAGTGCCGCGAATATGACCGCCCAGACCAGTAACAACCTTCTCATTGAATCTTGCATCATATGTTCCGCAACATAGGTGAACCGGCACTAAAAGACACGCCTAAATTTCCGGTTTTCTGAGAAATGGGATGCCAGCCGCGGCCGGCAGAAATATAAAAGGGGCAACGAACATCCGTCCGTCGCCCCGGGAGGCGGAAGAGACTTCCGCCTGCAACAAGCTTGCGCGGGTCGAGAGGCCGGGGCGCCGGGGCGCCCCGCATCCCGCCGGAGAACTTAGATCGTCACGTCTGCGGGCAGCCGCATCGTTTCGTTCTTCTTCAAGAGTTCGTCCGACACCGGGCGCTGGATTTCCGTGCCGATGAGCTGTTGGACATAGTTCTTGATGCTGGATTTCCAGTACTTCTTCGTGATGTAGAAGATCTTGGCGCCACCGAGTTCGTGCTGCATATCAGGGAAAGCCTTGGACGGCTGAGCCATGCCCAGGCCCCAGCGCTTCCAGCCGTTGTAGCTCTCGAACGTGGACCAGAGCTCTTCCTGACCCAGCACGTCGAAGCAGTATTCAGCCTTGGCGTAGTACATTGCAGCACCGGCGCGCATGCCACGGGCAAAGGCCATGGTGTGCAGCGAGATGTTCACTTCTTCGCTCATCAGGCGGCCATCCGCGACGGCGGCGAGTTCGCCGTCGATGAGACCGACGAAGAGGTACGGGTCTTTTAAGCGCTTGCGCTGAATGCCGAGCAGTTCGGCATAGACGCGGGCCGCAACGATGTCATAGAAATCCTTGCCTTCAGCAAACTGAGGGCTGTCCATGATCTTGCGCAGGTAGCTGCACAGCATCGGAATTTCCTCTTCCTTCGCTTCGCGGATGAGCATGGTCTTGCCCTTCAGCTCGATATAGGCGGAGGGGAAGGGCTTCTGCGCCAGCGGAGGGCTCTGGAACATCGGTTCCAGTTCCTCGGCCTTAATTTCGATCACTTCCTGGGATATTTTACACGGGACGGGTAACTTCATGGATCTTCTCCTCTTTCTTTTGTTTATATCGCATCGCTGAGTGGGCAGGGGGCCTGCGCCTTCATGCCAAAGGTCATCCGAAATGCGGCCGATTCCCCTTGGCGGAATCATTCAGTAGGCAGCATTTTAGGCGAAGCCCCCTGCGCAGTTCAACAGGGAATCACCCCGTAGAGGAAAACGTTTTTCTTGCCGGGGGACTATTCCCTTGGGGAAGGGCGGCCTGTCGATTACCCTGTTCCGTACTGTTCTCAAATCAAACCATCAGCCCAAAGGGCGTGACGATGAAACGAATAATTTGGGTCTTGATTCTAGTGTTCGGATGCAGCATGGTCAGCGGAGGTCAGGCTTGGAAAAAGAAGCCCGTCGAGCCCACGGTGGCCGAGACGGATGCCGCCTCGATGCGCGTGCCGACGATGCGCTCTCTCCGGGATGGAACCGACGATGCGGTCGTGGAACGCATCGAATTCAATCGCGCCAAGCTGCCGGCGTCCTACCGCAAGCGCAACAATTTTGCCTGGGCTATTGCGAAGATCCCCGGGCTGGAGAAGCAGGAATATTTCGCTCACAGCGGCATTCAGAACATGCGGAAGCTGTCGAAGAAGGAGCAAAAAAAAGTCGAAGGCATCTCCATCAAGCCCAAGAAGGGCCGATTCAAAGCGCACTGTGTCAATCGGAATGACATCATCGATGGTCCCGACTGCTGGGTGCGTACGGTGGACACCGAATACAAGATCATTGAAGAGATCGCCTCCCAGCTGCCGGATGCCCAGGTCAAGGGAGAGGTTCTCATCTATACGGATCTGCCGCCCTGCGCCAGCTGCTGGAATGTCATGAAACAATTTTTGGCCGCCTATCCCAACATTGAGATGAAGGTTCTGCACAAAAAGAAGAGGTACCACTAACATGAGCCAGGAACAGTATTTTGAACTGCGTTGTGCCGTCGTCGAGATGTTCTACGGGAATTTCATCGACGAGAAATACACCCTCGGTCAGACCACCGACCGCTGTCTGAGCGAATTCCAGCAGGAGATTGGGGAAGGGGGCCGTAACGCTCTCATCATACTGAGCGTCACGCTTTCTCTGCTTGGCCGTCACGAAGCAGGCAAACTCAGCGACTTTACTGCTGAAATCAAGACCCTCGGGACTCTCAGCGAGAAAACGGACCTCTGGGAAGGCCTCAGCGAAGACGAAAAAGAGCGCATGCAGGAAGACATCGCCTATACGCTCGAAAACGCCTAATTTCCCGATTTTCAGCGGATCAGTCACCGTTTTTGCCGATTTTTGGCTTTTTGGGCCCCCACAGTCTAGTGGCTAGCGCAACAGAAGGGTCACGCGGTAAGATGTGTTCTTTGTACTACCATACGGAGGAACAACATATGTCTTACAAGCGCGTGACCCAAGAAGAACGTAGGTCACTACTGTCCGGTAAAAGTCTCAAAAGCATAGCCGCATCTGGATTTGATTGGCCGCATCCGGCGGTGAAGACGCAACCGGTGTATGCGACAGCCAAACGCATCTGCGAATCTTAACGCTCTGAACTGTGAACCGCTGAACTTTGAATTCCTGATCGGCTTTGCCCCGTGGGCTGGTTTTTGAGTTGATAGGAAAAGGGGAGGCGTGTATCGTTCGGGCTCGTTTCGTTTTACCGGAGGTAAGGAAGTACCATGGCTGAAGAACTGCAACATTTGATCGAACGTATCCACAAAGAGGGTGTCGAGTCCGGCGAAAAGGCCGCGGATTCCCTGGTGGCCGAAGCAAAGAAAAAAGCGGAAGTGATCATCGCTGACGCGGAGAAAAAGGCAGCGGCTCAGGTCGCGAAGGCCGATACGGATTCTCAGGCTTTTGCCATTCGCGGTCAGAAGACCCTTGAACAGTCCGCCCGCGATCTGCTGATTACCATCGGTGGCTCGGTCGGCGATGTCGTATCAGGCATCGTGGACAAGGATGTGGGCGCGGCGCTGACGCCAGAGCTGATGAGTCAGATGCTGGTGAAGCTCGCCGAGAGCTACAAGCAGGACGGCGGCAATGATGACATCGAAGCCATGCTGGGCGAAAAAGATGCAGCAGCCGTGAAAGCCTACTTCGCTAAGGAATATCAGGACAAGCTGGCGGCCGGCATCCAGATTGAAAGCGACAAGGAAATCTTCCAGGGTTTCCGCGTGGGTGTGAAGGGTGGCCAGGTGTTCCACGATTTCACCAAGGAGGCGATTGCGGAATCGCTGTCGAATTTCCTGCGGCCCGAACTGGCCGATATTGTTAAAAACGCTGCAGAAGAATAGGGCGACACGATGGGTGGCTACAACTACCTGGTGGCGTCGCTTCCAGCTCTCTCGCTGGATGCAGCGCCGCCGTATACCCCGGACGAATTCCGGTTTCACTGTCAGGGCGTCCTCAGCGATGCCGATCTGGCAGAGCTGGATCTGCTGTTGGCGGGGCAGGCGGCCGAAGCGCGTTCTGCATTTTCACGTCAGTGGGCGGCGGGCGATGCCCAGATCCGCAACACGGCGGCCCGAATGCGCGGCGCCAAACTCGGCGTCGACCCCAAACCGTTCCTTCACAGCCACCCAGGCTATACCGTCTGGCTGGATAAGGAAGTGACCGATGCGCTGGCCAAGGCGAGCCCGCTGGACCGCGAGACGGGTCTGGATGCGGCACGATGGAATTTTGTGGATGAGTTGGCGCTGGCGGATCCCTCGGGACTCCCGATGGTGCTGGCGTTTGCGGTGAAGCTGATGCTGGTGGTGCGCTGGTCGGCCATGCAGGAAGAAGCGGGACGCGAACGGCTCGAAGAACTGGTTTCCCAACTGGAAGAGAATGCGGCGCAGAGCGGCACGGTTGGATTCAAATAACGAAGGCGGATGAAGATGAGCGATAATGTCGGCAAAATCGTAGGGATCAACGGCAACCTGATCACCGTGCAGTTCGAAAATCCGGTGATCCAGAGTGAGGTGGGCTTTGCCCGCACCGGAGACATCGGCCTGAAGGCAGAAATTATCCGCATCCGCGGCGATAACGCGGAAATGCAGGTGTTTGAAGACACCTCGGATCTGAAGATCGGCGACACCGTGGAATTCAGCGGCAATCTGTTGACCGTGGAACTCGGCCCCGGCCTGCTCGCGCAGGTGTATGATGGGCTGCAGAACCCGCTGCAGAGACTGGCCGAAGAATGCGGATTCTTTCTACAGCGCGGCAAGTATCTCAAGGCGCTGGACCGCGACAAGAAGTGGGACTTCACCCCGGTGGCACGCAAAGGCGATGTCGTCACCGCTGGCGATACGATTGGCACGGTTCCCGAAGGCATGTTCACGCATCGCATCATGGCGCCGTTTGGCCTCGTCGGGAAGTACACCGTCGATGAAGTAACGGCGGCCGGCGAATACAATGTGGAGCAGGAAGTCGCCAAGCTGCGCAGTGATCGCGGCGACATCCTTTCCGTGAAGATGGTGCAGGAATGGCCCGTCAAGGTGCCGATCAAGGCTTACGCCGAGCGTCTCCGTCCGAGCGAGCCGCTGGTGACCAAGGTTCGTATCGTGGATACGTTCTTCCCGGTGGCGCGTGGTGGCGTGTATTGCATCCCGGGTCCGTTTGGTGCGGGCAAAACCGTGCTGCAGCAGATCACCAGCAAACACGCCGATGTGGACATCGTGGTGATTACGGCGTGCGGCGAACGCGCCGGCGAAGTGGTGGAAACTCTTCGCGAGTTCCCCGAACTGATCGATCCGCGCACAGGCAAGAGCCTGATGGAACGCACGCTGATCATTTGTAACACCTCTTCCATGCCGGTGGCCGCACGCGAAGCGTCGGTCTACACGGGGGTCACGATTTGTGAATACTATCGCCAGATGGGACTGAATGTCCTCCTGCTGGCCGACTCCACCAGCCGCTGGGCGCAGGCCCTGCGCGAAATGAGCGGCCGCCTCGAGGAAATCCCGGGCGAAGAAGCCTTCCCGGCCTATCTCGAATCCATGATCGCGGCGTTCTATGAGCGCGGCGGCGTGGTTCGTCTGAAGGACGGTGAGACCGGATCGGTCACCATCGGTGGCACCGTATCGCCCGCCGGCGGTAACTTTGATGAGCCGGTGACGCAGGCCACCCTGAAAGTGGTCGGCGCCTTCCACGGACTGAACCGCGAGCGCTCCGATGCGCGCCGCTATCCGGCGCTTCATCCCCTCGACAGTTGGAGCAAGTATCCGGGTGTGGTGGACAGCGATCAGGTGGCCTCGGCCCGCAAGATGCTTCGCCAGGGCGGCGAAGTGAATCAGATGATGAAGGTGGTCGGCGAAGAGGGGACCAGCATCGAAGATTTCGTGGTCTATCTGAAGAGCGAGTTTCTGGATTCAGCCTATCTGCAGCAGGACAGCTTCCATGACGTCGACGGCGCCACCAGCGCGGACCGTCAAAAATATGTCTTTGCGAAGGTCAACGAGATTTTGAATGCCGGGATGTTCTTCCCGGACAAGGACGCCGCTCGCAAGTGGTTCCTCCAGCTGACTTCGGCTACGAAGGACTGGAATCGCGTCGAGATGGAGACTGAGGAATTCAAGCAACTGGAGCAGCGTCTCGACGCCATGCTCGCGGAGGTTTCGGAAAATGCATAAAGTTTATCATCGCATTGAACAGATTGCGGGTAACGTCATCACCGTTCGCGCCGAAGGCGTGGCCAACGGCGAACTGGCCCAGGTGGTCGGCACGCTGGGTGTCTCGCTGGCCCAGGTCATCCGTTTGGAAAACGACAAGGTCTTCCTTCAGGTGTTCTCGGGCAGTCGCGGCATCTCGACTGATGGTCAGGTGCGCTTCCTCGGCCACAAAATGGACATTTCCTTCACGGAGGCCCTGCTGGGTCGCGTGTTCAACGGTTCCGGTGAGCCCCGTGACAACGGTCCGGCGCTGACGGACAACCGTATCGCCATTGGCGGCCCTTCGGTGAATCCCGCTAAGCGCATCATCCCGCGCAAGATGGTTCGTACCGGTATTCCCATGATCGATGTCTTCAACTCGTTGGTGGAATCCCAGAAGCTGCCCATTTTTTCGGCGGCGGGTGAGCCCTACAATGAGTTGCTGGCACGCATCGCTCTGCAGGCCGAAGTGGATATCATCATTCTCGGCGGCATGGGCCTGAAGCACGATGACTATTTGCAGTTCCGCGACACCCTGGAAGAGAACGGTGCGCTCTCGCGTTCGATCCTTTTCATTCATACCGCGGCCGACCCGACCGTGGAATGTCAGATGGTGCCGGACATCGCGCTGGCCGTGGCTGAGCAGTTCGCTCTGAAGAACAAGCGCGTGCTGGTGCTGCTGACGGATATGACGAGCTTCGCGGACGCCCTGAAGGAAATCGCCATCACGATGGAACAGATCCCTGCAAACCGCGGCTATCCCGGCGATCTCTACTCGCAGCTGGCTTCCCGTTATGAGAAGGCCGTCGACTTTGAAGGCGCTGGCTCCATCACGATTTTGGCTGTGACCACGATGCCCGGTGACGATGTGACCCATCCGGTTCCGGATAACACGGGCTACATCACCGAGGGTCAGTTCTATCTGCGTAACGGTCGCATCGAACCATTTGGTTCGCTCTCCCGTCTGAAGCAGCAGGTGAACGGCAAGACCCGCGAAGATCACCGCGTCGTCATGAATACGATGGTGCAACTCTATGCCTCCTATAAGGAGACGCTGGAGAAGCAGTCCATGGGCTTCCGTATGAGCGCGTGGGATAACAAACTGTTGAGCTATGGCGATCGCTTCGAGAAGGAAATGATGGATCTGTCCGTCAATATTCCGCTGGAAGCCGCCCTCGACTTGGGCTGGCAGATCATGGCCGAGTGCTTCGAGCCTGAAGAAACAGGTATTTCCTCCAAACTGATCGAAGAGTTCTGGCCCAAGACCGCCAAGCAGGCGGCCAAGGGTGAAGTTGTCGAAGAGGTCGTGGAGATCGAGAAGGCGGAAGCCGCAGAGAAGGCCGAATAGGGCAGGCTGAGCCATGGGCAAGATCAAAAACACCAAAACTGAGCTGAAGGCGCAGCGGGATTCCCTGAAGCGCTATCTGCGCTATCTCCCGACGCTGATTCTGAAGAAGCAGCAGCTGCAGATGGAAATCCGGCAAGTGGATCAGCGCGTGGCGGAAAAGCGGGCCGAAGAAGAGGCCGCTCGCGGCGCGCTGGCCGATTGGGTGAAACTCTATTCCGATCCTCTGGACTACCTCTCCTGGCTGTCGGTCGAAGCCATCGATGTTGAGCCGGGCAATATTGCCGGTGTCGCCGTGCGTACGCTGAAGGAAATCCGGTTCAACCGGACCGCTCCCGACCTGTGGGCGACCCCCGCCTGGCTGGATGAAGGACTTTCGACGCTGGAAACGCTCTTCCGTCTGCGGATTGAGCGGCGCCTCCTGGAGGAGCAGCACACCCTGCTGGCCGAGGAACTGCGCACCACGAGTCAGCGCGTGAATTTGTTTGAGAAGGTGAAGATTCCCGAATGCTCGGACAACATCCGCCGCATCCGCATCTTCCTGGGTGACGAAAACACCGGTGCGGTGGTTCGTTCGAAGATTGCCAAGGGCAAGAGTGTGAAGAAGGCCGCAGCCGCGGAGGCGGAAGCCGCCGCCGCCGCAGCGGCGTAAGAGGGCCGACGATGATCGTCAAAATGCAAAAAGTGACCTTGATGTGCGTGGCGCACGACCGGGCGGCAACGCTTGAGTCTCTCCGCGGACTGGGTGTGTTGCATGTCAAGCCGGTGGTGATGCCGACCGGGGCCGGGCTTGAGCAGGCACGCGAAAAGGTCACGGGCCTCAGCCGTTTGCTGGAAGCGATTCCCGTGATCGAGGGAACCAAGCCGACTGGGCAGGATGCCCGTGCCGTGGTCGCCGAGACCACCGACATCCTCGATGCACGCAAGGAATATGAATCTCAGTTGGACTCCCTTAAGGAAGAAGTCGCCCGAATCAAGCCCTTTGGCGCCTTTGACCCAGCGACCGTTCTCGCCTTGGAAGAGAAGGGGATTGTCCTCAAGCTGTATCGCACCTCGATCAAAGCAGACTTTCCCCTTCCTGAGGGTGTGACCGCTGAAAAGCTGGCTGTGATCAAAAAGGATGCCTACTGGGCTCTGTTCTCCCGTCAGCCGTTCGAGTGGGAAGGCGCCGATGAAGAGCGCCTGCCAGCTCAATCCCTTTCCATGATGACCGAGGAAATCGCCCGCCTGCAAACCGAGGTGACCGATGGCGAAAAGGCGATGGAATCCGTTGCCGGGGATCGTTCCCTGCTGGAACAGTTGCTGAGCGACGCCGAAGCCGACGTCAAGCTGCAGGAAGTCCGCGGCGGCATGGGCACCACCGAAGCCATTTCCTATGTGCAGGGATTCCTGCCTGAAACCGATGTCGATAAACTGCGCGAAGCCGCCGCCCAATCCGGGTGGGGACTGGTCGTCGAAGAGACCGGCCCGCAGGATGATGTGCCGGTGAAACTGAACCCCCCGCGCTGGTCGACACCGATCAAGGCCGTGTTCGAAGGAATCGATATCCTGCCAGCCTATCATGAGTCGGATATCAGCGTGGTCTTCATGCTCTTCTTCTCGCTGTTCTTTGCGATGATTATCGGCGATGCCGGATACGGCGCAATCTTTGTCACCCTGACCCTTCTGATGCGCAAAAAGATGCCGAAGGATGCCTTCCGCCTGATGATGATCACCAGCACGGCGACCATCGTGTGGGGCCTGATCAACGGCACCATTTTCGGAATCTCCCCGGAAATTCTGGCGAAAGCCGGCTTTGATAAGATCACAATTCCATTCCTGACGGACGAAAAGCGCTCCGCTCAGAACATCATGGGTCTGTGCTTCATGATTGGTGCCGTCCAGTTGTCGATCGGCCATCTCTGGAATGTGGTGGACCTGATTAAAGACAAGAAGCTGAAGGCGCTGGAGCAGTTCGGCTGGTTTATGACCACCTGTTTCATGTTCTTCCTGGCCGATGATATGGTCATCGGCGGCAACATGGTCTCCTATCTTCATTTGACTGAAGCACAGTCCGCCACCCTTTGGCAGGTACTGAACTACATGGTCATTTCCGGCATCGTTCTGATTGTCCTCTTCATGATGCCTCCGCGCGAAATCAAGGATAACTGGTTTGGGTTGGCTTTGCTGCCGCTTGATCTTGTGGCGAACTTCACGGATGTCGTTTCCTATGTACGTCTCTATGCGGTCGGTACGGCCGGATTCGCCGTGGCGAATGCTTTCAATACGATGATATTCACAGGTGAGATGAGCTGGTTTGGGTTGCTGATCGGTGCGGTCTTTGCGTTCTTCGCCCACACGCTGAATATCCTGCTCTGTATCATGGGCGTGCTGGTACACGGCATCCGCCTTAATACGCTCGAATTTTCGAATCACAAAGGCATTACCTGGAGTGGAGCGGCCTATCGGCCTTTCGCTCATAAGAAAACAGCAGCTTAGGACACTACAAACGGTTTAAAAAGCAGAGGGCGGCAACGCCCGGAATCGAGGAGAGAAAAATGGAAGCAAATACAATTATTGCATTGAGCAAGGCAGGCGGCGCGGCCGCTTTGGGTCTGGCCGCAGTCGGATCCGCCATTGGTGCGGGCCTCGCGGGTTCCGCAGCAATCGGCGCATGGAAGAAGTGCTATGCCCAGAGCAAAGCCGCTCCCTTCATTCTGGTGACATTCATTGGTGCTCCGCTGTCACAGACCATTTATGGCATGATCCTGATGGGATGGATGCTGGATGCCGCGAAGGATCCCGCACTGGCCACGACCGGTTGGGCCGCGATGCTCATCGGTGGCATCTTCGGCGGCATGGGTATGGGCGCTTCGGCCTGGTTCCAGGGCAAAGCCGGTGCGGCGGGCGCGGATGCGCTGGCCGAAACCGGTCAGGGCTTTGGTAACTACCTGATGACCCTCGGTATCGTCGAAACCGTCGCGCTGTTCGTGCTGGTCTTCATCCGCACCAGCTTCGCAGCCTAACTTGACCGACCTTCGGGTCAATCAACAGCCGCCCTTTCCAGTCGGAGGGGGCGGTTTGTGTATGAAGAAGGAGTCAGAAGTCAGAAGTCAGGATTCAGGATTCAGAAGTTAGAATAGAAGAAGTTGAATGGCCTTACTTAGTCTGCAGGAAATCAGCGTTCGGTTCGGCGGCCCCTGGTTGCTGGAAGGCGCCACGCTCAATATCGAGCGCGGCGAGCGAATTTGTCTGCTCGGACGGAATGGTGAGGGGAAATCCACATTCTTGAAAGTGGCCGCGGGTGAACTTACCCCGGATGAAGGGGAGGTGGTCCGTTCCAAAAATCTGGTCGTGGCCATGATGCCGCAGGGCATGCCGGAGGACCTGTCGGGGTCCGTACTGGAAACCGTCCGAAAGGGAACGCGCCCGGGCCTGGATGACTGGCATCGCGACACCCAGACCAATAAAGTGATTTCACTGATGGAACTGGATCCTGAGGCGGCCTTCGCAACGCTGTCGGGCGGGATGAAGCGCCGTGTGCTGCTGGCGCAGTCGCTTGCAGCGGAACCGGATGTACTGCTGCTGGACGAACCGACCAATCACCTGGATGTGGAATCCATTGTGTGGATGGAGAGCTTTCTGTCCCGCTATCCCGGCTCGATTCTTTTTGTGACCCATGACCGCGCCTTTTTGCGGCGGCTGGCCACGCGCATTGTGGAACTGGACCGCGGAAAGCTTCGTTCCTGGGCCTGTGGATATAACCAGTTTCTGGAGCGAAAGGCTGCTGCACTGGAGGATGAGGAGCGGCAGAATGCCGTGTTCGACAAGAAACTGGCGCAGGAAGAAGTCTGGGTTCGTAAAGGGATCAAGGCGCGTCGCACCCGTAACGAAGGGAGGGTGCGGGAACTGAAGAAGCTGCGCACCGAGCGAGCGGCTCGCCGGGAACTGGGCGGCCCGGTCAAAGCGACCCTGCAGGAGGCCCGTCGTTCCGGCTACAAAGTGATTGTCACTGAAGATCTGGCTCGGGCCTATGACGGCCCATTTCTTTTCCGCGGGTTGACCACTGAAATTTGTCGCGGCGATAAGATTGGCCTCCTGGGCCCGAATGGCTGCGGCAAGTCGACCCTGATCCGTGTCTTGCTGGGGCAGGAGGCTCCTGACGAAGGCCGTGTGGAACACGGGACCAAGATGGAGATTGCCTATTTTGATCAGCTCCGCGCGGTGCTGGATGAAAACCAGACCGTCTTCGACAGTGTGGCCGATGGGAACGAGTTTGTGATGGTGAACGGTCAGCGCAAACATGTGATTGGCTATCTGGAAGAATTTCTATTTACGCCATCCCGTGCACGCAGCCCGGTGAAGGTCTTGTCAGGAGGGGAGCGAAGCCGCCTCCTGCTGGCGCGTCTGTTTGCTCGTCCCTCCAATGTTCTGGTGCTCGATGAGCCGACCAATGATCTCGATGTGGAGACGCTGGAACTGATCGAAGACCTGCTGGTGGAATACACCGGTACGGTCCTGCTCGTGAGCCATGACCGCGAATTCCTGAACGAAGTTGTCACCAGTACGCTGGTCTTCGAGGGGGAGGGGGCCGTGAATGAATATCCCGGCGGATATGACGACTGGGTCGCCCAGCGGAAAGTGCTGATGCCTGTTGCCTCTCAGTCGGAATCGTCCAAACCGCAGGCAAATCGCCCGAAGAAGCTCTCCAACAAAGTGCGCAAGGAACTGAAGGATATCCCGGAGCAGATTGCCGCGCTGGAAGAGGAACTGGAAGTTCTTCACCAGCAGATGGCAAATCCTGACTTTTTCAAGGGCTCGCCGGCAGATATCCAGACCGCGACCGCGCGCTCCGCTGCCATTCCGGCTGAACTCGACCGCCTTTTTGCCCGCTGGGCCGAACTGGAATCCTGTACCGAAGCCTGACGGCTAGGCTTATTCTGGGAACAGACCCGCTTGTTCCTGACCATCAGGTCTACCAACTGGCTTTGGAGGAGGTGTTCACCGGCACGGAATCGATGACGATATCCTATGCCGTGCTGGACGGTGCTCCCGGCCAGATCACCTTTGAGTTTACGGAAAGCCTTTTGGAGGCCGCCGGCTTTTGGAGAAGCAATGGCTTAGCGCCGGTTTCACGCAAGGGTGTCGGTGGCGAAGCGCAGATCAAATTAAGACTGCCGGAATCGACTCTTAGTAATCAGAAGTTCTTCCTTCGCATGAAGGCCGAGTAATACTCCAAGAGATTTCTACTCTTCATCTTCCCGGAGAGTCCGTCTGTCCCATTAGGTGGGAATGGACAGGGACCTTTCAGGCTTGCCAGTGGGTCAGGGAATGACTTTGATACCTAGATGAAATCAATTCAGTCGCAGACGGTATTGACAGCGCGTGGCCGGGGGGCATGGGCCATCCTTTTCCTGGTCTTGTTCGCGGTGGTGGCGGGGGTGGTCTTCCATACCTTGTGGTCGCCGGGGGCGGTCTTGATGAGCAGCGATGATAACGTGGGGTTGTTGCGCATGTACCAGCGGATGCTGGAGGCCTCGACGGTGCAGACCTGGAATGGCGAAGCCTTGTGGGGATTACCGGCCATGAGCATGGTGCGGCCCGCTTCCTTTTTGCTGAAGATGTTGCCGGCCACCGTCTTTATCAACCTGTTTCACGGCCTGACCCTGACGCTTTCCGCCTGGTTACTGGCACTGTATCTTCGAGATAAGGGCTTGCGTCCGGCAGCCTGCGTGTTCGGCGGTTTGGTTGCCTTTTGGGTGGGGACCAATCTGACGCTGACCTATGCCGGTCATGCAGGAAAATACGGATTGATGCCATTTTTGGCGCTGTCGCTTTTTGCGTTGGGCCGATGGGGGAGCACGGGACGGATGGCGTGGTCATTGGTTGTGGGCGCCGCTGTTGGAGCCATGTTTCTCGAACAGTCGGATGTGGCATTGTTTTGTGCACTTCTTTTGCTGCCCATCGGATTATTCGAGGCGTCGAAAGCGGCCGGCAGTTGGAAGGTTCTCCCGCTGATCAAGAAGTCGTGGGGTGCTGCGGTGGTGGCGGCCTTGCTGGCCGGAGGTGTTACGTTGGCTGCATTGGGTTCGGGCGTCACGGAAGTGCCCGGAGGGGAGTCTCCAGAGGCACAGTGGGGCTATCTGACGCAGTGGAGCCAGCCTCCGGGAGAGAGTCTGGATTTTATCGCCCCGGGCTGGACCGGCTGGCGGAGTGGTGACCCCAAGGGGCCTTACTGGGGAAAAATGGGCCGAAGCGATGGCTGGGAACAGACCCGTCAGGGGTTCATGAATTTCAAGCTGGAGAATGTGTATGTGGGGGCCATTCCTCTTCTCTTTGCCGCGATGGCCCTGGGGAGTGCCTTCCGCCGCCGCCGGGATAAGGATGTGGGAATCATTTGGCTTTGGGCGGGCTTGTGTGTGGTTTCCCTGCTGTTGGCCTTCGGAAAATTCTTTCCCTTGTATCGTCCGCTCAGCATGTTGCCGGGTTTCGGCAGTATCCGGAATCCAAACAAGTTCATTCATTTTTTCCAGCTGTCTTGGGGCGTGCTGGCGGCGTTTGGTTTGGATGCGGCCATACGAATGGAGAGAGCCAGCGTGAAAAGATGGCTGTGGGCCGCCGGAATCGTGTCCGGTCTGCTGCTTCTTTCGGGATTGGCCCTGTGGTCGGACCTGACGGCCGGGGCCGCGCGTCTGTCCGCGATGGGCTGGGGGGCCATGGGGCAGCCGATCCAATGGAATAAAGCCTTTTCCGTCACGTATGCGGCGGGCGCATTCGCATTGGGCGGTGGGATCTTGTGGTTGCTTCAGCGTCCGGCGGGAAGGAAACGGGTCTGGCTGGCTTGGCTCCCGGCTCTGGTCGTTTTGTTTGATGCTGCCGTCATTCTGGCTCCGCACTATATTCAGACTATGCCCTCGGGTTTTGTTGCCGAAAATGAGCTGGTGCGCTACCTGAAGCATGAAATCGGGCATCATCGCACGGCGATGGCGACTCAGGATGGATTCTACAATCAGTGGTTAACCTATCTGTTCCCCTATCAGGGGATCCCATCGGTGAATGTGACGCAGCTGCCGCGGCCTCCCGCAGATTACACCGCCTTCTGGGGTTCGGTGAAAGATCCGGTCCGGATGTGGCAGTTGACCGGGGTTTCGCATGTGCTTGCACATGGGCCAGTCGCGTCGCAGTTATTGGCGAATCCAGCCTGGGCCGCACAATTGGAGCCGGTTTGGGCGTATCAGCCGGTGGATGACGGGCAAGGCGGAGTCGGTACACGCAGTGTGCCATGGGGGCCGAATGCGCCTGAAGTTGTGCTGAAGATGAAGAATCCGCCGCCCCGTGTCGCCGCGGTGTCATCGTGGCGGGAGGTGACGGACGATGAGGCCCTGAATCTGTTGGCCAGTCCATCATTCGTTCCATATGAATCCGTCTTACTTCCCCCTGGGAGTCAAGTCGAAGCTCCGCCTTTGCTGGCTGGAGAGGTCGAGCCTCCTCAGGTGAAAATTGCCCGAATCATTCCCGGTCGATATGAGTTCACGGTGAAAAATCAGGGGCCGGTGGTGGTCCGCGTGTCCGAGAAATATGATGCGGGCTGGGAGGCGACAGTTGATGGTCAACCGGTCCCTGTCATCCGGTGTGATTATATGTTCCAGGGAATTCCTCTGGAGAAGGCGGGAACGCACGAAATCATTTTGCGGTACGCCCCCTCATCCGGGCCGATCTATTTGCAATGGGCAGGAATTCTGGTGGGGTTCGGAGCAGCCTTCTCATTACTCTGGGCTCATCGGCGAAGGAGCGCGGAATGAACCGTGCCAGCGAAGGGCTCTTACATGGGGCCGCATCTGTTTTTTGCTTAACAAGAGGGTGACAACACATTTATGAATACTCTATCAGTAGCCATATGTACCGGGATGGGGCATGATCTGGCCCCGTTGATCGATAGTCTGATACAGACGGATTGTGAAGAAATTCTCCTCGTTGGCACCGAGGGGCAGTCCTTTCCCTGGAACGACCACTTCAGCGACCCCCGGGTTCGACAGCTGTTTGCACCCTATCCTTTAAACGCCAAGCGTAATGTGGCGCTGCGTGAGGCGAAAGGGGATCTGATCGCCTTCGTGGATGATGATGCCGTGCTTGCGCCTCGATGGCATCAGGCCATCCGAAAGGGGTTTGATTCCAAGCAGGTCGGGATTGTCACCGGCCCCTCTTTGCTTCCTCCTGATGCGACGCTGTGGCAGCGCACCGCGCAATTGGCCATGGCCTCCTCTCCGTATTCTCAGCGTCGCTATAATCCCTATCAAGAGGGAATCGTCGATTGGTACCATGTCATCGGCGCTAATTTTGCTTTTCGCAAGGAAGCTCTTGCGGAAGCGGGGGGGTGTCCGGAACAATTTTTGGCCCAGGGAGATGACATGGCGATGGCACATAATGTGTGCGAACAGAATTGGCTTGTGTATTACTCTCCGGAGGCTTTTGTCTATCATCCGCCTCATTCCTTTTGGAGACAAGTGGTCCAAATTCACCGGTTTGGCCGAGCGGCGAAGCGCCTGAAGCGAGCCGGAATTAACCATCCCAAGCGGGATTCAGCCTATCTGGGATACATTCCGGTTTTAGTCCTTTTCGCAGTCGCCTATGTGCTGGGTGAACTCAAAGAGACTCTGTTTCACAGCCGTGATATAAAAGCTTAAGCTATCTCCCGCAGCTGGTTCCGGTCTCTTTCGTCTTCTGGAGAAGCCGTAGAAAAGCATACCTCAGCGCGTCCTTCGGAATAGCTCAAAGCGGCCCCCCACTTGATTTGGGGATGGCATTTGTATTCTGATTTTCATGGGATGAACGTATCACCTTATGTCTCTGCACGATGTGATCGTCTAATTTGTTCAAATCCGGCGAGTTTTTTATCGACGCTCCCTCCACAGTTTGAGAGTGTGGAAAAAGTTGCAAGCCGTATACACGGCCCAGTGGTTTAATAGAAAAAGCAGGTAAAGTTATGGCCAAAGAAGAAGTTGTGGAACAGGCTGAGCAATTCAGCAATGCGCGTGCAAATACAGAAGCGAATGTCTGGATTCAGCTGGTCGGGGCCCTTATCCTGACCGTCATTGTTGCCCTCGGGTTGCATTTTGGAACCACACTTTACAACAAGGGGCTTCTCAAATATGTGAATGGCCTCGTCAATCATCGTGGTCCGGTTCAGTGGCTGGAACTCTACAGCTTCTTTGTGGTTAATCTTTTCCTCGTCATGAAGTCCCGGATTGTGACGTCTCAGATTCGGCATATCTATGACGACACCGCAGAAGTTCAAAGCGCTAACATGGACAATGAGGAAGATTTACAACTCCTCCGGAAACGGATCCACGAGGAAGGCGAAGATCTCACCAGCATTATGTTGGGACGTCTGGACCGCGGTTTGGGTCTATGGCTTTCGACCAAGGATGTCGATCGTGTATCCAGCTGGATGGGGGCGGAAGCCACGCGCGATACGGTTGCTTCGGATATGACCTTTACGCTGGCTCGCACGATGATGTGGGTGATTCCTATTCTGGGTTTCATCGGAACGGTGCAAGGGCTGAGTGCCGCTGTCGGGTCTTTCGCCGAATTCTTGTCGGGTGCGGCAGAACTGGCTGCGATTAAGGGCGCTATCGCCAACGTGACCATCGGACTGGGTGTGGCGTTTGATACGACATTCCTTGCGTTGATGCTGGTGACCGTCCTCCAATTCCCCCTGACCTCTATTATGCGCCGTGAGGCGACTCTGCTGGCTGAAATCGAAATTTATCTGGATGAGCATTTTATTTCACGGCTGCCCTCCGCCGAACAACAGCCAGTCGTGATCGAGAATCTTGAAGATTCGATTGAAGCGGCCTTCCGACGGTATATCCCGGACCCGGACCGCTATGAAGAGGTCTTTACGGAATCGATCCAGAAGGCCGGTTCGGTGGTCGAAAAACAATTTGCAGAATTGACCGAACACTATGTGGCGGCTCGGAAGAGCGCGACGGATGATGAAGTCCGCAGTCTGGCGGCCGCGCTGGAAAGCGCCCATCTGAAGGCCGCAGAGCTGGCCAAGGAATATGCCCATAGCTCTGATGAAATCCAGGCCGGCCTCTGTGGCAGCCTAAAAAAGGCAGCAGAAGCGGCCGAGGGCGTGGGTCAACAGATTGCATCCATCACCGAGATGGGTGGCCAGATCCAGGAATTACTGCAGGTGGAACAGGCCTTGGAACGTGCGGTGGCCGGTATTGCCGGTGCCGAGGAGTTCGAGAAGACGTTTGCGCAGTTGCGTGAACATCTGACGACCACCGACGAATTCTGCCGTCGCTTAAGCAAGCCCAGAGTCATCACTCTGCAAGAAGAAGTCCGCGCCTAGAATGGGTGTAGGGGAAGCGCAGGCCATGCGGAGAACTCATCGAATGCGGTCTTTTCAGCTGGTCTGTGCGGCTTGTGTATTCTTGTGCAGTGTCGCGGGCGCCCAGGCTCAGAAGCAAAAGCAAAGTCTGACGGTCCGTGTGCTGGCTTCGGGGCTTCAACAGCCCCACGGTGTGGCCATCCATCCTGAAACCGGCGACATCTACGTGTCGGAACTGGGCAGTGGTCAAATCAGCATCTACAAGGATGGGCAGGTCTCTCCGGCGCTCGCTCCCGGCTGGACCGTGACCAACGAATTACCCCGCTGGGCCATCACCCCGGAAGTGCCGCTTAAAAAATGGATGATGGCTGCGCTCCAGAAGCCCGGTCCCATCACCATTTCCTCCAATGGCCTTCTCTATGTGGCTGAACAGGTGCCCAACGGCCGTCTGCTGGAGTTTACACCCAATGAGCAAGGCCAATTTGCAGTGGCCAAGGGGATTCCGGTCCCCTGGTTGGATCAAGAATTTCAGTGGCGCGATATTTTTGCCGATGAAGGCGGCCGGTTGTTTATTGCGGGCGCCGATGAGGTCGGATCTGATTTCATGAAGTTCGGATCTTCGCTGGTGCGGGAGCCGGACGGTAATTGGTGGGTGGTGGATTTCGGTCCTTTCGCGAACTTCAACACCTTTGCCATTTCAGAGAAGCAGGATGTGATGGTGCTGGGGGATCGGAACAAAGGAACGCTTTCCTGGTGGGAAGTGGACCGCCACATCATGCTGGGCGGGTCGCCGGAGGCCACGGGCCGGGCGGACCTCCTGAGCTTGGCCATCTATCCGGATGGCGCGTTTATCCTGGCGGAACAAACGGCCCCGGGCAAAGCCACGATCATGCGGATGGATCCCTTCACGGGCCAGCAGACCGTTCTGAGCGATCAGTTCCAGTCTGTGGGCGATATCGCGATGGATCGCGTGAACGGCCGGTATCTGGTGACTGATCCGGTGGCCGGGAAGTTGCTGGAATGTACCCCCAATCCCCCCATGGGCTTCAACGAAGTCGCGATGCGTCAGATTGTCCGTTCCGTGGAAGGCATGATGGGCCTGCCGACCGAAGCTCCCGCCTTTCTGAATACATTTTTTGACCGGTTACAGAGTGCGACGGATGACATGATGGAAGATGAAACCACTCACGCCGTGAATTTCAATCTCAGTGATATTGCAGGCAAGATGCCGGTGGTGGCCGGTCGAATCCGTGCCGCGGTCGAGGTGGAAGGCGCCGAGGATGACCCCATCGAGGAGGTCGAGTTTTTCCTGTTGTTCCCCAGCAAAGTGGTGATGACCGAGACCGCGGTCACGCCGAGCCTGAGTTTCTTTTCTGCCCGTCGAAAGAGCGGAGTTGTGGAGCAAACCAAACCCGTTTTCAAGGGGGATGTCGGGGTCTATCGCCTGTCCGGAACGAACATCTCTCGCATTGCCTCTGCTCCGGGCGGGCTGCACATCCCGATTGTGGCCTGTGGAATGGATCAGTCCGATGGTGGCGTGTATATCAATCTGTCATTCCTGGGTGCCGGAATCTACGGGGACTATTATCTCACGTTGTTCCAGGGGCCGCGGGAGCAGCGGGCCAAGCTCATCGTCGAGTCGACCAATTCTCCGACCGGCACGGTGACATATGAAGCCTCCTTCATGGAGGAGGCGACCATCGAGGGGATGCAGGGCTCGGTTACCAAGGAACAGATCAGCAATTTGCTGATTTCGGGGTTTGGAGCCAATTCCAGTGCCAACCGGTCCGTCGGCTGGCTTCGCCTGGGTCAGTTCCCGGCGAGTATGACGGTGGCCTTTACCAGTGATGGCGAAGGGACCCTGACGGGTGGAGCTAGCGATCTGAAAGAAATTGTCGAGAAGAAGCGTGTAGAGATGGATCTCGAAACATCCATAGATGTAGATGTCTTTGCCCCGATGCAGGATGTGGAAAATTTGCCTGACGAGTCGGCGGCGCCTGAGGCTGGGGCTCCGGAAGCCACACCTGTGCCGGAATCAACACCCGAAGCTGCAGTCACAGAGGAGCCCGGGTCATGAAGGGTGCCGATGTAGACATGTCTGGATTTCAGAACATCGTGCTGATGTTGATTGGAGTGTTGGTGATTATGCTTGTCAGTAATGTGCTGACCATCATCAGTAACCCGGAAAACATCAAAATCGGTTCGGTCGTCACCGGCGCAGTCTATGAAGAGGATCAGGACGAGAAAACCTTTGTTCCTCCCAAGTTCCAAAATATGCGTCAGGATCCCATCTATATCGATGTGGAACCGAACCAGATGATTTTAGTGTATGAGAACAAAGTGATCACCGCACGGGATCTGATGTTTGAAGGCAACGAATTTGAGAAGTTTCTGGATGACGTTGAAGTTCAAAAGGACTCCCGATATCTGGTGCTGTTGCTGCGACCCGGCAGTGCCGTTTTCCAGCGTCGATTGCGCCAGGTGATCCGGGACCGGGGAATTGATGTAGGCTTTGAGCCCTGGGACACCGGCCGGCCGATTATTGTGGAAAAAGCAGGAGAAATTGTGGAAAGCGAAGGAGAATAGGTATGGGTGACAAAGGCCCAGCGATGGATCTGAGTTCGTTTACGGACATCATGACCTGTATTCTTGGAATTCTGGTTCTGATCATTCTGTTGACGGGTATTGATGCATCTCAAATCACCGTGCTGGTCTCCACGCCAAAGGAATTGACGGGGGATGACAAAAGTCCGATTTTCTTTGAATGCCGCAACAATCAGCTCTTCCATATCTCTTTGGATGAATTCAAAGCCGCTTGTGATATCAAGACCGAATATATCCGCGCATTGGTGGAGGACAATGAGGCGGAATTTCTCAAGACCGCCGCCACCACTTCGATGGAGTTGGGCGGGTACCGTCTCGACTATACCTATGCACTTCTCGGCAAATATGTGCTTACCGCCG
This sequence comes from uncultured Verrucomicrobiota bacterium, assembly GCA_964526745.1. Lineage (GTDB taxonomy): Bacteria > Verrucomicrobiota > Kiritimatiellia > CAIQIC01 > Lenti-01 > Lenti-01. Next base: position 39,125 of record CAZGMQ010000012.1, read on the forward strand.
TTCCGGATGCGGAAGGGTATAAATTTGAACGCTATCTGGACGAGACCCCCGAGATGTGGTTTGGCTCCCGTCTGGCTCAAATCAACCCGAAGAACCAATTCATCTGTTTTTTCGTCCGTCCGGACAGCTTCAAAGTCTTTCAGCAGGCCCGTGCGTTGGCCTGGATCCGGAACATCAATGTGTCGTGTGAACTGCTGGATGAGAAAGATCCCATCCAGATCGGTCCCGGTGGCGAACGCATCTACGCCCAGTAGAGGTCTCGTTCCACGCGATCTCATAGCAGTGCCTTGTCGATGCCCCCCTTTGTTTGTCAGCAGTGCGGTGCCTGTTGCCGCTGGCCGGGTTCCGTCCTGCTTGAGGCATCCGATATCACAGCTGCTTCTGCGGCCCTAGGGATGACAGAGGCGGCCTTTCTCGAGGCCCATACGACCTTGGCCCGGAATCGTTCGCAGTTAACCTTCAAAGAGGCCCCTGACGGAGCCTGTGCCTTTCTCGATGCGAAGGGGAGATGCCGTATCTATGCCGCTCGCCCCCGGCAATGCCGTACCTTTCCGCATGGCTGGCAGGTCGAGGGCTGCCCGGGATTAGCCGCCGCCTCTTCGTCCCGTCCCGACACCTAGCGGTGGAAGGCGGCGCAGAAGTGTCCACACCATGGAAACCATTTTCCATCGTGTGGGAAAGGGCGTCCAGCCCCGGCGGATCGAGAACCGAGAGGGGCTGGGCAATAAAAAACCCCGCGGATGGCCCGCGGGGTGATCGTGGGAAGGCGTTCAGCCTTCTTCGGCCAGATCCTCTGCAATTTCGCTGGAGGCTTCGATGGCCATTTCCAGGCGTTCGGCTGAGTCCATGTGACGGGTGGTATCCTGTCCGTCGGCCCAGGCAATCTGAATGTCTTCGACGCCGATGTAAGTGAAGATGGCACGAATGGCTGGCGTCAGCCCGTCGCGGACATCCTCTTCCTTATAGACCTGATCCGACGAGACCAACAGGACGACCGTCTTGAGTTTGTGGATCGGGACAATGCCGTCCGGCCCAAAGGTGAACATTTTGCCGGGGATGATGACCTGGTCGAGCCATGCCTTCAGAATGGCGGGCATGCTGTTCAGCCAGACCGGCATCGTCAGCACCAGCACATCGGCATCCATCAGGGCCGGGGCGTTGCTGTTCGAGAAGTTCGCGGCATTTTCCTCGGACTTGGTCGGGATATAGCTGCTGTCGGCCACCGGACCCCAGAAGTAGTTGAGGGCGTCCGCGCTGACGAAGGGAGGCTTTGTCTGATAGAGGTCCACATTGTTGACCTCGACGTCGGGAAGTTTCTCCATGAGGGTGGCAAAAAATTGAAAGGCCATCTTCTTGGAAGCCGAGGTTTCGGCGGGCCGAGGATTGGCGAGGATATGCAGAACATTCATTCAGGGGCTCCTATTTCGATAAAAAGGTGAGTACAATCGTCCGATGTTGATGCCACAAGGGGAGGGGGAAGACAATGCTAAAATTCACCCATTGGTGGGAATCAGGCAGAAAGCGGTTGATTAACGGGGCTGGGCGTGAATAATCGAGAGCGATTTTAGAAAGGGAATCCAGATGGAAATTAAGAAACTTTTTGCGGAGCGAATTGGCGGAGAAGGCTTCGGCCAGGATACGGCCATATATAAATTTGAAAAGATCAAGCGGGCCAAGCAGGCGGCGCGCGCGGCGCATCCCGGCGTTGAAATGCTGGACTTTGGGGTGGGGGAGCCGGATCAGATGGCACCCAAGGCCATCCGGAAAGCGCTAAAGAAGGCCGTCGATGATCCAGAGAACCGGGGATATGCGGATAACGGTCTGGCGATATTCAAAGAGGCGTCGGGTCAGTACATGCAGGAATTCTTCGGCGTGACGGATCTGGATCCCGTTACCGAGATCAACCATACGATCGGCGCGAAGCCGGCTCTGGCCATGCTGCCCCTTTGTTTCATTAATCCAGGGGACGAGATCCTTGCCACCATCCCGGGGTATCCGGTTTTGGCCACTCATACGCGGTATATGGGCGGAACGGTCATCCCGGTTCCCCTGCTGAAGAAGAATAAGTTTTTCCCGGATCTGAAGGCTCTGGAGAAGAGAGACCTGTCCAAGGTGAAATTGTTCTATGTGAACTATCCGAATAATCCAACGGGCACGGCGGCAACGGAAGCCTTCTTTGATGAGCTGATTGCATTTGCCAATCGTCACAACATCCTGATTGTGCAGGATGCCGCCTATGCGACGCTGGTGTATGGCCGCGAGCGCCTTTCGATTCTGTCGCGACCGGGCGGGAAGGACGCCGCGATTGAACTCCATTCCATGAGTAAGAGCTACAACATGACCGGCTGGCGTCTCGGTTTTGTTGCGGGCAGCCGTCAGGCGGTGGCTGCGGTGGCGGAGGTGAAGGATAATATCGACAGCGGCCAGTTCAAGGCGATTCAGGTAGCGGCCTGCGCCGGGATTGCCGATATGAAATTGTCCGAAAAAATCCGTGCGCACTACCAGCGCCGCCTGCGCAAGCTGGTGAAGGTTCTCAAAGGAGCCGGCTTCAAGGCCCGGATGCCGGGGGGTACCTTTTACCTCTATGTGGCGGCGCCGAAGGGGGCTGCAGACGGGCAGGTGTTTGCGAATGCGGAAGAGGCCTCCCAATATCTGATCAAAGAGCATTCCATCTCTACGGTGCCATGGGATGACGCAGGCGCCTATCTGCGTTTTGGTGCGACATTCGAGTCGGCCGGCCGGGGCGACGATGCCCGCGTGCTGGAGGAACTTGGTCGGCGGCTGGGACAGGCCGGCTTGATCTTCAAATAAACCCGGTAACGGGGATCGTTTTCTTCCCGATGGGATGCATCTGACATGAGTGATTCAACAATCCGTTTTTCCAAAGGCCTCCAGTTGACGGTCTATATCGACAACCGGAAGGGCACGATGGCGTCTCTGGCCGCCTTTTTGGGGCAGCACGGGGTGAACATCTACGGGTTCACGCTGGCGGATACGGAGGGGCATGGCTATGTCCGGCTGATTCTGGATGACACGGAAAAAGCTCGGCAGTTGGTTGAGGATTCGGGCGAGCTGGTGGCGGCCCGTGACGTCCTGCTGGTCCGGGTGGACAACGAGCCCGGTGAATTAGGGCGTGTATTGAGTGTATTGGCCGAGCATAATCTGAATATCGAATATGGCTACTCATCGGGCGGTCCGAATGACGAGAAGGGTCTCGTTCTGGTGCCCTCCGATGTTCCAGCCGCGTTAGAGGTTTTGAAAAATGCCCTTCGGGGCTGAGGCACTTCATGTCATCCACACCTAAAATTAGCATCATCACCAGCACCTACAACCGTTCGGCGGTGTTGCGTCGCGCCATCGACTCGGTGCGGGCTCAGCGGGAGTTTGATGAGTGGGAGCTCTGTGTGGTCGGGGATTGCACCCCGGATGACAGCGAAGCCGTCGTCGCCTCATATGGAGATGAGCGGATTCGCTTCTACAATCTTCCGGTCAAGTCACCGCCTCGGGCCCACGGGGCCATTGCCAAAAACTACGGAATCTTTGAAATGGCCCGTGCGCCCTACATCGCCTATCTGGATGACGATGATGAATATCATTTCGATTTTTTGCGGCTCATGATGCGCGAGGTGGCCCAGGCGCCTTCCCAGCCTGTGTTTTACTGCCGTTGTCAATACCGCGACAAGGAGACCGGCCACCGCATCTGGGGAAACCCGTTCCAGTCCTGGCTGCATCGGTGGAACCGGGAAAAACTGATGCGCTACAATTTTATCAACACGGCCAATGTGGTGCATACCAAGGCCCTGATTGATGAGGTGGGGGGATGGGATCCCGCAGATTATTTCGATGACTACGATCTCTGGAAGCGGATGAGTGCGGTGTGCGATTTTCGCTACGTCAACCGTCCGTTGGTGATCAGTCATGTGGGGGATTGCCCTCCCTTTTTCCGGCGGATGTGGACAAAGGGGATCAAGATTTTGCGGCATGGCCGGCGACTGGAAGATCAAGGCGTGTGAATCGGGCGGATTTTGCGCCGGTATTTTTTTGATAAATGCCTGGAACGGCGTATCTTTCTCCAACTGGAAAGGTGAAGTGTATGGCTTGGGAATATAGCGAAAAGACGAAACAGATCTTTATGGATGCGGTGCAGGGCAAGCCGGGCACCCATCTTGGGGAGATCGAGAATCCGGATGGTGAGGGCAAACACGGCTCCATTGTCTGCGGGGATGCCATGAAGTTCACCTTCCGGGTGACGAAAAACGACGATCCCTTGAAGGATGTCATTGTGGACGCCAAATATCTGACCTTTGGCTGTACCTCAGCGATTGCCGCTTCTGAAGCGCTTTGTTGCATGATTGAAGGGAAAGGCCTGACCCCCATTGAGGCGCTGAAAATTCAAAACCAGGACATCGTGGATTACCTGGACGGGTTGCCGCAGCAGAAGATTCACTGTTCGGTGATGGGTGCCGAAGCGCTGGAGGCCGCGGTCGTGGACTGGGCAACCAAACGCGGCGTGGATCTGGCGGCTCAGGGGGTGACACTGTCCGGCCATGTGCCCGAGGAGGACGAGGGTCGGGTGGTCTGCAAATGTTTTGGCATCACGGAGCCCTATCTGCGCAGGAAGATCAAGGAACTCAATCTGCGGACCATCGAGGAGATTATTTCCGCATTGAAAGCGGGTGGAATGTGCGGCGCCTGCCGGTATGCTCCCGGTGGACTTCAGGACCTGTTGAATGAAACCTGGGGGGCGGGTGAGCCGGCCCCGACCACATTGGCCTCCGAGCCGGTGGCCGAGACGGGACCGTCCCCGTTCCAGTTATATCGGAAGATCGAACAGGTTATCGACGAAACCGTGCGGCCCGTATTGAAGGGAGACGGCGGCGACATCGAGCTGATTGATATCAAAGGCTGGAAGGTCTATTGTTCCTTAAAGGGTGCCTGTGCCGGGTGCATGGGGGCGGCGCGGACCCTTCAGTTGATTGTGGAGCGCTCCTTGAAAGATCAGGTGGATGAGCGGATCACCGTGATTCCTGTATAAGCTGAGAAGGTTCATGATGACTACCCCCACGCTGATTTATGCCGATAGCAATGCGACGACCCGGGTCGCACCGGAAGTCGTTGAGGCGATGCAGCCCTATTTTGGGAAGGAATTTTTCAACCCCAGCTCCATGTATGAGCCGGCACTCCATGTCGCGGGAGCGGTGAAGACGTCCCGTCAGACGGTGGCGGATTTCCTGGGCGGGGTGGATCCCTCAGAGATTATTTTCACCTCGTGTGCTACCGAAAGCAACAATACCGCTCTGTTCGGTGTCGCGGCGGCCAATCCGGCCCGAAAGCATATTCTGACCAGTGCGGTGGAACATCCCGCTGTGCTGGAAGTCTGTCGCGAAATGGAACGGCGTGGCTATGAAGTCACGCAGCTTCCCGTAGATCGTCAGGGTCAGATTGCGACGGCGGATTTTGTTCGTGCATTGCGCCCGGACACCTTGCTGGTCAGTCTGATGCATGCGAACAACGAGACCGGCGTGATCTGGCCTGTGGGCGAATGGGCCCGTATTACGAAGGAAACGGATGCAGGCATCATGTTCCACACCGATGCGACGCAGACGGCCGGGAAATGTCCGCTGGACCTGACGGGCGAGCTGGCGCAGGTGGATCTGCTGTCTTTCTCAGGCCACAAAATGCATGCCCCAAAGGGGGTCGGCGCGCTCTTTGTCCGGCGCGGAACCCCCATGCGGCCCTTCTTGCTGGGAGGGCACCAGGAAAGCGGTCGCCGCGGCGGAACCGAAAATGTCCCCTATATTGTGGGATTGGCCCGGGCCTGCCGTTTGTCCAAGGAGCATGCCGAGGATATGCAGCGTGTGGCCCGCCTGCGGGACGGGTTGGAGAAGAAACTGGTCGAAACCGTTTCGCATGTCGAAGTGAACGGGCAGGGCGTGCTCCGCACACCGAATACACTCAATCTGGCTTGTCATTTTATTGAAGGGGAAAGCATTCTCTATGAACTGATCAGTCGAGGGATCTGCGCCAGCACGGGAAGCGCCTGTTCGAGCGGCTCGCTGGAGCCCAGTCATGTGCTGCGCGCCCTGGGGGTGCCGTTTACGGCCATGCATGGGTCGATCCGCCTGAGCTTTAGTGCCTATACCACCGAAGAAGAGGTGCGGGTGATTGCAGACGTCTTCCCGCAGGTGGTCTCCAATCTTCGCATGATGTCTCCGTACTGGGACCAGAAGAAGAACCAGCCTCGCGAAGAGACCTGAGCCGGATGAAGCGATTCGGATTCATGTTGGGGGTGATCGTGTGGTGTGTGGCCGCCAGCGGCCTCTCCGCCTCTCAGGACCCGCCCATAGACCGCCTGGCCATCTGGTGTGAATTTCTCCCCTATGACGAAGTTGTTCCCCATTTGGCCACCCTGCAGAAGTATTCATGCGACCTGATTCTGCATGTGGAGCGGGAGAGCTTGGATGATCCCGAATTTTCGGAGCTGCTTCGTGCAGCACAGCGGGCGGGTGTCGGGGTGGATGCCTGGCTCCTGCTTCCGTATGAAGAGCACCTGTATGTCGGGCAGGCCAGTATCCGGGCCACGGTAGAACTGGCTCGCCGGACCGCCGACTTTTTTCAGAAGAACAACCTTCCGGTCCGGGCCTTTGTGTTTGATTGCGAGCCATCTCCCCTGCTGGGGAAGGAACTGTTTTCGGCGGTTCAGGCCAAAAGTCTTCCCCAACTGGCGAAAATCCTCCGTGAACAACTGGACCCCGAATCCTTTCAGCAGGACATTGAAAGCCTCAATGCCTTGCTGGATGAATTGCGGGAGCGGGGCTATGCCGTAGATGGAGCCGCCAACCGCGCGTTTCTGGATGCACAATCCCGAGATAATGTGGCTCTGGAGGATGCGCTGAATGCCCCGGTGAGCGGGGTGGCCTGGGATGCGCTCTCCTTCATTACCTATCGCTATCAGGCCAGTCAGCTCTCCTATGTAGCCATGTTGAATCGCTATGCGGCTCTGGCACATCGCCTCTATGGCCCGCGTGCGGCGATGGATGTCGGCCTCATCGGCGATTATCATGAAATTCAGCAAAATGAGGAGCGGGCGGCGTTGTTCGGAGGCGGCGATTTGTTCTATGACTATTTGCGAGGCATGCGGAGCGCCTTTGATCTGGAGGAAGCCGTGGGAACGGTCCTGGGGTGTGGGGTCCGCCGGGTGAACATCTATGCCCTGGATGGTGCCGTGACCTCGGTGGCCGGAGTGGAGAATTGGTTGAAAGCGGCGCGGCGGGCCCGGCCGTTGTCGGCTTTCGCCCGCTGGACACCGATGCGGTCTATTCAATATGCTGTACTGGGGATGCTGACAGAGAAGAGTTTCAGATGGTTCACCGGGGGATCGGAGGAAAGTCATGGAAAAGTTGAGTATCGAAAACCAGCGGTTGGTGCTGGCCAGCGCTAGCCCGCGCCGTCGCGGATTTCTGCATCAGCTCGGATATCAGTTTGAAGTCATCTCTCCGGAGGCGGAGGAGAAAACCCGGCCGGGTGAAGAAGCGCTGGAGTATGTGCTGCGAAATGCCGTTGAAAAGGCTCAGGATGTAGCCGTTCGCGTGCCCTCCGGTTCCGTGGTGATCGCTGCGGATACGGTCGTGGTTCTTCGCGGTCGCATTATGGAAAAACCCGCGTCCGAATCGGGGGCACAGGAAATGCTGCGGTCGCTCAGCGGGCAGACGCATCAGGTCATCACGGGATTTTGTGTGAGTGGTCGCAATACCGCCGGCGCGGAGGTGAATCGGTCGAAGGCGGTTTCAACCGATGTGGAATTCAAGGTGCTCACAGACGGAGAGATCGCGGCCTATATCCGCAGCGGAGAACCCATGGACAAGGCCGGGGCCTATGCCATTCAGGGCCGGGCGGCTTATATGATCCGGCAGATCCGGGGGTCCTATACCAATGTCGTGGGGTTGCCCATGACGGAGCTGGAAGAAATACTGGCCGCGGAGTTCGGGGTGAAACCGTCCTATCATGGCCCCGCCGGCGCCTGAAGCGGTGCGGTCGGAAGTGGGGTTTACAGAAGGTCGGCTTCGTTGGGGTTCTTGCAGAACAGAACCCCTTGATAGGCGAAGAGCCCTTTAAACAGCCGCGTAAAGCCGCGGCAGATCCAAAGGGGCAGCCGCCATCTCTTTCGGCGTAGGAAGGGGAAGACCAATGTCAGGGGAAAATCGGTCACATCCATTTCCTCCACCTTCCAGCCTGCACGGGCCACCAGTTGCCGCATGCTGTCCAGCGTGTAGAAATGAAGGGCTTGCGTTTCCAGCAGGCCGCGATGATGGAGAGGGAACTGTCCGAGCAAAATGCGCAGTCGCGTCTGAATGTTGACCAAGTTCGGCAGGGAGACTACCAAGACCCCCCCCTTCATAAGATACTTCTTCAGGCGGGAAAGAAACTCAGCCGGATCCACTAAAAACTGAAGCATGTCGGCCGCCAGAACAATGTCATATTTTTCTTCCAGCGGAATCTCATCTACCCGGTTGAGATCCTGGGGATAGACATGCCGGAAGTGGGCACGGGATTCCTCGCCGGCGCGCGGGTCATGATCGATCCCGTCATTGACGGTCCCCTCCGCCTGTAGGGCGGCGGCAATGGCCGCACAGCCGAAGCCGAGGTCCAGGACCTGTTTCCCCTGTAGATCCATTTTTCGCAGGCGTTTCAGGATGAGAGAGTGCGAAGAATAGGGGTCGTCCAGCTTTCGGGATTCCACCAGCGAGGGCGGGGCGATGTCATACCGGTTGAGCCGGATGAGTCCCCAGCGATGCAGCCGGAACAGAAGGGCACTCCCAATGCAGTTGAGGCCGTAGGAGACGCCATTCACATGGCAGACTTCGTCGCCGTAGCGCGTCGGAATGGGCAATTCACAGATTTTTGCATCGGCTTGCCGGGCTTGAAACAGGATATGGGTGTCAAAATGCCATTCATTGCTGTTCTCCCAAAGTGGGATGCGTCGGAGAAAACGGGTGCTGTAGCCACGATATCCGGAATGGAATTCGGACATCTCCAGTCCGCTTAACATATTTTCGATTTGAGTTAAGGCGATATTGGCTACAAATTTATACTTGGGCATCCCGCCTCGAAGGGCATCCGCCCGATGGATCATCCGCGATCCAATCACGATATCGGCATCGTCATCCACCAAGGGCTGAAACAAATTGGGGAGGAGTTCCGGGGCATATTGTCCATCGCCGTGAAGCATGATGACGGCATCCAGACCACGGTCGATGGCATATTGATATCCAAATTTCTGGTTCCCCCCATACCGGCGGTTTACGCGATTGCGAAAGACGACCAGCTTCCCATCCGGATTGGGGTAGTCCATCGCTTTGCGTGTGGTTTCATCCATACTGCAGTCATCGACCACATAGACCACTTCCACTTCCCGCCACACTTCTTCTGGAATTCGTTTGAGGGTATCTTGAATCAGCAATTCGGCGTTGTAGGAAATGACAAAGATTCCCAATCGTTTCCCTTTTGCGGAAAAGGAGCCGGGAGTGGCCTCAGATGTTGGCGGTGTATTCATTGCGGGTACTGTTTCAAAATAGTGGGATTATTCCAAGACAGGAGAGGGATCTTCTCCCCCCGCGGGTGACGTCGGGGTGGGGGTTCCGCTTGCGGGGGCTGGGGCGGAGAAAAATGGCGATTTCAGATCCGGGCGGAGATCGGAACGGAAACGGGGGGATGGGCTCGGGGCCGGCGTGGCGGGTTTTGCGGGGTCTTCTTCGATGGGAACCGGCCGGAATTGGCTGTCCTCCAGCACCCAGGTGTCACCGGTTTTTCGAAAGACCATGATTGTCTGCATATCGGCTTTCGAACCCTGGACATCCACGCCCAGACCCAGAACGGACGGTCCGATTGATCGACATTGAACAACGGACCAGGCAGTGGGAATTCCGATGTCCTCTATCACCTGTTGCGCCTGCTGAAGAAAGGGCAGCAGGGGAACGCGCTTCCGGAACTTGGCACCCATAAGGGCATGAACTTCATCCAGTTCTCCCTGCTTCCACTGGGACCAGAACTGATCCACAATATCATTCACCTCGGGCGGCGTTGTCTGTTGCGGCGCAGGGGCGGCCGCTGGAGCCTGCCCAGCCAGTTTCTCGATAATATCCGGCGCCACCATCCATTGCTCACCGAGTTTCTTGATCCCCAGCATCAGGGGCTTTTTTGGGCCATTCGCGGTCTGAGTCTGAATGCTGACCAGGTAGCCACCGATGGCTTCCGGCGCAGGGGCATAGCCCTGGAGGGTCCAGGACATGCCTTCGAAGGCGCCTTCTTTCAACACATTCAACAAAATATCTTTCAGACGGAGCGGGTTGAGGTCATTCAGCTGGAGTTGAGCAGACATTTCCTCCAGGTCCTGGCCGGTGAGTTCCGGATTTTTTGCTTTGAGTTCGGACAGACGCCGGTCCAGAAAATATTCCCGCATGCTTCGCAGATCCGTCATCCGAATCGCCGAATCAAAGTCGCCGCTGGCTAGAAGAGGGAGATAGGTTTCTACTAGCATGTGGGCCCCCGCATCCGGGGCTTCCGCGGCAAAGGCCGGCGGCAGGGCTGAACAGGCAGCAGGCAAGCCGCACAGGGCGGCCAAGAGAACGGTATAAAAGGGGCGAATGATCTTCATATTGGGGCTCCAGTATTTGGAGACGGGAACGCAGGTCTCCATTCCATAATGGGTCCATTTATTGCGGAAGTGGGCCGCCAAGTCAAATGCTGTGGCTGCCCCAGGACGAAATGGAGGCGGTGGAGTGGAGAAGTTCTAGGGGGCGCCGCACGAAACTGGGCGGATCTGCATGGGATGCGCGGAAGGACTACCACCCCTGATTTTATAGGTCATAACTCATTCTTGAAAAACGAATTGCACCCCATAAAACCACTTATTGTAGTTGTCTTGACAATTAACAACCACATTATGTTGTGGGGGTTGCCTTTTCTGAATATTTTTTCAGGTTGAGGATTGTTCCACAGAGTGGGTTGACGTTGAATCAAGGTGGTTCAGCGCAGGGCATCCCCCGCGCCGCTCAGAATTTTGGTCAGTGAAGCTCAACAGGATGGACAGCATTATGGAACAGACAGAAACACAACTCTTTGATGGATTCCGTAAGCGCAATGGCATGGTCGTGCCTTTCAGCCGCGAAAAAATTGTTACCGCCATCTATCGTGCCGCGGATGAGGTGTTTCGGCGTGACCATGTGGAAGTGGGCGAAACCATGCCGGACCAGATGGCCGACCTGGTGATTCAGCAGTTGTCCGACCCGCGCAGCGAATATCATGTGTCCGACGATGAAGAGGGGAAGCGGATCCCGCTGATTGAAGACATGCAGGATCTGATTGAAATCGTACTGGCGGAGCAGGGCTATGCGCCGACCGTGGCGGCCTACAAGCGCTTCCGGAAGCATCGTCAGCTGGCTCGCGAACGCATTCGTGTCCGAAATAAGCGGGCGCAGGAAGGCACCGAGCGCCCGGTGGATCTGACGGATGCCAGCATGCTGCTGGTGGAATCGGTCGCCCGGGGCAATTCGCTGCCGTGGAACCGAAAAGAAATCATCGAAACCTTGATGGAGCACACGGACCTGAATGGCGAAGTGGTTCTGAATATCGCCAAGACGGTGGAAAACCAGATCATCGCCGGCGGTCTGAACAGCATCGACAGCACGCTCATCCGCGAAATGATCAACAATGAACTGTCTCTTCGCGGCTATCGCCACCAGTTGCGGGATTTGTCCGTCTATGGCGTATCCCGTCAGTTTGTGGATCGGCTCATGTATGCCAAGAGTCTCGAGAACAGCAACATCGTCAACAACAACCCCGAAGCCGTGCAGCTGGGGATTGCCGAGCTGGTGCTGAAACAGTGGGCGCTGGATACGATTTTTTCAGCCGACCTGAAGAGTGCGCACAACACCGGCGCCATTCATCTGCATGATCTGGGCTATCCGCACCGCGTGTACTGCTCCTCGCATTCCGTTGAGTATGTGAAGAAGTATGGCCTGCGCGGTCTGAACAACCTGAACAACGACAGTGCGCCCGCGCACAGCGCCCATGTGCTGACCGGCCACCTCAATACCTTCCTGTCCTCCATGCAGGCGAACTATGCCGGGGCACTCGGACTGGCCTACATCAACATCATGTATGCCCCATATCTGAAGGGGAAAAGCAAAGCGGAAATCCGCCAAATTGCGCAAGGCCTGATCTTCGGTGCGGCCCAGAACGCCTTCTCCCGCGGCGGACAGACCATCTTTTTGGACTTCAACATTCACAGCGGCGTGCCCGGATATCTAAAGACGGTCCCGGCGGTCGGTCCCCGCGGCTGCTATATGCTGCGCACGGCCGAGGGCGAGACCGTTCGTTTGGAGGAAGTGACCCTCCCCGAGAAGGATGCGAATGGCAACCAGATGATGGAACTGTATCGGGCTGATGACGAGGGTACCCGTCGTTGTGTCCTTCGCGAATTGACCGACGAAAAACACGGCCAGATCCTGGATAAGGCAGTGGAGGCTGAGCTGGCAAAGCGCGGCGAAACCATTGTGACCTATGGCGACTACGAAGAAGAAGCCCGTGAGCTCGCTCGGGCTCTGTTGGTCGTGTGGGAAGAAGGCGATGCCAACGGGCATGTCTTTGAGTTCCCTAAATGCGATTTCCATGTCAGCGCTGAAACCTTCACCGACCCCGAACAGATGAAAATTTATCACCGCGCCTGCGAAGTCGCCAGCCGCAATGGGTCGGTCTATTTCATCTTTGATCGCGATGAAGTCACGCTATCGGCTTGCTGCCGCCTGCGCACCACCGTCTCCGACACCTATATGCTCCGGCATCCCGAGAGCCTGCGGTTCTGCGGGTTCCAGAATGTCACCGTGAACATCCCGCAATGCATGTATCGCGCGGCACGTGACGGAGAGCGCACCTATGAAGGATTGGTTGCCGAAATCGACAAGATGATGGATTTAGCTGTGAAGGCCCACGAGCAAAAGCGGACCCGCATCGCGGAAATGATCAGCGGCCCCGGCTTCCCGCTGTGGCAGATCGGCAAGATGGCCTGTGATGGAAAACCCTATGTGGAGCTGGGAAAGGCCACCTATATCATCGGACTCATTGGCGTGAACGACGCCGTGAAGTTTTTGTTGGGGCAGGAACTGCACGAGAGCGAAGAGGCCCAGTGCCTCGGCGAGCGAATCATCGCGCATATGTTCCTTCGATGTAAAAAGCTGTCGGTGAAACATAAAATGAAGCTGACCCTCGAAGAATCTCCGGCGGAAAGCGCAGCCCGCCGTCTGGCTAAGGCAGATCTGGTCTATTACCGCGAAGAGGCTCTGAAGTCTTACAAGGGCGCCAGCGAAGATGTGGCCTACTACACCAACAGTATCCACATGTCAGCCGATGCGCCCATCTCGCTGGTCGAGCGCATCCGTATGCAGGCGCGATTCCACAGTCTGATTGAGAGCGGTGCTATTACGCATGCTTTCATCGGAGAGGAACGCCCCTCGCCGAAGGCCATTGAGACCCTGATGCGCGAGACCTTCTTCCGCACCCAGTCCGCCCAAGTGTGCCTGTCCCCGGAATTCACCTATTGCCTCGACTGCAACCACAACATGCGCGGCCTGAAAGACAACTGCACATCCTGCGGGTCCGAGAATGTTGAAGGCGAAACCCGCGTGGTCGGCTACTTCAGCAAGATTAACAACTGGAACAAGAGTAAGAAACTCGGTGAGTTGCCGGCCCGTCAGCGTGGCGCGTATGCCGTTGAAGCCGGCGGTTCCGCCTTTGATCTTCCTGCGCCGGTTGCGGAAGAGACCGCCCCCGTCGCCAACCCTCAGTACGTGGAGGCCTAAGCCATGTCAAAAACCTATCAAGTTCATGTGTTCGGGAAACCCGGCTGCGCCAAATGCCACACCCTGAACGGGCGGCTGGATGACCTGCTGCAGGAAGACCCCTGGACCGACTTCAAAAAGGTCTATCACGATCTGGAGACCGAAAACGGCCTCGTGGAGTTCTGCGATGTGGAATGTCTGAATCCTCAGCGCGTGCCCGGATTCTATGTGTCGAAGGCAGATCCCGTTTCTGGGAAGCAGGTGCCCCTTCCGAGCCCGAACCCCGGCGCGGCCGATGCCCCCGGTGGCACGAGCGCGCTCTATACCTGGGTCGGACTGCAGACGGACTACACCTCAACCGGTCGCGGGGTCATCAGCCCCAAGATGCTGGAGTCCGTGCTGAGCCAGGCCAAGTCCCTTTAAGTTCCGAGCCGCCCGTGAGCCTGTCCCCCGTCTATGGCATTCTTCAGAACGCCTCCATGGTGGACTATCCCGGAAAGCTTGCCGCCGTTTTCTTTCTGACGGGCTGCAACTTCACCTGCGGGTTCTGCCACAACGCCAAGCTGATGGGCCGTGCTGATGTCGCCGGTATCCCGTGGACGGAAGTGGAGAAGACCAGCCGCCAGTTTCGCGATAACTGGGTCGAAGGCGCCGTCGTCACCGGCGGGGAACCCACCCTCAACCCCCATGTCGTTCAGATCGTGGAGAGACTGCGCGAGTGGGGATTCTCCATCAAGCTCGACACCAACGGCTCCCGGCCGCAGGTCCTCGAACCCCTGCTGCCCCTCGTAGACTATGTCGCCATGGACGTCAAATTCGCCCCGGCCGACTATCCCGCTCATGCCGGGTTTTCGGATATCACGGCGCTCACCGAATCCATTCACATGATTCAGGAGCGTGCCGCCGATTATGAATTCCGCACCACCATCATCGAGGCCTGGCATGGGGAAGAGCAGATGCATGCTATCGGCGAATGGGTGAGGGGGGCCAAGCTTCACGTTCTCCAGGCCTTTGTCCCCCGCGACGAACTCCCCGACCCCGCCTGCCGAACCATGCCCGAAACAAGTTCCGCGGTCCTGCACGCCCATGCCGACCTCCTCCGCCCCTACGTCGAACGCGTCGAAATCCGCGGCGAATTCTAGGCACCCTCATTCCGCTTAGCTGCGGCATGCTTACACAAACAGAAAAGAAGAATTCCTGAGGTCGTTAATTCTCTGCTCAAAAGGCTCACCTAGCAAAAGGGGTGATTCCCTTGCTCAAAACCTTGTTCATAAACCCTTTTCAAAAAGGAATGGTTTTGAGCATCGGGGGGAGTTACTCCAGCCAGATCTTGTCGAGGATAAGCTCGAAGGATTCCTCGGTCTCATTACCAATCAGGATCTGGAGGACTCTAAGGTACCCAACACTTTTCGCCTCGTCTCGCCAGTGAGTTCTCTGGTGTCCTCCCCATGTCAGGTGTTGGCTGGCTCTGGGTCGACACGGATCCTCCCTTGGCTCCGCTCCGACGAGCAAGAGGGCGCTGTTCTCGCAGTGCCGGCGGTCGGAAGAAACAATATGAGCTGGTCTCACAGCCTGGGTACAAGTATAAGAAGAAGCAACAGGGGTGAATGTCACCCCATCTCTCTATTTTTGATGTCTTCTAAAGTGAATATACCGATTCAGATGATTACCGATCCTGCTCTGCGGGATATTGCCGAAAGCGTTTCCCTCGGAAAGCGAGTGGGGGAGGGCGCGGTTCTGTCGATGCTTTCTTCCTGCGACGTGAATGGGTTGGGGATGATTGCCGGGGCCATTCGTCAGCAGCGTCATGGCCGCAACACCTTCTATGGGAACAGCCTGAATCTCAACTACACGAATGTCTGTGAGCTGCGCTGTCCGCTGTGCGCATTCTCCTGTGATGAGGGGGATGACAATGCCTATGTTCTGGAACTGGACGAGGTCAGGAAGCGGGTTGCCGTGGCCTGTGATGGCGGTGCCGATGAGGTTCATATCGTTGGTGCGTTGAATCCCAAACTTCCCCTGGACTATTATCGGGGGATTGTTGCGGCCGTTCGCGAATCCGGGAAGCCTCTTCACGTTGTTGGATTTACGGCTACGGAATATGAGTACATGAGCCGGTCATCCGGTATTCCCGTTGCCGAGTTGCTGGCGGAGTTTCGGGATGCGGGCGTGAACGCCTTACCCGGTGGGGGCGCGGAGATCTTTGCTCCGCAGACCCGGGAGCGCATCGCGCCAAAGAAGATCTCTGCAGAACGATGGCTTGAAATCATGGGGTTGGCTCACGCCGCCGGACTGCGCAGTAATGCGACGCTGTTGTACAACCATATCGAAACGCATGAGGATATCGCGGATCATCTGAAGCGATTGAGGGATCTGCAGGATGAAACAGGCGGCTTCAAGGCCCTCGTTCCTCTTCCCTTCCATGGGGAGCACACGCAGATCTCTTCCCGCCGCGAACGCCCGTCGGGAATGGATACGTTCCGTCTGTTCGCTGCGGCCCGCATCTACCTTGATAATTTCGACCACATTAAAGCGCTCTGGATGTATCTGGGAGCAAAGGTCGTCCAATCGCTACTGCATTTCGGTGCGGATGATGTCGGCGCCACCTACCTGAATGAGAAGATAGTCCACGCCGCTGGAGCGTCTACGCCGCGTTCAGGCTCCGAGCAGGCCCTCCGGCAGATGATTCGACAGTCTGGGTTCTTTCCTATTCGAACGAATGCAGGCTACGAATGAAACTGGGCTATATCGACTACCTAAACACGTATCCGCTCTATTGGAAGATGTTTCAGGATGGCCCTCCCTCCGGCGTCCAGCTCGTTCCCGGAGAACCAGCGGCCTTGAATGCGATGATGAGAAAAGGGGCGCTGGATTTGTCTCCGGTTTCTGCGGCATGCTTGCCGGATATTCAGGACAGCGTGTATCTCCTTCCGGATGTCTGCCTGGCGGCACATGGGGATGTCAGATCCGTTCTTATGCTGAGCCATCGCCCTATCGAGTCGCTGCAGGGGTGCATGATCGGGCTTTCAACGGCATCCGAGACGTCCGTTGTTCTCCTCAAGTATCTGTTGGAACACATCTACGGCGTGAAGCCTACCTACATTCCCTGTCCGTCTGCCGCCGCTGCAACCCAGGAACTCGATGCCCGCCTTGTCATCGGAAATGATGCTCTTGTTGCGGATGAAGGGGGGTATCCGTATGTCTATGATCTGGGCCGCCTTTGGTCTGAGAAGATGGGACTGCCGGTTGTCTTCGCCGTTTTCGCCGTCCGTCGTGAGGTGGTGGAAAAGCAAATGGATCAGGTGCGTGCCGTTCGTCATGCGTTCGCTGAATCTCTTCAGGCGGCCCGCGCGGACAAGGACTCCTTTTTTGTACAGGCGGCACGCGCCAATCCAGGCTTTGACGTCGAACTGTCTGCCTATTTTGAAAGCCTGAAGTATGATTTCACGGACCGGTTTAAGTCCGCCTTGCGGATATATTATGATGCAGCTTCTGACGTTGGGTTGTTGCCGAAAATGGGAGAGATTCTCTTTGTGTAATCGTGTTGAAAGAGGCGACGCACTGTCGGGAGGGAACAAGTATGATGAGTCTTGAGAATAGAGTTCTTTCCGGTGCAAGAATCTCAGAAAAAGATGCCCTGGGGCTATTTTCGTTGAGTGTGTCAACGCTTGGGGCCCTGGGGGATTTTCGCCGTTGTGAGGCGGTGCCGCACGATCGGGTGGGCTACATTGTCGATCGCATCATTAACTACACGAACCGCTGTGTGGCGCGCTGTGATTTTTGCGCTTTCCATGCGGAGGCTGGCTCCTTGCCGGCCTATGATTTAGGGGTGGATGAAATTCTCTCGAAGGTTGAAGAGCTTGCTGCGAATGGCGGGACGCAGGTTATGCTTCAGGGCGGCTTGCATCCAAGCCACGACCTCAGCTGGTATCTGGAGCTTCTCACAGCGGTAAAGAACGCCTTCCCCAACCTATACCTGCACTCATTTTCACCCGCCGAAATCGTGCACATTGCCAGCCGCGAGACGCTTAGCTACGGCGAGCTGATCGGCAGGATGCAGGCCGCTGGACTGGACTCGATTCCGGGGGCATCTGATATTCTGGTCGACGCCATTCGTGAACGTGTTTCTCCTCGCAAATGCACGCGAAATCAATGGCGGGAGGTCATGCGGGCTATCAAGGAGAACAACATGGTTTCCAGTGCCACACTGACCTATGGCATGGGTGAAACGCTGGCGGAACGAATTGAACATCTCCGTTTTGTCCGTGATGTGCAGGATGAGACAGGCGTCTTTCAGGCCTTCATCCCGTGGTCGTTTTCACCATCGAACACACGCATGGCGGAAATCGTCCCCGCCGGCGGCACGGATTACCTCCAGACCGTGGCGGTGTCGCGTATCGTTCTGGATAACGTTCCCCACCTTCAGGCGGGTTGGCTGACCGAGGGCCCCGAGCTGGCTCAGCTCGCGCTGAGTATGGGGGCGGATGATATGGGCGGGGTGCTCACCGAGGAGCTGGTCGTACAAGCCACTGGCATCAGCAACCGACTGACGGTTCCCGCGATAGAGGACCTGATCCGCAACGCCGGTAAGGTGCCTGTGCGGCGGGACTCGCGATATCGTCAATGGGTAGATCACGGAACAGAAAAGTGACGGATCGACAGAAAGAGGGATGAAGTATGCAGCTTGGCCTGTCGTCATGCCCCAATGACACGTTTGTTTTTCACGCCCTGTTGCATGGGTTGGTGGATACCGATGGCATGACGTTCTCTCCGGTTATTGACGATGTCGAGGCGCTCAATGCGCGCGCCTTTCGTTCTGAATTGCCCGTGACCAAGCTGTCCTTTCATACCTTTATGAAGATTCGAGACCGGTATGAGCTGCTGGATGCCGGCGCCGCTTTTGGCTTCGGTTGTGGACCGCTCGTGGTGGCTCGAGACAAGGAGATCGATCTTGCGGGTGCGCGCGTGGCCGTCCCCGGCCTGAATACGACCGCCTGCATGCTGCTGAAAGCCTGGAATCCGTCTATTGCACAAATCGAACCCATGCGATTTGACCAGATACTGCCGGCGGTGCAGAACGGGAGCGTTGATGCGGGTGTCATCATCCACGAGGGACGCTTTGTGTTTGTGAAATACAACTGTACATGCATTTGCGATCTGGGTGCGTGGTGGGAGCAGAAGACTCGCCTGCCCATCCCTCTCGGATGTATTGCCATTCGGAAGGATCCGGACCTACTTGCTCGGAAGCACGCTCTTGAGAAGGTCATCCGAGATTCCGTGCTGTATGCTCGCGGAAATCCGGATGCCTCACGGCCCTTCATTCGCAGTTTTGCCGGGGAACTGGATGACGATGTCATTGACGCCCACATCGCCCTTTACGTCAATGACTACACGCTGTCGTTGGGTGAAGAGGGGAAGAGAGTCATCCTGCAGTTGGAGCAGTTGCTGTAGTCGAAGGACCAGGAGAATGAAATGAACGGTAGATCGGCAAAAAATATCAGGCCCAGGATTGGGCTTCTGATGGCGACAGAACTGGAAGCCGCCCCCCTAATTTCTGAACACGGGTTTGAGGCCCTGGAACCGACTCCCTTTCCTGCCTACATCCATGGCGATGTGGTCCTCGTGATATCCGGAATCGGCAAGGGGAATGCAGCGGCAGCGGCGACCTGGCTTCTTCTTGAGTTCAGCCCGAAACGGGTCGTCAACGCCGGTGCCGCTGGAAGCACGGGAGATGCGAGTGCCCTGGGAGATGTATTCCAGATTGAGCGGGTACTGGATGCCGATCGAACGCGCTTGAATGCGGATGGGGACGAGGCCTTCGATGTAGCTTTGCTGGGGGAGGGGCCGTCTGCACGGTTGGCCACTCAAGACCATCCGGTCACGTCCGGTGACGAAAGGGAATCGGTTTCAGCGATGGCCGAGTTGGTGGATATGGAGGGGGCTACTATTGCCCAGGTGTGCGCTCGATTCGGAGTGGCGGTGCATCTCATTAAATTCATTTCCGATATTCACGATGGGCACAGTATTGCGGCGAATATTGTCAGGCTGCGCGCCGCATTCTGCAAGCAACTGCTCACGCAGCTGGCGTCGATCGCTTAGAACAATAAATGATTGAGATGTCGTATAGATGTATCAGTGGGGAGAAGGTCAATCTTGACCGAAAATATGCCCCAGCATCGCCATAATTCGAAGAAAAATGGCATTTTTCACTACGAAAGGTGCGAAACCGGCGCCTGCGCGCCTTGGTAGGGCGGGTTGGCCCAACCCGCCGAACTTTTTGATCCCGGCGACTTGGGCCAAGTCGCCCTAGTGTGCCCGGCATGGGCATGAACTCATCATCTGAAAGGAGATGATCGGA
>CAZGMQ010000013.1:0-56979 GCA_964526745.1 uncultured Verrucomicrobiota bacterium
CTATTCATCGACTACCAGGCGCTTTCGCGAGATCCGCAGAAGACACCGCCATTTTTTGTGCCCATGGACCGGATCCGGATTCTTTCCGTGGCGACACGCTCCCTCCCGTACCCCTCCGCTAGGGTACAGGAGTGGATTTTAGTTTGCGCCACAGGGTTGCGGAACTGATGCCCAGAACCTTCGCCGCGCGGGTCTTGTTGCCGCCGGTGGCGGCCATCACCGCGCGGATGTGATCCCGCGCCACATCGTCGAGCTTCCGTGACAGCAAATCCCCCCGCGCCGTTGGGGCCGCATCCTGAAGGATCCGGGGCGGAAGATGTTCGGGCAGGATCAGACCGTTTGCGGAGAACACGGCGGCGCGCTCGATGGCGTTTTCCAGTTCGCGGACATTGCCCGGCCAGGGGTAGGCCTGGAGAAAATCGATGCAGGTGGCATCCAGGCGAAGGGCCGGGATATTCATCTTGCGGGAGAACCGCTTCGCGAAATGGCGGGCGAGATGTAGGATATCCTCCCGACGGTCCCGCAGGGGGGGGACCTCGATTTCGATCACACGCAGGCGATAGAACAGGTCTTCCCGGAAGGTCCCGCTCTCCACCCCCGCCAGAAGATCACGATGGGTGGCGGCGATCACGCGCACATCGACTTTTCGCGGCTGGCTCTCCCCTACCCGCGTCACTTCCTTTTCCTGCAGGACCCGAAGCAGCTTCATCTGCACCGCCAGAGAGATATCTCCGATTTCATCGAGAAAGACCGTTCCCTCGGCCCCAGCCTCGAAAAGCCCCACTCGGTCGCGGATCGCACCGGTGAAGGCCCCCGCCTTGTGGCCGAACAGTTCGCTCTCCAGCAAGGTTTCCGGAAGCGCGGCACAGTTCACCGTGACAAAGGGACCCTTGGCCCGATGTGAATTTTGATGGATATACCGGGAGAGCACCTCCTTGCCCACGCCACTCTCTCCTGTCACCAACACACAGGAATCGTAGGGAGCAACCCGGCTGGCCACTTCCACCACCTGACGGAAAGCCGGACTGTGCACCTCGACCAGCCGGTGAATGGCTGGCCCCTCCAACAGGCGGAGCCGTTCACGCTCCTTGGCCAGTTCGAGGGTCTTGCGCTTCAACTCACGCGTCAACTCATGGATCTTGCCGGAAATATCTGCTGTCTGGAAATACTGCAGATAGGGCTTCAATTCGTCTCCCCACGATTCCCGGTCTTTGCCGATCGCGGTACAGACGGGATCCCCGGCCCCCACGCATTTCTGCTCAATGAAGAAAATCTCCTTCTCCAGACAGAACGAGGCATACCCGCTGGCATATCCCGCCAGCATCCAGCAGACAGGGCGGTCAGACGGACCAAAACAAATCAGATGTTCCTCAGCTTCGCCCGAATCGCGCCAGATCACGCGCATATCCAGCCGCCCGGTCTCCGGATCCAGGGTCAGCGATTCGATCACGGCCTTCACCGCCCCCTGCAAGGTGTGCAACCGCGATCCGGCCCGGAGCCATTCCTCCACGCTGTCCCATGTAAAAAGCCGCTTCATGGCCGCGGCATCGGCTTCTCCCCAGAAATAGCCGAACCGTGTCAGCACACAGCGGGCATGATCCCTCCCGCCCATCTCCACCAGATCACTCTGTAGCTGGGCAAAAGCGTGCAGGTCGTGAAGCACCAGCCGGCGCTCGTGCAGCGCTAGGCGTCCCTCACCAAACTCAATCAGCTCATTCAACTTTAAATCGGCTGCGCGCATCTCATCTCCTTCATTTTGAAATACTATATATATCATTATGAAATACTATTTCACAATGCATATTTATTGAATAATACATAATTTATTCACCATATTCATATTACATATATTATTACCGATTGGCATGGCACCTGCATCTACCCATGATGAAGATAATCAGAAATTGCAGGAAAGGATCGAAACAATGTACTCACTCTTAAAAAATAAAAATCGGGGTCTGCGGAATGATGTCATAGAGTTTGCGCAGGAGCTGGTGAGCATACCCAGTCACAGCCTGCAGGAAGGCGATGTGGGCAAACGGGTTGTCGATCAGATGAAGCGCGTCGGATTTGACGAGGTCCTTCAGGACGAGGCCGGCAATGTGGTGGGACTGATCGGTGGACGAGCGTCCGAACCCACCCTGCTGCTGAACTCCCACATGGATACAGTCGCCCCGGGTCCAAGGGACCGTTGGACCCATTCCCCGTACAGCGCCCATATCGACAACGATCGCCTGTACGGGCTGGGGGCGGCCGACTGCAAAGGAGGAATTGCCGCTCAAGTGTTCGCCGGCGCCCTGTTGAAGCGCAGTCTCCTGCCTCTGCGCGGGAATCTGGTTGTCGCGATAACCGCAGCGGAGGAAAACGGCTGTGGCGTCGGGGTCCGGACGCTTCTGGAAAAGACCCTGCCCAGCCTGAATCTGAAACCCACCCAGGCCATTCTGGGCGAACCGACCGACCTGGGCCTCTACTACGGACATGACGGCTGGGTGGAAATGGACATCCGGGTGGAAGGCTCCAACCCCTTCCTCGTAGACGATGCCGCCGAAGCGGTTTTCCGCGAATACGACTCACAGCCGGCGAGCGATCCCGATCTGTTCTCGGTGAGCCGCCCGTCTTTCGACAATCCCCATGGCGTCCGCCGGGCCACCATCCAGATGAACCGGCGCATCCGGGCCAGCGAAGAAATCAACACGATCCTCTCACAGACCCGGCATGATGCCGAACTGGCCGCCAATCCCACCGGCTCGGTTGCGGTCGCCGTGGAGGTCCGGAAAGAAAACCAGACGCTCTGCACCGGCAAGACTTCACTGGTCCGCCGACTCGCCTATGCGTGGAGCACCGATCCGTTCGATCCCCTGGTCGAGCGGGCCCGTCAGGCGCTCACCGCCGCTGATTGCGAAGTCCGCCCTGCGAAATGGAACCTGAACCACATCGGCATGGGAACGGCAGGCGGCGTGCTGACCCGCGACTTCAACATTGCCACCGTCGGCTACGGTCCAGGCGAGGAAGCCATGGCCCACTCCCCCAATGAATCCATTGACCTCAACAAGCTCTCCGAGTGCGTCTACGGAACCGCCGCCATCGTACACAGCCTGATCGGCATTCCGGTCTTCGGCTGGACCTCGGACGAAATCTAGTCGAAACAAGGACAGAAAAAGGATCAGTCATGAATATCCTGGTATTAAACTGCGGCAGCTCATCGCTGAAGTATCGTCTGATCGACATGCCGTCCGAGACGGAGCTGGCCGGCGGCGAGGCGCAGCGGGTGGGTCCACCAACCGCGGAACCCGCACGTATCGTCCATCAAACTGCCGGGCAGCCCTCGCAAACCCGGAGGGTCGCCATGCCGGACCATTTCACAGCCTTTGAGCAGATTCTTAAACTGCTGACAGAGGAACTGTGCCCGGCTCCCGATGCCATCGGCCACCGTGTCGTCCATGGCGGCTCCCGTTTCCATCAACATACGGCTGTGGATGACCGCGTCCTGGCAGACCTAGACGCGGTCAGCGGCCTGGCCCCTCTCCACAACCCGCCGGCCGTCCGTCTGCTCAAATTCTGCCGTGAACAATATCCTCACCTGCCGAATGTGGCGGTGTTCGACACCGTCTTCCACTCCACCATCCCCGAATGTGCCTACACGTATGCCCTGCCACCCGCCCTGCGGGAGGATCTAGGCATCCGGAAATACGGCTTCCACGGCATCAGTCACCAGTATGTGGCCACGGAAGCCGCCCGGTTGATGGGATGGCCCCTCCGCACCCTGAATGCCGTCAGCTGTCACCTCGGCAGCGGCGGCGCGAGTCTATGCGCCATCGTGAACGGGCAGTCTGTGGACAACACCATGGGCTACTCTCCCCTCGCCGGCTTGCTGATGAGCACCCGGTGCGGCGATCTCGACCCGGCGGTGGCTCTGCATCTCCTGGCCCTTCATGGCGGCAACCCGCAGGCCGTAGAGAAACTGT
This sequence comes from uncultured Verrucomicrobiota bacterium, assembly GCA_964526745.1. Classification (GTDB taxonomy): domain Bacteria; phylum Verrucomicrobiota; class Kiritimatiellia; order CAIQIC01; family Lenti-01; genus Lenti-01. The sequence continues at coordinate 3,966 of CAZGMQ010000013.1, forward strand.
TGAACCGGCAAAGCGGCGTACTGGGCCTGTCCGGCTATTCGGGGGATATCCGCGATGCCCTGGCCGGGGATCCGGCCCACCCGGGCCCGAATGAGCGCCTGGACGAAACCGTGCAGGTCTATCTGTGGCGACTGCGTAAATACTTCGGCGCCTACCTCGCCACAGTGGGGCACCCCGATGTCGTGATTTTCACCGACACCATCGGTGAGACGGTCCCGCTGGTGCGCCAGACGATGTGCACGGACATGCAGGCCTTCGGCATCCTGTTCGACGACGAACGGAACAATCAAGCCACCTCCCTGCCCGCCGACATCGCCACAGAAGACAGTCCGGTCCGGGTGATGGCCATCCGAACCAACGAAGAACTGGCCATTGCCCGCTACACCGACGAGGTGCTCCGCAACACCCCCCACCACGAAACACAAGAGGCACTGGCATGAAACTCCTTGTACTCCGGCCCACTCCGCGTTCCTTAGATTACGCCTGCTTTTCGGACGATCGCCGCGAACCCCTCATCGCTGCCTCTCTCCGGGACTATCGCGGATCCGTCGCAGATCGAACATCCCTCCTTCATGCCCTCCAGGAGATTCAGACCGCCTGTGCCCCGGTCATGGGACAGCTCCAGCCGGATGGGATCGCTATCGCCACTCGGTTCGGGGGCGAAGCCTTCGACAGCCCGACCCTGCTAAACGCAGAGGCCATGAAACAACTCAAGAGCCTGATCCCGCAGGCCCCGATGGATCTCCCCGGACTCCTCGAATTGATCCATGCCAGCCGACTGGTTTTTCCGGATATTCCCAAAGTGATGCTTTTTGAAACTTCTTTTTTTACGCGCCTGCCCTTGAGAGAGCGTATGTATGGGCTGGAGCGGGAACTGGCACGCACGCTTCATGTGCGGCGCTATGGCTATCATGGCCTGTTCCATGAGGCCGCCTGTTCGCTTGCCGCCTCTACCCGGGCGGCAACGGGCCGCCATTCTCCGGCCCGTGTGCTGTCCATCTGTCTCGAACCGCATCCGGAAGTCTCCGCCGTGATCGGCCAGAGCCCGGTCACAGTCTCCAGCGGCGCCACGCCGTTGGAAGGCATTCCGGGACACACCTCCTGCGGCGAGCTCGATCCCGGCACCATTCTGATTCTCGCCAAGGAACAGAAGTGGGGGCCGGAGCAGATCAACCGTCTACTGACACAGCAAAGCGGACTCCTGGGCCTTACAGGGCGGGCGATGACCGTGGAAGAAGTCCTTCTCTCCGATGCACCCGAACTGGCCCTGGCCCGCTCGATCCTGCAATACCGCATCCTCCAATCTTGTGGTGCAGGCATGGCGGCCATGGGAGGATTTGACACCATGGTCTTCTCCGGGCGGTTCGCCGAAGCTGGAGAGCATCTGGGGCCCTGGCTGCTGGACCGCCTGTCCTTCCGCGGTGGGGAACTGACTGAAAAGCCACACTCGATGATCTGTCACGAGTCCATTAACCGCGTCAGTGCAGACCAGGCGGTTCCAACCCTATTAGATGCCCTCAGAAACGAATCGGTCCCTTCGGCATCATTCCATCGACCGGCTTAAGAGAACGCCTGGACGGTCTAAATCAAGACTCCGTAAGTGATTGTTATTCCGGCTTGGATTTGCAGGGCGTTGCGGCTTGTGCGCCCATCCGTTGGAGGTATTCAGCCACCTCCGCATGATGCCGTTTCGTGGCCACGGACAGAGCGGTTTCGCCGTTGCCCGTTCTGAAATTAATGTCGACCCCCTGCTCGAGCAGATACTCCACCACAGGCAGGTGTCCATTATCCGCAGCCACAATCAGGGGGGTATAGTCATCGTCACCGACGGCATTCACATCTGCGCCCTGGTCCACCAGAAAGCGCACCACATCCAAATGCCCTCCTTCCACGGCAAAAATCAGGGGCACATAGCTGACCGCACCCTTGGCATTCACATCCATGCCCTGCTCGACCAGATACCGGACCACCTCCAGGCGCCCTTTTTCAGCAGCAAAAATCAGGGGAGTGTAGTCCGCTGCGCCGGGCGTAACGATATCCGCGCCCTTTTCAACAAGGAACCGAACAACATCCGGGTGGCCTTTTTCAGCGGCGAAAAAGATGGCGCTATAGCCGCCCTCGCTTCGTGCATTTATGGACGCGCCCCGTCCGACCAGCAATTGAACCATCTCCATCTGACCGTTATCGGCGGCGCGCATCAAGGCGGTTCGTCCCACCACATCCCGGGCATTCACATTCGCCAGATTCTCTACAAGACACTGAACGACGGATAGATGTCCGTTCTGCACCGCCGCTATCAGAGGAGTCCGGCCATCTTCGCCGCGCAGGTTGACACTCGCCCCTCTCTGGATATGCGCCTGCACATCCTCTACCCAGCCGTTTTCTGCCGCCTGGAACAGGCTTTCGCTCGCCAAGGGTTCGGGTTTCTTCTCCGTGCACCCCGCACTCAAGGCCATGAGCAAGCCCATCACGACCGCCCCGATCATGCCCGTTTTTTTCATCATTGGATCATTCTATCAAAACTTTCCTTCGAATCTAGGGTTTCTTCCGAACCGGGACCAGTGATGACATGTCTCCACAGATGTTGACGGTTGCAAAGGAGGGCCCCAGACGTCACACTCACATCACCATGCATAACGAATACGAATTCACTTCCGTCCATCCCACCGCCCGCCGGGGGTTTCCATCCCTGTTGGTCATCATGCTGGGCTTTACCTTCTTCTCGGCCAGCATGTGGGCGGGAGCCACGCTGGGCAACGGCCTGCGCGCGCCGGTCTTCCTTCTGGCGGTTCTAGCCGGCAATCTATTGCTGGGCACTTACACGGGATTGCTGGCACATATTGCCTCCCGGACCGGGCTTTCCACCCATCTGCTCGCCCGCCGTTCTTTTGGGCTTCAAGGCGCGACACTACCCTCCCTCCTGCTGGGCATCACACAGGTTGGCTGGTTCGGCGTAGGCGTGGCAATGTTTGCCCTCCCGGTCGGAAAGCTATTCCCTGGCATTCCGCATCTGGCTCTCATCTGGATTGCCGGAGCCTGCATGACGCTGACGGCCTTCTACGGCATCAAGTCCCTAACCGTGCTGTCCATCATCGCCGTCCCGGCCATCGCGATTCTGGGTGCCACGTCCGTAATCAAGGCCTTCGCCGACTTCGGCGGCATCTCCGCATGGCTGGCGATGGAACCGGGCAACGCGCTGACCCTCTCCGCCGCCATCGGCATCTGCGTCGGCTCCTTCATTTCCGGCGGAACCCTGACTCCCGACTTCACGCGCTATGCCCGCACCTCGCGCATCGCCGTCTCCTCCACCGTCATCGCCTTTCTTCTCGGCAACTCGCTGATGTTTCTCTTTGGCGCCGTTGCCTCCGCGTTCTATCAGACCAACGACATCTCCGAGGCCCTGATGAAGCAAGGGATGATCGGTATCGCTGTGCTCGTGCTCGGCCTAAACATCTGGACCACCAATGACAATGCACTCTATGCCGCCAGCCTCGGGTTCGCCACCGTCGCCAAACGTCCCAAACGGCTCTTTGTGATTCTCAACGGTCTGCTGGGCACGCTGTTTGCCACCACGGCCTATAACCACTTTGTCCCCTGGCTCAATCTCCTCAACATGATGCTGCCCTCCATCGGGGCGATTCTGATTCTGGACTATTTTGTCATCCGTCGCCGCAATCCCGAGGCGCCGCCCGCCACAGGCACCCAATGGGCGGCGGTGGCGGCCTGGGCCGTTGGATTTGCCGCCGCGAAGTTCCTCCCGGGCATCCCGCCGCTGAACACGCTGATTGCCGCGTCCATCGCCTATCTGGTTTTGGCACGCCGCCTTCCCGCGCCACCTCCGGCATTGTAAGTTAAGAAGAACGTGCCACACGTAATTTACAGACGATTTTTACACACCACCTATTCACCAAGAAAAATGCGGTCGTAATCCAATCGATGTGGCTTACAGGCCTTCAGCGAGAGCTTCGCGAACGACTTCGCGGTCGTCAAAGTGCGTCATGCGGCCGGCAATTTCTTGATAGGGCTCATGGCCCTTCCCCGCAATCAGAACGGTGTCGCCAGGATCAGCAAGATGCAGCGCGGCGCGAATGGCGAGGGCGCGGTCGAGTTCGACGGTGTGGGGCTTGCTGGAATCGATTCCGGCCAGAATTTCTTCAATGATCGCGGCCGGCTCTTCCGTGCGGGGATTATCGCTGGTGATGAGGGCATGATCCGCCAACTCCGAAACCACAGCGCCCATCCGGGGGCGTTTGGTTCGATCCCGATCCCCTCCGCATCCAAACAGGCAGATGAGACGGCCGGTGGAGGTTTCACGCAGGCTCTGCAGCACATTGAGGAGGGCGTCTTCCGTATGGGCATAGTCCACAAAGATATGGCGTCCACGCAGATCGTCAATCTGCTCAAGACGACCGGGAACGGCGGACATGCTGGAAAGGGCAGCGGCGATGGTTTCCATAGACACACCAAGCGCACCGCAGACACCGATGGCCGACAGTGCGTTGAGAATGTTAAATCGGCCAGCCAAAGCCAACTTGATCCGGGCTTCGCCCCAGGGAGTGGAGGCCGTAAACGTGGAGCCCGCTTCCGACAACTGGATGTCCGAGGCGCGGACAAGGGCCTCAGGGTGCTGCCCGACCGAGACCACTCTTCCGGCCAAAGCAGGTTCTGCAGCGAGGCCGCGGCCGTAGGCATCGTCGATATTGATGACCGCGGGCGTGGTCGGGGATTGGCTGGCGAGTGTCTCAAACAACCGGCTTTTGGCCTCGAAGTAGGCCTCCATCGTGGCATGGAAATCCAAGTGGTCTTCGGTTAGATTGGTGAAGACCGCGGCGGCGATCCGTGTGCCGCGCATCCGCCCAGCCGCAAGCCCTTGGGAAGAGACTTCCATCGCCATCGCCTCGCATCCGGCTAGATGCGCTTCGAAGAACATCCGCTGGAGATCCAGCGACTCGGGAGTGGTGCGGGCGGCGGGAAATTGGCGGTCTCCCCACTCGTATTGAATGGTCCCGATCAGGCCGCAGGGAAGTGCTGCCGCGCTCAGGATATCGCGCACCATATAGGCGGTGGTCGTTTTTCCGTTGGTGCCCGTGATGCCCACCACTTTCAGCTGATCAGACGGGTGGGCATAAAACTCGCCGGCTAGATCCGCCATCGCGGCCCGGGGATCCCCCGTCGAAAGACCGGCCAAGCCGCGCGGGGGGCGGATGCCCGGCTCATGGAGAACCGCCACGGCCCCGCGGCGGGCGGCTTCATCCATAAACTGACTGCCATGGGTCACTTCACCCGGCAGGGCACAAAAGAGAAACCCCGGCTGGACGGCGCGTGAATCGTAGGCCAGCCCTTTGATTTCAATGGCGAGTGGGCCTTCCACTTTGGCCGAAGGAATCGCCTTCACCAAGCGACTCAGTTTCATGGCGCGATTCAGATGACGCGAAGGCAAATTCATCAGGGATCCCCGGCCAGAATCTTGTGGTAATAGACCAGTTCGGTCGCATCCACAGGCCTGATGTCGAGGTAGCGGGCGGTGGGTTCAGCAATCTGCGCAAAGACCGGAGCCGCTGTACGGCCGGCGGTACGGATGGGCTGTGGATTATCCAGGACCACGATGATGCCGATCTCTGGACGCTCGGCTGGCAGCAGCCCCATAAAGGAGGAGATGTTCTTCTTTTTGGCATAGTGCCCGTCAATAAGCTTTTCGGCTGTGCCGGTTTTGCCGGCCACATTGTATCCTTCGATCGCCGCACGGGTGCCGGTGCCGCCTGTCTTCGTCACCTGCGCCAGCATGCTGCGCATCAGCGCTGAGGTCCGCTCCGTGATGGGCCGTGACACCGCCACAGGCTTATTCTCCCGCAAGGTCACGCCGTCCGTGTCCACCACCTTCCGGACCAAATAGGGCTTCATCAGGAAGCCGTCATTCCCGATGCAGCACAACACGTTGAGCATCTGCAGGGCCGTGACCGCAATCTCATGCCCCATTGCGATGCGGGTGATACTGATCTTGGTCCAGTTGGGGACAGAATGAAGAATTCCAGGTTCTTCGCCGGGTACTTCGATGCCGGTCCGCGTCCCGAGTCCATAGAGTTTCAAATAGCGGTAGAGGCGCTCATCCCCAAGCATCACCGCAATCTTTGCCGCGCCAATGTTGCTGGACTTGCGCAAAATGCCGGTGACGTCCAGCTCGCCATAGGGATGAAAATCCCGCAAAGGTCGGCCGCCGTAATACCACATCCCCTTTTCGCAATCAAACAGGGTGTTGGTGGTAATCAAGCCTTCATTGATAGCCGCGGCCACCGTGGCCACCTTGAACACGGAACCCGGTTCATAATTGACCCCCACAGCCCGATTGAGCCGAACCTCCGCACGAGTCTGTCCATACTCATTCAGGTCGTAGTTGGGGCGGGAGGCCATGGCCAGGATCTCGCCGGTCCGGACCTCTTCCACAATAGCCCAGGCGGCCTCCGGATTGAAGTTGGTCATGGCGGCATCGAGTGCTTTTTCCACGAAGTACTGCACGTTGGGATCGAGGGTCAGATAGACATCTGCGCCCTCCTGCGGAGGCATCTCTAAGGAACGCCGGGTATAGATTTCACGGCGGTGTCCGTCCCGTTCACTCTGCCGGAATCCAGGATGGCCCTTCAACAGTGAATCCCAACGCTGTTCAATGCCGGCGCTGCCGACGCCTTCCCGATTGGAAAAACCCAGCACATGGCATCCAAGCGACCCGAGCGGATAATAGCGCGTGGTCTGGGGCTCAAAAAAGACTCCCGGCAAATCCAGGCGCTCCACTTGGGTTGCGGTCTCTTCGCGGACCAGACGCGCCACCGGTTCATACCGGCGTCCGGGACGGTTGATCCGATTCACCACCTGCGGCAACGGTAAATCCAGCACATAGGCGAGACGGGCGCTGATCGCCTGGACCTGCTGATTGCTCAGAATAACGACCGGATCGGCAATGATGTTCTGGACGGGCAGATCCAGTGCCAGCAGATTTCCATTCCGGTCCAGAATGCGCCCCCGCCCCACCAGAATGGTTTCCTCCACAGTACGCATTCGGCGGACGCGTTCCCGCAGGGATTCATTGCCCCCGAGATGCAAAACACACAGGCGGGCTGCAAGCCCGCCCCACGCCACCAGCAGAAGGACGGCGACAAGCGCCACCCTCCAGATATTATTCCGCTCAATCACGCCGCACAGTTCCGCCCTGATATGCGTACTGGGCCGGTTCATCCTGCTCAGCGACCTGCAGGCGGATGATATTTTTCTCTTCGGGCCAGGACATGACAATACCATGGCTCTCCATCAGACGCTCCATGTTGCCGATGGACCGGGCCATGGCCCAGTTGCGCTCTTCGTTCACCACCCGCTTCTGCAGCTTGGCGCACTCCTTCTCCAGATGTTTAATCTGGCGGCCGGTCCGCTCGCAGCTGTTGTACAGACTCAGATACACCATAGCGACCGCAGCAGCAATCAGGAGGAGCGCAAGGCCCCAGCACAAACCGCGATTGCCGTGATGTCCGTCTTTACGATTTCGCTTCGCCATGGGGGGCCAACCTTTCTATCACCCGCAACTTCGCTGAACGCGCACGCGGGTTTTGTTCAATTTCTTCTGCGGTGGCCTTGAAGGCCTTCCGCTTCACGCGCCGACACCGGGGCTGCTGCCCGCTCCAGCGCGATCCGCCTTTGGCCAGCGATTCCTCTCGGCCCTCATGGGCCACCATGAACTGCTTGACCATCCGATCTTCCAAACTGTGAAAACTGATCACGGCCAGCCGCCCACCGGGCGCCAGCAAATCCAACGCGGCAGGCAAGGCCGCCTCCAGAGCTGTCAATTCGCCATTCAGCGCGATCCGCAGCGCCTGGAAGGTCTGGGTGGCCGGATGCGTCCGTCCGCGACGCCCGCCCTTGGCCCGGGACACCAGTTCGGCCAGTTCCGCGGTCGTTTCAATCGACTCCCCACGCTCCAGCGCTTCGGCCACCGCCTTGGCAATCCGGCGCGACATCGATTCCTCGCCATAGCGCCACAGCAGATCCGCCAGCTCCTCCTGCGAGACCTGCTTCAACAGGCCGGCGGCCGTCAGCTCCTGGCGGTCATCCATCCGCATATCCAGCGCGGCATCCCGCATGAAACTGAAGCCGCGTTCCGTGCGGTCCAACTGCATGGAGGACACACCCAGATCCAGCAAAATCCCGCGGACCTCCCTCACGCCCATGCGAGCTGCCACTTCGGCCATCTCTGAAAAATTCGCCCGCACCAGATGGGCGCGGTCTCCGAAGGGGGCCAAGGCGGCCTGAGCCAGCTCTAGGGCTTCGCCATCACGATCCAGTGCAATCAGATGCGCATCGAGACCGGCAGCCGCCAGCAAAGCGGAGGCGTGCCCCCCTGCCCCAACGGTTCCGTCCAGATACCATCCACCGGGTTCCGTCACCAGTTGGGAAACGGTTTCCTCCAGTAGCACCGGCACATGAACCATCGTTGACCTCGTTCAAGTTAGACGAACCACACATGGCCGCGCTGCGTACGCATGGATCGGGAGCTCACCCGCAGGCTACCCCGGTCCTCTGTTACGGCATCGGCCCCTTCAAACAACTGATAGCGCGGCAGGAGGACACGCTGGGGAACGGAGAACCAGCGTGACTCCTCTCTGCCGCTCGAAATGGATTGGCTCATAATGAGCTGATGTGCCACGGCTCCGCGAGCCGCCGTCTTGGTCTTCGCCACCGCCGATACACGGGGAGCCGACACCACGCGGGTGGTGGCCACCACACGCGCACTGGAGGTCGACCTGGACCGAACAGAAACTACCGTCCGGGGAATGGATACCATCGCAGGACGGGCCCCGGGCAGGATCATCGAATCCGAGCGGGTCACCGAGGCGGGCGTCGGGACAGGAGCGGACACCTGGCCGGCTTCATCAAACATCTCGGCCTGACGGCCCAGCGTCATCGGCACGGAATTGCCCGAGCGGGACAGGGGGGCTTCGCGGTCCCACCAGTTCTCTTCTTCCCTCTCCGCCTGGGCTACCGGCCCAATGCCGAGAAAAAAGGCGCCGAGAAAGCTTAGAAGCCGATGTATTGCGCTGCTTCCGCGAACTTCGATTGATCCAGTTGCGAATTCTGCTCGTTCCATGATTCCGGGCTCCATAGTTCAAATCGGCTGCCAACGCCGACCAATACTGTCTGATTGATAATTCCTGCGTACTCCAAAAGCTCGTCTTTCACCCGGATTCGACCTTGCGAATCAAGGGATGCGCGATCCGCGCGGGAAAAAAAGTCCCGAAGGAATTTCTGTGCCTGGACATTGGCCACCGAAGCCGCCCTCACCTTGTCGAGGCGTTGGGCCATCTCCCGGGCCGTCACCACATAGAGGCACTTCACATTCACCCCCGGCAAAACGAATAAAACAGGATTCCCCGCCGCTTCGCGCCAGTCCGATGGAATCGTGACCCGCTTCTTGCCATCCAGCGAATGGGTATAGCTTCCAACAAACGCTCCCGCGTTCAAAAGCTCATCCATTTCAGTTGTGACACGACGCTCCATTGAACCTTCCTTCTGATGCACTTTATCCCACTTTGACCCACCAACCGTCAACAGAAAAAATGAACTATTTTTTGTGATTTTTATCCGCCTCTCCTGCAATGGATTAGAAATGGTAAAATCACGGGCGCGCCCGGGCCTGTACACAAGTTATTCACAGGCCTTTTCGCCCCTGTTGAAACCGGCCGATTTCCCCCCAAAAAAGCCTGTTTTTGAAGAAAAAGGAGAATTGAAAAAGAGGAGAAATCCAGCATCAGGCCCCCACAAAGTTCCGATACGCGTCAGAAAAATGATCCATAGGGGGTGAAAAAATGGAAGAAGCTGTGATAGAGTGCTCCTTTCATGCACGAACTAAGTATCATGTCGAATTTACTGAGCATCGCCGAAGGCACAGCCAACGGTGCCAAAATCTGCTCCTTAAAAGTCCGGATCGGTCCCCTCTCCGGGGTGGTGATCGAGGCGCTTCGCTTTGCCTTTGAAGCACTGGCGCCCGGCAGCCCGGCCGAAGGGGCCCGATTTGATATCGAAGAAACGCAGCTTGAATTTCACTGTCCCGACTGCGGGGCGGTCTTTAACACGCCGGTTGGCGCGTACGAATGCCCCACCTGCGGCTGCACCCGTGGTGAACTGCGAGGGGGCAATGAACTAGAACTCATCTCTATAGAGGTACCTGACGATGTGTGAAACCTGCGGCTGCGGCCACCCCCACGACCATTCCCACGAAAACGGCTCCACTCATACCCATACGCATGAGCACACGCCTGTCCGCACCATTGAGGTGCAAATTCCCGCCCTGGCGCTGAATCAGCGTCATGCCGACCAGAATCGCGGCTGGTTCCGGGCCAAAGGGCTGACCGTCCTGAATCTGCTCTCCTCCCCGGGTTCCGGAAAAACCGCCCTGCTGGAGCGCACCCTCCAGAAGGTGCCTCATGCCGCCGCCATTGTCGGTGACCTGCAGACGGAAAATGATGCGGACCGCCTCCGCGCCAGCGGGGCCCAGGCGATTCAGATCACAACGGGGGCCACCTGTCATCTGGATGCGCACATGGTGATGCATGCTCTGGAGAAGTTGGATGTCGAAGGACTGAAGACCCTGTTTATTGAGAATGTCGGCAATCTGGTCTGCCCCGCCTCCTACGATCTGGGAGAAGATAAGCGAGTGGTCCTGCTCTCCACGACCGAGGGAGAAGATAAGCCCCTCAAATATCCGGTCATCTTTCAGAATGCCGATCTGGTCCTGATTACGAAGATCGATCTCGCGGAAGCCGCCGGGTTTGATCGCGAAAAGGCGCTGGCCAGCATCCGCCAGGCCGCCCCCAAGGCCACCATTCTGGAGATTTCCTCGAAAACCGGCGAGGGAATGGAAGCCTGGACCGCGTGGCTCGCGGACTAGGCCGCGAAGATAATCACAACACGGGCCGCTCTACCTGCGGCACCATGAGCACAATCACGGGTGATCCCCACAGGCGAGTCAACCCGAGGCCCCGGCAGATCCCTTCCAAAGCGGCGGACAGCTTACGGCTCTTTAGCATGCGGTGCAGGACCATCGGCAGAAAAAACTGTTTCTGGGTCCGGGCCGGCACAAACCCGTGCTTGGCAAATTCATCGATCACTTCGCGATGGCAAAAGAGCCGCCAAGTGCGCGTGTTCTTTTCAAATTTCTTCTTGGCACCGAACAGGGCCGGGGCGATGGCATTGAGACTCTGATTTGTCGGGTAATCCACGATGACCCCCTGCCGAGCCGTACGGCAGAGCTCACGGATCAGTTCCGGCCAGCGGTCACAATGGGTCAGCAGGCGGAAGCACAGCACCAGATCAAACGGATTGTCCGGGAAAGGCAACTCGATAACATTCCCCACTTGAAAACTGCACAGACCGGAGTCCACCTCGTTCTGCACCCGTCGTCGGCACGTTTCATCGCTGCCCAGGACTGTCACCCGGATGCCATCGCGACAGAGCGGCTTCACCAATTGGCCGTGCCCGCCCCCGATATCCAGCACGGAAGCGTCGGCAAAGCGTCGAATCATTTGCAGTGTGATGCGTTCCTGCACATCCAGCATCCATTCGCCGGCAGGACCGGCAAACCGGGTGGCATACTCATCCGAAGAGGTATGGATATCGGCCGTCTCAGGAAAGGGACATTGGGGTTCGGTTTCGCTCATAGGGCCTTTGTAGCTTTTTTGAGCCGCACGTGCAACCCCTGGCCGGCAGGCGGGTTGAATTTTAGTTCAAGGCCGAGCGGCACTCCAGCCTTGCACGAAAGGCCTGTTCTGCCTATGCTCCCTCGACACATGACACAGTCGTCAACACATCGAAAAGGGTCCACGCGCCCGCAGAATTCCTCCTCCGGAAATGTCATTCCGGTGCGCAGGCGATGCCGGCCCAAACGGGGCAACACCACACCGCCGGCGCCCACGATGAAAAGCCACACGATCCGCCTCGTGGTGGCCACGGTCATCGGGGGGGGGCTGATGTTGTTTCTGCTGATGTTCGCCGTGAAATATGCCCAGCGGGACTGGAGCAAGAAAAACCAGCGGGCCAGCGCCTCCCGCTACCACCATGCCCCGGCCCTGCTCGGGGATGGAGCGGCCCTCGAATCCATGGAGCCCGAAGGCTGGACCTATGACCTCCCCGCCTCCGCCACCGGACGTGAATTGACCCGACTAGCCTCGTTGCCGAACGGTCCCAATGCCTGGCTTCTTTTGGGACGTGTTCTTCCCGGAAAAACGGAAGCCGATCTGGTTGTAGCCTGTCTGCGGATGGCCATGGCCGCCGAAGGGGAAACGGCCACCATCAAAAATGACATGGGTGCCGCCTACCTTCAGCAAAAGCGCCTGCGCCGCGCGGCGTCCCAATTCTGGGCCGCGGAACAACTCCAGCCGGGGTTTGCCCCCGCTCGCTACAATCTGGCCCTCTGCTTCATTTCGCGGCGAAAACCGGAACGGGCCTCCCGGCTGCTGGGGCAATACCTGGGCCAGCGTCCCCTGGATTCCTCAGCCTTGCGCCTGCAGGCCACGCTGCTGACCCAGTTGGCACGACCGGATGAAGCCTTGCATATGCTGGAAAACTATCTGAAGGACCAGCCCTCCGATAACCCCCTCTTTCTGGAAGCCTCGACACTGGCTGCACGCCTGGAACAAAACGGGAATGCCATCCGCTATCTGGAAACCGCGATGAACGGCAATCCCATCCAAACGGTCATTCGCACTTATCAGTCCCCCACGTTCCGTTCCATCCGCCTGTCCGGTGAAGGCGAAGCGCTGACAGCCCGAATGGCGAATAAAGCCAGAGCCATCTTCAGCACCCCGCTTCCCCCGGAAGAGATCCGTCCGCTGCGCTCCACGACGCCAAAGGCCAAGGTCCACTAGCCAGCCCCTATTCGGGGTCGATGTGAATTCGGTAGCCTGGATCCGGCCAGCGAGACGGAGCCGCCTGTAAATCAATGTCGATAGTCCCATCCCGATCCGTGTTCCACATCCGGATGGCCCGTTCGTCCAGCCGCTGCAGCGTCTCCCGATCCGGATGTTGACCCGCCACATGAGGTCCGGCACTGACCACCCCCTCCTTCGGCCCCACCGCATCCAGCCATAGGTCCGAGGTGGCACCCGCATCGCCATGTCGCCCCAGCAGAAGAATCGAAGCCGCCAGCGAGGCCCCCCCCTCCCTCATCGCCTTCTCCTGAAATTCTCCGGCATCGCTGGCCAACAGGATCGATACGCCGAATCGGGCCACCCGCATCACCAGCGAGCCATCATCCGCCCGGACAAGGTGCAGGTCCGCCGGAGGCCAAAGGATTTCCCAGAAGACAGAACCCGGCCAATTCCCCTTATCGCCCATGCTCATCCGGCGCAGCGGGATTCCTAATTCCTCCGCCTCACGGAGCGTTTTCTTCATCAAGGACGAAGGCCAATAAACCGCCGGAATCCATAGTTCCTGAATGGGCAAAGCGCGCATCATCCACCGCGCCGCCCCCATATGCTGGGCATCTGAATGGGTCAATGCGAGCACCTCCAGCCGGTTCACCCCCTCCCGCCGCATGAGCCGTAGCGTGTGCTCCGCTCGGAATTCAGGACCCGTATCCACCAGAATGCGATCCGTCTGCGCTTGAACCAGCACCGCATTCCCCTCTCCCACATCCAGCACGGACACCCGGCCGCGATTCGAATCCCACACGCCCCAGCCCACCGCCAGGATGGCCAGGACACCCAATCCGGCAAGCAAAGCCCCGCGCCTGCGACGCGCAACAATGGCCGTCATCGCCAGCAAGGCATACCACGCCATCACGCCGGCAGCCGGCGGCGTACGGACAAAAAAGTGCCCTCCGGGAAGGGTGGCCGCCCATTGGATACAAACCGTCAAAGCCGTGGCCAACACGCGGGCGGCATGATTGAACACCTCGGAGCAGAACCCGCTCCAGGGGGCACACAGGAGGCTCATCACCCCGACAAGCAGAATTCCGAAGGCCACCGGAATCACCACCAGGTTCATCAGCAGCGCCACCGGGGAAAACAGATTGAAGAAATAGACCGTCAACGGAAGGGTACTGACCCAGGCCGACACCGACACGGAGGCATACCGCAGCCCGGCCAGCCCCCCTTTTCTCCACGGTTTTTCATCGGGCAGTTCCTCCCCGGGGAGCAGCCAGGCCTCCCGATGGGCCAGGCGACGCACGCCGGCCTCCATGACGGGCTGGACCGCCAGCAGCCCGGCCACCGCCGTAAACGAGAGTAGAAACCCCAGGTCCCCCAACTGGGCCGGCGCCACCACGAGAATGGCGATCGCCGCCACCGCCAGGGCGGAGATCGCATCCGGCCGCCGCCGAAGGAACGTCGCGCCCAGCATCAAGGACGCCATGACCGAAGCCCGCACAGCGCTGGTGGCGGCGCCCGTCGTCAGGGTATAGAGCACCAGCAAGGGCGTTAGGAACAGAAACCAGCGAGTCAGCGGCACCCGGAGGGCCCGCAGCAGGCCGGCAAACAGCAACAGCATCATTCCCACATGGGCCCCTGAAATTGCAAAGATATGCACGGTTCCCGTCGCCGCAAAATCAGTCCGAAGCGCACGAGGCAGATCCCCGCGATAACCCAGGAGGAGAGCCTGGAGTATCCCCCGCTCTTCCGGATAGTCCTCCAGCCCCCGCGCCAGAATTTTCCGGCAGGCCCGGCGACGCTTCAGACACCAGGCCTTCACCGGATTGCCCAGCCCGGCCTCCAGAAAAACAGCGCGGTCCGGATCCACCACCGCCTGATTTTCTGGCAACGTGAACAGGCCGCTTCGACGGAGCAGGGCCGGACGCACAATGCCATGCAGACGCCAGCGCTCCCCATAGCGGGGCAACCGTATCCCGGCCAAATCGCCGCGCAGGACCACCCGGAGCCGATCCTCCACGTCCTGCCACACACCGACCCGGTTGAGGGCTTCCACGCGGGCATGAAAGACGGCACTGCTCGCCCTCCCCGATCGGGCCGCCCGCAGTACGGCATCTTCGGTGGCGACAACCTTGACCTGTACATATTCCATGGGGCGCGGTAGGAGGACCGGCAACGAAGCGGCCGACGGCACCCCTGTAGTCAGGCGGGCATGGGCCGCCATCAGCAGGAAAACCACCCCCATCAAGGGAATTACGGAAAGCGGATGCTGCACCCAGACAAACAAAGGCAGCAGCAGAAGCGCCGCCGCCCCCCAAAACCACAGGGGGGAGATGGGCGAACAGATCCCCACCGCCACCCCGGCAATCACAGGAAAAGCGATCCCCACCATGGCCCGTCGACGCGGAGGCAGGAATGAATTTCCCCATCCACTCAGTTCTTCTTCAATCCACGCATCCACTGACCCACCTCCTGCGCGCTGCGCAACTTTGTTGTACCCGTTTCAGCGCTCCAGAACAAGGTCCAAGCATAGAGAAATTCCCAATAGACATTGAGAAAGGCTCCACTATTTTCCTCCCGATCTCTTCGCTTCATTGAAAATTGAATCTGGAATGTTGAATATGGGTTGTTCTTCTTCTCTCTAAAAAGTTCTCCCCATTCCCCATTCCAGACCCCATACTGATCCCATGATTCAATCCATTACGGAAGTGCTGGCACAGCGAGGCCCCCTCACCGGTGCCGAGTTGCTGGAGGCCGGCTCGTTCACCGATGTGCTTGAGTTGTGGCGTGCCTGCCATGCACCGGACTTGCGCCGGCACCGCACCGGCCGTCGATATATGCGCCTCGACTCCGCCGTCGACGGCTATGCCCGCCTTTCCCCCTCCATTCGACGCGAATTCCTGACCTATACCCTCATTGCGCTGGCCGGTCAGACGGAAAGGCTCCAGGCCCGGACCACCGAACTTGAAAAGTCCACCGCGGATATCTCCCGCGATAAGCTCCGTCTGGCACGCGAGAGTCTGTGCATGGCGCTGGCCACCCTTCCCGACGAAGCACTAATTCTGAAACATGTCACTTTTATGATCGCCGGCGATATCACCTATCAGATGGCCCATCGCGTCCCGCGCCCCGAGCGCAGTTCGGGACAAATGGTGCGCGGATCCGATTTGGATATCATTGCCGTCACCAGCGACACTCTTCCCCAGGCCGTGTCCGAGCAGCTGGATGAGGCGATCTATCGCCAAAAGCACTACCTGCTGACCCATCCCGACCTGCAGGAAGAAATCGACTACATCCTCAAGCCCCTCTCCCGTGTGGGCGAACAGCTCACCTTCCAGACGTTCGAGCACATGGTCGCCTGCAAAATTCTGTGCGAATGCGAGCTGCTCTATGGTTCCCCTTTTCTATTCGACACGGTCATGAAACAGGTCGAGGAATCCGGGGTCCGCGACAAACTTGATGCGATGCAGAAAGCGGCGGAGGCCTTTCGGACCGATGCGGAGAAAACGCTTCTGAATCCGCTGACCCCCAATCCCGATGGCTATCTCCACCTCTTCTATACCCGCGAAGAGAGCGACGAGATCTACTGAGTTTCCCCGTGAGGCTGCTCAGTTGCGGCATACAGGTTTCATCGCGGTTTTCCATGGTATGGAAACTATTTTCGGACTTTTTCCATGGTATGGAAAAAATGTTTCCACAGTGTGGAAAATCGGCGTGAATTCTCTCTAGCCTACCGGGAGGCCGTCGCGCAGCTGAATGTGGCGATGGCAGCGGGCGGCCATGGTTTCGTTGTGAGTCACGAGCACCAGGGTCAGGTGCTGTTCCTGCGCTAGCTTGAACAGATATTCCAGGACATCGGCACCGGTCTGGGAATCGAGATTACCGGTCGGCTCATCCGCCAGGAGCAGTTCCGGTTCGTTCATCAGCGCGCGGGCAATCGCCACCCGCTGCTGTTCCCCGCCGGAGAGTTCGTTCGGACGGTGCACCGCTCGATTGGACAGGCCCACCCGATCCAGCAGTTCCGCAGCACGCGCACGCAGCTTGCCTCCACGCAGAAAGGCTCCGTGCTGGCTGAGACTGGGCAGCACCACATTCTCCAGCACGGTCAATTCCGGCAGCAGGTGATAGGCCTGGAACACAAAGCCTATTTTCTGCGCACGGATGTTGGAACGTTCGCCGTCACTGGCGGCATACAGGTCCCGGCCGCGATACAGGACCCGGCCGGCCGTCGGCCGGTCCAGTCCGGCCAAGATATACAACAGGGTACTTTTACCCGCGCCACTCATACCGGTAATGGCGGTGGACTCCCCTTCCGGGATGCCCAGCGAAACGCCGCGCAGCACATCCACGGTGCGCAACTTCATCCCGAAGGAACGGTGGATATCGATGGCTTCAATGAGGTTACTCATAACGCAGGGCCTTCACGGGATCGAGTCGAGCCGCCTGCCACGCGGGAATCACAGCGGCCAGGGTGCAAATGACGAGTACCGAACCAGCCACCATCACCACATCACCCGTCGTGGTCGTGGCCGGGATTTCTGCGAGGTGGTAGAGCTCCTTAGGCAGGAGTTCCATTCCAAAGCGGTTATTCAACACGCTCAATAAAGCGTTGCGATATTTCAGCACGAGCAGGCCTGTGGCAATTCCCAGCGTAGTGCCCAGTACCCCTTCGATCCAGCCCTGCCAGAAAAAGACCCGCATGATGGAACCCGAGGAAAATCCAAGCGACCGAAGCAACCCGATCTCCCGGGTTTTTTGAACGGTGACGGTGATCAGCGTATTGGTGATGCCGAATGCCGCCACAATCGTGATGAAGATCAGCAGGAAAAACATCATGTTCTTTTCGACGCGCAGGGCAGAAAACAGTTGGTGATTCTGCTCCATCCAGGTACTGACCCGCACCGCCGGGCCCAACTCCGACCGAATTTCAGCGGCCACGGTTTCAGCGGCATAGGGATTGGCGGTCATCACCTGAATGGCCTCGAGGCCGGCTCCGCCGCAGAAGTCGCGGGTATCCCACAGGGATGCGACCACATAGCCCATGTCGAACTCCCACATGCCGATTTCAAAAATACCGGCCACACGCAAATCCGAGGGCAGTCGGATTTCATCCTCCGACAGGAAGGTGGCCGGGGAATAGGCCGTCAGGGTGTCGCCGACGCCAACGCCCAGATGGTTCGCCAGATCGCTGCCGATCACAACGGAGCCATTCGCCACCGAAAAATCGCCCTCCACCATGCTTTGGGGAATGCGGCTGACCCGAGGCTCCCGTATGGGGTCGACCCCCCGAATCATCGGGGTTTCGACCTGTCCATTGGGCTTCTGAATAAACACCAGACTCTGAAGGAAAGGCGCGGCCCCAGTCACACCGGGAATATCCTCGATCCGTTCACAGAGCGCATCTTCCTCGTCAGCCAGGCCGCCGGGAACCGACACCGTGATATGCGCATTGAAATCCAGGATCTTTTCGCGCCACATCTCATCAAAGCCAGTCATCACCGACAGGACAATGATCAGCACGGCAACGCCCAGCAGCACCCCCATCACGGAAAGCACGGTGACCACCGACAGGAAGGTGCGCTTCGGTCTGAGATACTTCAGCGCGAGAAATAATGAGAATGGAAGCATCATTCGGCGGGAGCCTCTGGCACTTCAGGCTTGGGTTCCCGATTCTTCATCTGGGGGAACAGGACCACATCGCGGACACTCTCTTCCCCGGTCAACACCATAATCAGGCGATCGATCCCGATGCCCATGCCGCCGGCGGGCGGCATACCGTGCTCGAGCGCACGCATAAAATCCTCATCGATTTTGGATGCATCGCCACCGGCCTGCTCTTCGAGGCGGGCGCGCTGATCGAGCGGATCGTTCAGCTCGGTGTATCCGGGGCACAGCTCGCGGCCGCGCACCACCAGTTCAAAGACATCCACGACGCTGGGATCGTCCTCGCAGCGTTTGGCCAGTGGAACCAATTCGGCCGGCAGACGGGTCACAAAGGTCGGCTGAATCAGAGTTTTCTCAATCAGCTTGTCATACACCTCGTGGGTAATCTGGGCGTGGGTCATCTCTTCCGGGATATCCAGTTCCTGCGCCCGGGCCCAGACGCGGGCCTCGTCCACAGACCTCTCGAACCAGTCGGCCCCGGCCCGCTCCTTGACCAGATCACGATAGGGTGCCACGCGCCAGGGGGGGGTCAGGGTGAGGGGTTCCTGGCCTTCTTTGCCCACCGTCATAGAGCCGCACACTTCCTGAGCGGCACTACTGACCAGGGCTTCCACCAGGTGCATCATGGTCTGGACATCACCATAGGCTTCATAGATTTCCAGCGCTGTGAATTCGGGGTTGTGCGAGCGGTCCACGCCTTCATTGCGGTAGTTCTTCCCCATCTCGAAGACCTTGTCGTATCCGCCGACCAGCAGCTGCTTCAGATAGAGTTCCGGGGCAATCCGCATATACATCGGCTGACTAAGGGCCGCATAGTGAGTTTTGAACGGATTGGCCACCGCTCCACCGGCCATGGCCTGCAGGACCGGGGTCTCCACCTCGAAGTAACCGCGCGCTTCGAGAAAGCGGCGGATGAAGGACATGATTTGACTGCGCATATTGAAGACGCGGCGCACGTCCGGGTTGGAGATCAGGTCGAGATAGCGCTGACGATAGCGGACTTCGGTGTCCTGGAGACCGTGAAATTTCTCGGGCAGCGGATGCAGGGCCTTGGACAGCAGCTCCCACTGGTGAACCTTCGCGGACGGCTCTCCCGTGCGCGTGGTGAACAGTTCGCCTTCGATGCCGATAAAATCGCCCAGATCCAGGGCCTTGAAGGCCTCGAAGGCCTCGTCGCCGATTGCATTTTTCTGCACATAGATCTGGAAGCGGCCGGTTCCGTCCTGCAAATGGGCAAAATTGCTTTTCCCCATCTCGCGAATGGCGACCAAGCGGCCTGCCAGACGAACGGTCTTCCCCTCTTCAAATTCGGCCCGCACTTTCTCCATCGATGCGGATCGCTCAAAGGCGCGGCCATACGGGCGGTGGCCCGCCGCTTTCAGCGTTTCCAGATGGGCCAACCGCTGATTGCGGAACTCGATTTCATGTGCGCTTAATTCCATGGGACTCCCTCGGCTTGAAAACGATTGACCCTACGCCCCTCCCCTCCTGAAATCCAGCGCATTTTCAGCCCGGGCCCCGCGAGATTCCGCCCGGCGGACCGGTTCGGACTTCGATGGGCCTGTGCCGGGACCGGCCTCACGAGGCCGGCAAGCGCCAGTTGGCGGACGGCCGGTTCCCTCTAGGGGAGGCGCTGCCCTTCGTAGGGCAATGCCACCGGCGGCGGCGGCGGCTGGGGCGGAACGGTCTTGCCGCCTCCGGGGGCTCCAGCAATCGTCTGCATCGACAGGTTGTAGGCATTCCCGAACGCATCTCCCACCTGCACATTCGCAACCTGAATGATCCCCCGCTGCGTGGCGGACACAGTGGCTGCACTCATGCTGGCGGTCGGACTGGCCGCCACAAAGCGTCCCAAAGCCATCGCCAGGTCCGTCCAGTGACCCTGGGGCCAGGCGAGAAAGAGATAGGATGTCAGGGAGGCAATCCGGACATCCCGATCTTCATCTTTCAGATCCAGATCCACAATCTGAATGATGATGTCCTTGGCTACTTCAGCCGCCTGCGGGGCGGTCGCATCCTGAAGCATGGCAACGACGAGAGAGGGATCTTGGGCCGCCTCCTTCACCTGATCCCGGGTCGGAGGGATGAAGATGCCGTATGCGGTCCACGCGAGAAGCCCCATGATCAACCCGATCCATCTGATTTTTATCCTCATATCCGGTCCTCCTAATAGGTCAGTTTAATACCCACAATGATCCGTCGATCCACATAATCCACAAAATCGAAATTGGAGTCCACTTCATCATAGGTGGCCTCCACATAGAACCGGATAAAATCACCGGGCGCAAGATAGTCGATGCGTACATGCCCTTCCAGGCGAACGTCATGGCGGTCCTTCGTCACGCCTTCGTGTGTGACGGGATCGAGATAATCGTCCGTCCGGTAGATGCCGCGGACCGAAAAGATCGTGCTGGGCTTCCAGCGATAGCCTAAGCCGGCCCAGCCACTGATGTAATCCAAGCTGTTCCCCTGATAGAAAGAAGACCATTGGGTGCCATTGTATCCACCGCAACGGAACGTCACCTTTTCTGTCATGAACCAGTCCAATGAAGCGTTAAAGTTAAAATTGATATGGGGCTCAGGATCGAGTTCTGGCGGGCGTTCATACCGTTCCATCCCCCCGCCCGCGCTGTAGACCACCTTGTCGCTCCCCTGGGACTTCAGCCCGATCCGCAGTGTCGTCATGTATGCCGGCTCATCGATGCCCTCCTGCTTCTGCAGGCCCTGGCGCAGGGTCAGGATCGCATCCGTTTTGTCGGTCAGACCCAACGAGCCATCCAGTTGCAGGATATGACCATCCAGGTCCAGTCCTTCCGGCACGCCGAGATCCTTGGGATCCAATCGGTCATATGTCTCATTATCGTATTGAACGCCAGCATACCGGTAGGACAGAGTCAGTTCCAATTTATCCGTCATACGCCGCATCACCGAGGCCCCTAACTGGTTGACATCACGCAGGAGATCCAGGGTGTTGCTGTCCTCCACCATTTCCGATGCCAAGGCAGAGGATTCAATATCAGAGCCATGCCGATCCAGATCATCCAGTTGACGATAGCTTTGGATTAGTTCTAATAACGCTTTACGGCCATTGCCCCAGCGGATGCTGATATTGTCACCATAGGCGGTGGAATCCCGGTTTTTCTCGTGGCTATAGGTCCGCTCCGAATAGAAGAGGTTTCCCCGAATCGTCAGGCAGTTGGTTTCCGATGAAGAACTGAAGCGCAGGCCGATTTCGGGCTCAAAAAAGGTATCCTGCACTTCATCATCCTGATCCTTATACACGTTTGAGTCATCAGTGAAATTCAGGTCCAGATAGGGACTGAGGACCCAGGACCCCAAATGCACCCCATCGCCGGGGCCGGCGAAGGCATTAATCGACAAGCCAATCAGGGCAAAAACGCCCAGCTTGCGCGCGAGATGAATACACGAGTGCATCCAAGCATTCCGCACCATAAGGGGGTTTATGTCAACAGGAAGTGAGTGAAATTTTCGTTAGGTCTTACGTTTCACCTGCAGAATTAGCCCGAGTGAAGCGCAAACAGATCCGCATAGGCCCCGCCGGCCTGTACCAACTGATCATGGGAACCGGTTTCCATCACCTGCCCCTCAGAGAGCAAAACAATCCGGTCCGCGGCCTGAACGGTCGAAAAACGGTGGCTGATCACCAGGGCGGTTCGACCGGGGACAAGCTTCATGAACGACTCCAGCAATTCCCGTTCCGCTTTCGCATCCAGTGAGCTGGTCGGCTCGTCCAGAATCACCACTGGGGAGTTTCGGACGAAGGCACGTGCCAGCGCCAATCGCTGCCATTGGCCTTCGCTCAATTCCACTCCACCCTCAAAAAGACGGCCCAGCCGGGTTTCATATCCCTGCGGCAGCTTCTCGATGAAGGAATGGGCACCGGCCTCCCGGGCGGCTTCGGCAATCCGGGAATCGCCTGGCGGCGTGGCCACATGCCCCATGCGCACATTCTCTGCCACGGTCATCTGATACCGAACAAAATCCTGGAAGAGCACGCTGAAGGCCTGTTGCAGCTCTTGGACGTCAAACTCCCGGATATCAATTCCGTCGATCAGAATGCGCCCTTCGGTGGGGTCGTACAGGCGACAGAGCAATTTAACGAGCGTGGTCTTGCCTGAACCGTTCTCCCCGACAAGGGCGAGATGTTCCCCGGCGCGGAGGGTAAAATCAAGCGATCGTAAGACATCCCTATCCGTGCCGGGGTAGCGGAAGGAGACCTTTTCGATGCGAATCCCCTGCTCGATCCGGGCGGGCATCGGACGGGGGTTAACCGGCGATTGGATGCGAATGGGCAATTCCAGAAACGCATAGAAGTGACTCAAAAACAAAGAATCTTCATACAGCGAGGTCAGACTTCCAAGTACAGTCGAGAAGGCTCCCTTCCCTCTCTGGAAGCCGCCATAGACCAAGGCTAGATCCCCCAGTGTCATCACATTGCCTCGCAACCGGAGATAGATGAGAATAACCCCGCAGAGGATTGCCGCTGCCGTGAGACCATCTGCCGCCATCTCGAACAGGGTTTGACGGGCCCGAAGACGCAGCCGGCTCCGCCGAAGGCGGGTGCGCAGGCCGGCGGATTGCCTGCGGAGTTCATCCCCGTTACCGCTGATACGGATTTCCTTGGCAAACGGCCATGCCGTCAGCAGGGCATGCAAATAACCCGCATAGCGCTCCATCGCTGTGTGTGTGACCCGCCACCGATTGCGTTGGCGGGAGCTCCATACCCTCACCCCTGCGCCCGGCAGAACCGCTATAAGCAACACCGGCAGCAGCGCACCTTGCGTCATCCAAAGCACTCCGGCCACGGAGGCCAATACCAGCAGTCCGATACCCAACTGGGTTAAATTCCGAACGATACTGGTGGGCCGGGTCATCGCCTCCGCCTGCGCCAGACGCATCTGATCATAATAGGCGGGTGTCTCAAATGCGGCGAGATCCACTTCCGTTGATTTCTTCTGCAGCGTCAGCAGCACATGATTCGACACGGCCCCCGCCTGAGCTTCGGCCACCAGCGAAGAACCCGCGCGACAGATCCAGGCCACTCCAGCCACAGCCAGCATCCACGGCACCCACACGAGAAGTCCTGCCGGGTCCCGCCCGGCAGGGGGCTGTGCCAGAAAGGCACTGATGGCATTGACCACTTGCCGGGTTAGGAAGAGAGAAGCCACAGGAAGAACACCCAGTACCAGCATGCTGCCCCCCTGCAGCAGCGTCCACCCGCGGGCGCTCTCCCACACCAACCGTACGGCCTGCCGTGCGTGCTGAATCCGTTTGCCGGGGTTCATCATTGACCCACCGCCTTTCGGAGAGCTGGCAGCTTCGAGGCCGCTATGGACAGCCGGCGGTGTCGCCCGCCCCTTCCCCAGACATCCCAAGCCAGGCGGGCGGGACGAAAGAGCGCATAGAGTGGATACAGCGCATCCGGCAAGGGGAGCGCATTGAGTTCGAATGGACCGGGCACAAACAGCAAGCGGCGCACAAACCGGATCCGGTCAGCCATCCGCTCCCGCGTCTGGAGTCCGAAACGGCTCTGCCGAAAAATAGAGGTCTGCCGAGAAGGCTCAGAACAGATCCAGTTCACGGCTCGGAGGGCCAGTCGCTGGACGGTCCGATCCTTCCAAACTTCATTCTGAAAAACGGACGGAAGAGTCATCCCTGTGAGGGAGGCGGCCACCTGGACGCCCACCAGAAGACTGCGGCGCTGCCCCATGTGTGCCGCTTTGAGAAGGAGCCCCTCCCAATCCGCATCTGGGAAAGTGGTCAGTAACGCGGCGACATCCGCAACGGAAGATAGTTTGAACCACATTTCATTGGCTCCATCCAGGCAGACCGCCAACAGCATCGCTTCCGGGCCGGGGGCTGAGAGTTGTCGTCCATCCCCAATCGAAAGCGGCTGGCAGGCCTCCAGCATGAACCGGACATCTCCGGGCCGGGAAAGGGTATGGGATGCGATGACCGGCTTGAGATCGACGGGGGGGCATCCTGTTTTATGGAGAGACCAGTTTTGCAGTGTTTTCAGATAGCGGAGACGGGAGGTGCGCTTAGATAGTTCCCGAAGGCTGTACCCGGCCGTTGCCAGGAGATCCAGCGCGTGCAGGAGATCCGATTCCAGAACCAGAATATCCAGATCCTCAAACTGCCGACGCGACAGGTCATTATAGGCAAGCAGAGCCAGCGAAGGCCCTTTGACCGGGACCGACGGGATTCCTGCGGAACTCAGAAGGGTCTGGAGCTGGCTGAGGAGGGACAGGGCGCGCACGTTGTGCGCGGCAATGGACCGGTTGAGGGATCGCAGATAATCCAGCCACTGGGACGGGATGATATTCTCCTCCTTCGCAGCAGATTTCAGCGTTCGGTAGACCAAGGGAATCACATGGTGGTTGGTTGCCAATTCCAGAAAGCGGGGCCAGTCCAACTCCACCCAGCGCCGCCCATCTTCCGGCAGAGATGCTGCCAGTTCCGGCGGGCGAATACAGGCACAAAGCCGCTCCATTTCAAGGGTCCGTCCCTCCGAACTCTGTCCGGGCGCAATCATCGAGGAGGTTCCAGGCAAAGTAGATCATAGGGTTTTTGACAAATCCATCGCTGCTCCTGAGGACTCCAGATGCCAACGGTCTGCCCCCGATGGATGCATTTGGTCTGGCTCCCCTCGGGGAAAGAAAAGTGGACGGTTTGGATCCGGGGTTTCCAGAATCGAGGAATCATCCGACTGGCTCGAATCCAGCGGTACGGAATACCCAACAACCGGTATATGAAAAGCAGTGAATGCATCACGACGGCCCGACGACGACCGCCCCGCCCCCCTACTAGCGGAGTCCTGATGCCGTCACGCTCACGCGCCACCACCTTCCCGATCAACTGATCCAGATTCACCGACACTGAATCCCCCCTGTGATTCCCATCCCCGCGGGTCCATAGTTCCTGGTCATCCCGGCTGTCAATCCGATGTGCCAGCACCTTGCCGGCCGAACGATACGCCACCACATCCCCCGGCTCCAGTGATGAAAATGAAACATTCTGCACTTGAAGACAATCCCCCGCCCGCAAGGTTCCTCGCATGCTTTCGCCCCGACAGGGGGCGGTCAGGCGGATCAGAGATCGATTCGATGGACAGGGGGAATCCATAGGACACGATATAGCATAAGCACGCTGATAGTAGAACCACAAGAGACGAAGACTCATGAGGATATCGAATGGACAAAAACGCCGGACAGGAGACTCAGAAGCCCGTCCGCGCGTCCCGACTATTTGTCCCCGCCATCCACAGGTGGGGATTCGATGCCGGACTCATAATCCACGCCAGCGTCATAACTGGAAGGAGTGGCACCAAATCCGACACCGGCCAGACAATACACTTGAGCCGAACTGCCCGAAGGCCAGCAGAACGTGCCGGCACTGCTTCCTGTACGACAATCATTTGCGGCGCTCATTCCGCTGGGATCACAAATAGGAACGGATGCATTGTTCATCCCGGCGGGACAGTCATCCGCACCATCCCCTATACTGCAGGTATCCCCCAGAATCGGAGCCACCCGCCCCATGTCGATACTGACCGGTTTCTCATATTTCAAGCGTGGCTTTTCTGACATGTTCAAGCTCTCCTTCGATCACGAAAATTTATCAAAGGAGGTAGAGGATGGCAACTGCTCACTGTGGCGCCTTATTCGGATTCGATTTCGAACAGCAGAAGAGAAATCTCCGCAACTTCCGGGATGAGCGAGCCGGAATTCTCTACTGGAAATAGAATCCAGAGATAGCGGAGTTCTATGGGGAAATCCGCTAAATCGACAGGCACCGGATCCCAGGTCTCGGCATCCAGGCTGTACAGGCACTCATACGGCATCAGCGAGTCTTCTGCCAGGCAGATTTCCATGCCAGAAACAAGCTGAGTCGAGTCATATGCGATGGCCAGATAACCGCCCTCTCCGGAAGCCCCCTGCCAGAACGTGTTTGTATCCCCATCCACGGCGGCCCAGCCATTGGTATGCTCCGGACCGTCCGTACTGCTCACCACCGTCACAGGCCAGGAAAGGACATCCCCGAACTCCGCCGCCTGAGGGGAGTCGGCCGGCAGGTCCAAGTCGGACGGATTCAAGAGACACGAAGCAGGATCCGGTTCCTCGCCGAAGACTTCCCACTCCGGAATACAGACCAGACTGTTGGCCGAATTTGAAAGACCCGTGATCCGCAGGAAGCGGGCAGACGCATCCACCAACGGCCATTCATCCCAACCCTGATGGTCCTCCGCACTCGCATCGACTAGCATCTCCCAGACAGCTCCGTCTTCAGACGCCTCGATCGTGTAGCGATGGACCCGACAGCTCCAGTCCCAGTTCAGCAATCGCACCCTCGAAATTTCAATCGTCGATTTGAGGTCCAACACCATCGATTCCGGGGGACTGTCTGAAGAATCCAGATAGCTGTAGTTTGAAATGGTTGCATGGATTCCATCGATCGCATTGAGCGTTCTTGATCCGCCTGAAATCGTGCTCCCATTTGAAGACAGGGCCATATTCGTTCCGATATCCTCGTCCAGTTCGGTAGCCGTCACGATCTGTGCCGCCACCCCAGCGATCTGCACCTCAATGGCTGCGGTCCCGTTCGCGGCATCGGCATCATCCGCCGCTGCCAGCGTCACAATCTGCCAGGAATCCCAGTTCGCCGGGGTGAAGGTCAATGTGCCCCCGCCTTGAACCGACAGGTTCGTATCTCCAGAGGCACGGGAAGCGGTGACCGTCAGGGTCTCGTCGGGAACCCGATCCAGCTTCACAAAGAATCGCCCTTCTCCGTTCTCCCGTACATTCACCGCATTGGTATTGATCAGAGGCACTGCCGGCGGCTGAGTGCCATACACTTCCCACTCCGGAATACAGACCAGACTGTTGGCCGAATTCGACAGACCTGTAATCCGCAGGAAGCGGGCCGATGCATCCACCAACGGCCAGTCATCCCAGCCCTGGTGCTCCTCTGCACTCGCATCCACCAACAACGTCCAGGTGGTGCCGTCCAGAGAGGATTCAATCTGATAACGGTGAACCCGCCAGAACCAGTCCCAATTCAACACCCGCATCCGTGACACCGTCTTGACGGCCTTCAAATCCAGTGTCATGGCGCCCGGTGGGACATCTGCTGAATTCATATAGCCGTAGTTTGAAATGGTGTCATGGATGCCGTCGATGGCGCTGGAGGCCCGAGACCCACCCGATATGGTGCTGCCATTCGAAGACAAGGCGATGTTGGTTCCGATATCTTCATCCAGCTCTACGGCTGTCACCGTTTGATCGGCCACGCCCGGCGTGGAAATTTCAAGGGTCGCCGTCCCGCTTTCCGCATCTGCATCCGACGCGGCGGCCATCGTCACGACCTGCCAGTCATCCCAGTCCGCTGCGGTGAAGACCAGCGCCCCCCCGCTCTGCAAGGTAAGATCTGCATCCCCTGCGACACGGGTGACGGTCACCGTTGTTGCGGCATCCGGGATCCGGTCCAGCCTCACATAGAGACGCCCCTCGCCACTCTCCCGGACATTGAGCTGAGTGTGAAGAATCACTGGCTCCGGTAATCCATATACCTCCCATTCCGGGATGCACACCAGACTGTTAGCCGAATTCGACAGGCCGGTAAAGCGAAGAAAACGCGCCGTCTGACCGGCCATCGGCCAGTCATCCCAGCCCTGATGGGCTTCTGCACTTGCATCCGCCACAAGGGACCAGTTCGATCCGTCCAGCGAGGATTCAATCCGATAGCGATGGACTCGCCAAGTCCAGTCCCAGTTCAATACCCGCATCCGAGAAAGCGCGATCGGCGCCTTTAGATCCAATGTCATGGCGCCCGGTGGGACATCTGCTGAATTCATATAGCCGTAGTTTGAAATGGTGTCATGGATGCCGTCGATGACGCTGGAGTCCCGAGACCCGCCCGAGATTGAACTGCCGCTTGCAGCCAGGGCCAGATTCCCGCCGACCTCGTCATCCAGTTCTGTGGCGGCAACCGCCTGGCTGGCGACGCCCAGTGTGGACACATAGAAGATGGCCTCGCTGTTGTCCGCATCTGCGTCATCCGCCGCCACAAGCGTCACCGCCTGCCACTCGTCCCAGTTGGCCGGAGTGAAAGTCAACGTCCCGCCACTTTGAACCGATAGATCCGCATCTCCACTGTTCCGGGCGACCGTCACGACTGTATTTTCCGAGGGGGCTCCGCCCAGCTTCACAAAGAACCGCCCCTCCCCGTTTTCGTGCACATTAACATCCGTCTTGGCCAACACCAGTTGCGGCAGGACCGGTTCGCCCATCACTTCCCATTCCGGAATGCAGACCAGACTGTTGGCGGAATTCGACAGCGCCGTGAAGCGCAGATAGCGGGCCGTGGCGTCCACTTCCCAGTCATCCCATCCTTGACAATCCATCGCACTGGCATCGGCCAGCATCACCCAGGCGGTGCCATCCATCGAGGACTCAACCGTGTATCGGTGAACCCGCCAGCTCCAATTCCAATTCAGCACCCGCATCCGCGTCAGATTCATCGGGATTTTCAGATCCAGGGTCATGGCCCCCGGCGGGCTGTCCACAGAATTCATATAGCCATAATTGGAAATTGTACTGTGAAGCCCGTCGATGAGCATGCTGGATCGGGACCCACCCGAGATAGTGCTGCCATTCGAAGACAAGGCCATGTTGGTTCCGATATCATCATCCAGTTCCGCAGCCGTCAGGGTCTGGGGTGTCAGGCCGGACAGGGCAACCTGGAACGAGGCTGTCCCGTTGACCGCATCCACATCATCCGTGGCAGAGAGCGTCACCACCTGCCAATCGCTCCAATTGGCCGGGGTAAAAGTAAGGCCGCCACCGCCCTGAACCTCAAGATCCTCATCCCCATCGCTCCACGTGATGGTCACCATCGCATCAGAAGCCGGTTGAGAGCTCAACCGGACGAAGAAGCGGCCCTCACCGCTTTCCCGCACATTGACATTCGTTGAGCTGACGACCGGTTCCGCGATCGATTCAGAGACCTGAATCGTACGGCTCACCACGGGTGCCGGATTCCAATTGGCATTACCCGTTTGAGAGGCGCCCACCGAAACCGTTCCGGTCCCCGTGAGCAGCAGATTCGTTCCACTGGAGATTGTTCCCGGACCGTCAGTCACAGAAAAACTGACCGGCAATCCGCTGGAGGCCGTCGCGGACAAGCCAATCTGCGCCATCACCCATTGGTTCGAGAACAGCTGAAATTCAATCGTCTGATCCGCCTGGCCCACCGTCACGCTCACCCCGGATGTAACCGTTACATAGGTGGCAAGATCCGTTGGCAAAAATGTGACCGATTGCTCCGCGACACCTGCTGGCGGAACGGTTTCGGGAGTAGTATAGGCAAAGGTGCCAGACACCGAGGCTTCGCCGCCAGTTAGAACCGAAGCGTTCAGGGGCTGTCCATAGGTCAGTGATGATGCAACAGGCCAGATCGTCACTGTCGGGGTCACCTGATGAACTGTGACTGCAATCATCTGTGTGGCAACGCCAGCACTGTTGCTGGCCGTAAATACAAATGTTTGAGATCCGACATCGGCCAGCGGCGGCGTATAGCTCACCAAGCCTGTCTCTGGGGTAAACGCCACCCCTCCTGAAGCTGTCGAGCTTTGCAGCATCAGCGTCGGAGTGGGAGCCCCTGCCGCCGCCACCGTAAACAACAGCGCCTGCTCTGGATCGGCAATCTGACTGCCAAGCGGTTCAAATACAGGGACATTCATCACAAGAACACTTACCGTCTGGGTGACCACTCCAATGCTGTTGCTGGCTGTGAAGACAAAGGAGTGCAGGCCTGCATCAGATGACACCGGCAGGTAGGAAAGCTCCCCCGATTCCGGCGAAAAGCTGAAGCCGGAAGAAACGGTTGTACTCTGAAGCGCCAGCACAGGGGACGGCGTCCCTGTTGCAGACATTGTGAAGGCCATCGCCATGCCGCTGGTGGCAATCTGTCCGCTGATCACATCAAATACCGGAGCCGATGGTTCCGGACCCGGTTCCTCGCCGCGCACAACCAGAGCATAATCCTGACTGCCGCCGGACGGGACGGAACGCCCCGCAACCCGTATGGTATAGGTGCCGGTCTCAACCGGGGCGAATTCAATCATTTCTACATTGTTCGTGGCATCCAGACAGTCCAGCCCATTCGCATAGATCACGTTGCCGGTCGGGGACGTCACCGTCAGATCCAGATCGTTTACCAGTTTCTTTCCCGCACCCGGGGCGGCCCAGTAATCCGAATAGGCCAGAGTCAGAATGAACGGGTTGGTGGTGGTCGAATTCACCGTCACGGTATACGTATTGGTCTCGCCCGTGCTGAGACTGTGGGTGTCATAGAGATCCAAAAACTGGTTGGTGGCCGGCTGCAGCGTATTGAACAGATCCACATGTCCCCATCCCTGAACCGCGTTCGGGCGGACATCCGAAATTTCCTGCGCGGCACCGGTCCCATACTGACCGGGTGCCATATTGCGGGCCCCGTTGATCAACAGAGCCTTCAATAACGCGGCACTCGGATTGGTAATGCCTCCGCTTGTCATCACCCATTGCCGTGCCAGCCCCGCCGCACCGGCGGCCAGCGGTGTGGACATGCTGGTTCCGCCCCAGAAAACGTAATTGGTATTGCCAGGGACCGTTCCCCAACCCGTATTCAGCGAATTCCGGGAGCGCGTTGAAATGATGTCTGTGCCGGGGGCAATCAGATCCGGCTTGATGCGCCCATCCTGACAGGGCCCGCGACCGGAGAAAGCCGCCATGCCCTGAGGGGTATCCGGCTGCGAGATCAGATCACTGTTGATTGGATCCACCGGATATTTTGCGGCCCAGCTGCCGGTTCCCCAAGCCATGCTGGAATATCCACCCGACGTCCGGTACGTCTCCGAAGCGCCAATGGTCAGGCAGTTTTTTGCCGTACCGGGAGAACCAACGGACCCGTGATCGATCACGCCATCGCTGTCCGTATCCACCCCCTCATTTCCGGCGGCCACCAGAACCAGCATCGTCTTATTGCTCCAGACAAACATGTCCAGATTGCGTGAATCCCAGCTGTATGTTCCGTAGTCCTTATAGCCCCAGCTGTCCGAGTGGATCCGCGCACCGTTGTCGAATGCCTGCTTGAACAGACCGTTCAGGTTGGGAGGAATCCCTCCGAGACTGGAACCGACACCTTGAACCAGCAAATCGGCTTCATAGGCCACACCCTTGTATTGGCCCGACGAAAGAGTTCCATTACCCAACACCGACCCGGCCACGTGCGTGCCGTGACCATAGGTGTCATTCCATGTAGCATTGGTGGAATAGGCCCCGTTCGTCCATCCGAATCCCGTCACCCGGTTCGTAAAATCCGGATGCAGGGTGGCCGGATTGCCTGTATCCAAGCCCGTGTCACACACAGCGATGGTCTGCCCCGCGCCGCTCAAGCCCAGCGTTGCCCAGACCTTGGATACATTCATCTTGTTTGTTCGAACCGCGCTATCGTTCCATAGTTGAGGCTGTAAGTAGGGCTCCACCCACTCAACTTCGCTCCAGCCGCACACGTCCTCCACCACATCCAGTGGCAGACGGCAACGAATCAGAGCCCTGCCGCCCATGGCCTCCTCCACGCTGACAGTGACGCCGGCTCTTGACTTCAAATCCGATGAAATCATCGGTAAAGCATCCGGACTAAACAGGATCAAGTTGTATTCCCGCGTCTCTTCCCCCCCATTTTTCATCAGCATTCTTACTGGGGCGGCTCTTTTATATGCCGGCAGATACTCTCCGACCCAAACCACTTCAGGAAGATCCCCGATCCGAGCAATGACTTTCGGAGTGGCTTCAATCAAAAATGCATTCTCTGGGATATAGCCCTTGAGTTCCGCCCCGGCCGATTCCAGCGCGTCTTTCCATTCCTCACGGACCACGTCATTGAATTGCACAAGCCAAGGGATAGTCCCCCTCGCAGTTGGACGCTGGACCGATTGAATCCGGGCAGACGATCGAAGGGTTCTGGAGGCACGCTGCTGATCCGCACTTTGGGTGTTCACTTCCCCCCATTCCAACAGCAAGGGAGCCCCGGAGACTGTCATGGATGTTCCCCACAGTAAAAATCCCAAGCCTATGATTTTCAGAAGTTTTTTCATTCCCCTATCCTGATTGCCTCTGCTGGAATCCATTTCCTTCCTTTGTTATGTTTACATTAAGTCTTTTTCCGCCTTAATGCAATCATAATATTTATATATTATATATATAGACTACCTCCTTGTTGATATTATCGTTACTTGTTCTTATACTGATGTTTATAATATATTATACATGTGATGTGTAGTGCATATATATATAATATGGAGAATTTTTAGACAGGCACTAGGAGAATTCAGAAAAAATCATCCCGCTTTTGAATGGGAATGCCTGTGCAGGACAGAGCAGGAGATGAGGTGGGAAAACGGGCTAAAAAGCCGAAATCACCCGCCCATAATCCCGTAGAAATGACAGGGATTCTGGTTAAGGCACTGGACGGATTTCCAGAACTTCTGGTACCGCCGAGGTGCCCACATCCGAGAAGATCAACCACAGATAGGTCAAGGTGACCGGGCCGTCTTCCTCTTCGAGCGGGAACCAGTTCTGGGCATCCAGACTGTAGAGAACATCAAAGTCCGTGAGTGACTCTTCGCCCAGATCCACTTCGAGAAGCGACAGTTCAATGGGCGTTTCGTATCCGACAACGATATATCCGCTACCCGTACGCAAGCCCTTCCAGGCTGTATCCTCATCCCCATCCACTGCCGCCCAGCCATTGGTATGGTCTGGAGCATCATCACTGGTCACAACCGTTACCGGCCAGGGATAGGACACCGTGAGTTCAATCCCGTCAGGCTCAATCGCATCCGGCACGGTGGTTGGAGCCGCTCCCGCGACAGAACGCGCGCGAGCAGCCGGGGATTCGCCAAAGACTTCCCACTCAGGAATGCAGACCAGCCGGTTGGCGGAATTTGACAACGCGGTGAAACGCAGGTAGCGGGCAGTGGTGTCGACCGGCCAATCATCCCACCCCTGACGGTCCTCTGCACTCGCATCGACCAGCATCGACCAGGAAGTTCCATCCACAGACGCCTCAATCGTGTAGCGATGGACCCGGAAGGTCCAGTTCCAGTTCAGCAATCGGACACGGCTCAACACCTTGGAAACCCGCAAATCCAGAATCATCGACTCCTGAGGAGCCGCGGAGGCATCCAGATAGCCATAGTTAGAGTTTAGGTTATGGACACCATCGATGGTGCAAGAGATTCGATGGCCTCCGCTGATCGAGCTTCCGGCCGAAGCCAGCGCAAGATTTTCGCCGATATCATCATCTAGTTCTGTTGCCGTTATCACCTGGGAGGCACCGCCCGCCAAAGCAACCTGAAACGCCATGGTTCCATCCGTGGCATCTGGATCATCCGCCGCAGAGAATGTCACCGCCTGCCAGTCGTCCCAGTTGGACGGAGTGAAGAACAGGGACGCTCCACTCTGGACAGTCAGGTCGGAATCCCCATCACCGGAGGTAACGGTCAAGGCCATCGCCTGCGCCGGGACGGAGCTCAATTTGACAAAGAAGCGGCCTTCCCCGTTCTCACGGACGTTGACTTCCGCTGTGGAGAGCTCCAGTTGAGGCGGTTCCAGTTCGCCATACACCTCCCACTCAGGGATACAGACCAGCGAGTTGACTGAATTGGATCGCGCAGTCAAGCGAAGATAGCGAACCGTGGAGCTGACATCCCAGTCTTCCCATCCCTGATGTTCGCCATCACTCGCATCCACCAGCATCGACCATGTAGCCCCATCCTGCGAAGCCTCGATGATATACTGGTGAGTCCGATAACCCCAGTCCCAGTTCAGCAGACGAATCCGGGTCACAGGCAACGACGACTTCAAGTCCATCTGCATCGATCCCTGAGGCGTACTGGACGAGTCCAGATACCCGTAATTGGAGATGAGCGTATGGACACCATCAATCGTACAGGAGGTGCGGCCTCTGCCCTTCACGGTGGTTCCCCGGGAAGCCAAGGCCAGATTCACTCCTACATCGTTGTCCAGTTCTGTGGCGGTGATGGTCCTGGAACCCAGTTCAGGAAGAGTCATATGGAATACTGCCGATCCGCTGGCCGTATCCTCATCGGCCGCTGCCACAACGGTAACCTTCTGCCAAGTGCTCCAGTTCGCGGGCGTGAAGACCAATGGGTCGGTGCCCTGCAAGGTCAGATCCGCATCGCCGCCGCTGGCGCGGGCCACGGTTACTGTGGTCGGTACGACCGGTTTGCCGCTCAGCTTGACAAAGAAGCGACCTTCTCCGTTTTCCTGTACATTGACGGACTCCGAAGACAAAGTGATCCGAGTGCCATAGACCTCCCATTCGGGAACGCAGACGAGGCGATTGGCCGAATTCGACAGCGCGGTGAAGCGCAGGAATCGGGCGCTTCCGGCCACAGCCCAATCCTCCCAGCCCTGATGATCGCCCGTGCTCGCATCTGCCAGCATTATCCAGGACACACCGTCCAGCGATGACTCGATGGTGTACTGATGAACACGCCAGTTCCAATCCCAGTTCAGAATTCGGATGTGTGAAAGCTCAGCCGGCTGCTTCAGGTCCAGCGTCATGGAACCGGGCGGCAGATCCGAAGCGTCCATGTACCCATAGTTTGAAAGATTGGTGTGAATGCCATCAATGGCCCGGCTGGCCCGGCTTCCGCCCCGGATGGTGCTCCCCACGGAAGCCAGAGCAAGATTCTCGCCAATGTCATCGTCCAGTTCGATAGCGGTCACAGCCATCGACGGCACTCCCGGAAGAACCACCTGGAAGGTAGCGGATCCATTGACAGCGTCTTCGTCGTCCGAGGCCGTCAGTGTCACAGCCTGTCTATCACTCCAGTTCGCCGGTGTGAATACCAGCTCTTCCCCGGACAAAATCGATAGATCGGCATCTTCACCGCCGGACGACACCGTCACAGTCATATTCTCTGCAGGCTCCTTGTCCAGACTGACAAAAAAGCGGCCTTCCCCGTTCTCCCGGACCGGGACATCGCGCTTCGAGAGGACCACCTGCGGCATGTCGGACGTACCATAAACCTCCCACTCCGGAATGCACACCAGATCGTTTGCAGAGTTCGACAAACCAGTGAGGCGCAGATATCGGGCGGTTACATTGATCTCCCAGTCATCCCACCCCTGATGGTCTTCGTTGCGTGCATCGACTAGTATCGACCAGGCGACACCATCCATCGAGGCTTCAACCGTGTAACGGTGGGTCCGATACATCCAGTTCCAGTTCAACAAGCGCATCCGGGTCAAGGCCCTCGGCATCTTCAAATCGAGGACCATTGACTCCGGGGGAGTGGTCTCCGTGTCGAGATAACCATAGTTGCTGATCTCACTGTGGATGCCGTCGATCACCTCCGATATCAAATGCCCGCCCTTGATACTGGCTCCACTCGATTCCAAGGCTAGATTGTCACCGATTTCTGAATCAAGCGTATAGGCGGTGATCTCCTGATGCTTCACACCGAGAGCCGAAATTTGGAACGATGCCGTTTCCTCGTTGCTGTTCACGTCCAGCGGCGCGGTCAACGTCACTGCCTGCCAGTCGTTCCAGTTCGACCGGTCAAAGACAAGCGAGGCACCGGAAAGCACCTGCAGCATCGGGTCTCCCCCGCTCCAGTCGATCTGGACTTCTGTGTCCGCATCCGGCTCATGGTCCAGCCGGATAAAGAAGCGTGCTTCCCCACCCTCTCGAACCGGGATGCTGGACTGGCTGATCTCCAGAACAGCGGGAGGTGGAAGAACCTGGAAAACAAGGGTCTGATCCAGAGCCGCATTCCAGTTCAGATCACCGGACTGGGAGGCCGTCACTTCCACAGTCCCGCTTCCGGTGAAGGACACTTCATCGCCGGAAAGCACAGCCGGGCCGCTGCCAATCTGGAAGCAGACCGGAAGACCGGAATCGGCCGTCGCCGCCAAGTCCAGTGAATCGGACGACACCTGATCGGGGATGGACGGGAAAAGGATGTGCTGAGTGCCCTTGCTGACCCTCAGTGTTCCGGAGGCCGTGCCAGACCAGTTGGGATTGTTCACAGCCGCGATTACGGAGTAGGTGTCGGCGCCGGCCGGAGCCATCGTTCCGCCGTCATAGGTCAAAGAAACCGCGAGTCCTTCCGGAAGAGTTGTGGCCGTCACGACATGCGCCGTGCCGTCATAGACCTGCTCCAGGCCACTCAGTTCAATGGCGGCCTGCGCCTTGGAAATCACCAGCTCGCCCACGGCCACGCCCTGCCAGTTGTCATCCTGCACCGCCGCCACGACGCTGTAGGTGCCGGCGTCTGTAGGAAGTGTTTCAGAATCGCCATAGGTGACCTCGACGGCCAGGCCTTCCGGCTCCGTCAGGACGGTCACATGTTGGGTCGATCCGTCAAAGGTCTGCGCGAGGTGATCCAACTCCACCGCCGCATCCGCTTTGGCGATGACCAGCGTATCGACAAAGGACCCTTCGTAGCGCTCATCCAGGACGGTGGCGGTGATAGCATAGCTTCCTGCAGCGACGGGAGCCGTGGTGGAGCCGTCAACCGTCAGGTCAACCGCCAGGCCGGAAGGCTGTGTCTGAATGGAAAGGGTCTTCGCTCCGCCATCATAGGTCTGGAGCATATCGCCCAGCGTGATCGATGCCGTCCCCTTCGAAATCACCAGCGTGTCCGAGACCAGCCCTTCATAGCCAGCCGTCGTGACTGTGGCGGTCACGTCATAGGTGCCGGGATCAACCGGTGGTGTCAGACTGCCATCATAGGTAATGCGGACCGACAGTCCGGAGGGCTCGGTTGTGGCCGACACCGCACACGAATGCCCATTGTAGGATTGCGCCAGATTGTGGAGCGAAAGAATTGCAGGCGCCGGTTCGACCAGGGTCGACTCGTTGCCGGCAATGCGTAGGGCCGGATCACCAAGGAGGTTATAAACGGCAACCGTCTCCCGCGTGAAGAGGGAATCAGGCAGTGCCCGCCGGGCCTTCAGGAAGGCCAAACCCAGGCGGCCTTCGCCATCCTGGAAGATGGACTGATAGAAAGCCTCGCCCAGTTCGGTCGCGGGTGCATTGCGCGACAGCCCGGACGGTCCAAGAACCGCCACGGCGCCACCCGATGCATTGCGCATGAGCAGTTCGCCCAGGCTGTCAACCGCCGGCACTTCATAGAGCCCCACCAGACAGCTCAGCGAAACCGTGACCGGCAGACGAGTCGCATTGTTCATGGACTCCACATCGGAAGCCTTCAGTAGATTCAAGGCGCTGAGGGTATTGATTCCCCCATGACCCGTGTATTGGATGAACCCGACTCCCGTGTGGAACCAACTCAGCAGATCCTCACGGGCCGTTTTAATGTCCACCTGATCCAAATCGATCCGGTCCACCACCGAATAGGGCGCGGTCGCCAGTTCGCCAAGCCGCGAGTTGGCCGCCGAGAAATCACCGGCCGATGGATCCGTTTGATCCGCCACCAGAACCAGTTCATTCTGCCATTCCGAACCGAATCCGGACTCATACGCCTTTATCTTGGCGATCATCGCTGTCAGATCCGCAGACGTCAGTGCCGGGAGACGGCCGATGGCGAGATCAGGCAGACTGTCGCCTCCGGTATCTGCGAGGAGGGCATCGGATGCGCAGATTCCGCCGGGGGCCTGAATAAGCATGGGCGGCAGATGATTCACTTCTGCGCTCTGGGTGCCGAGGGTGTCATAATTTCCGTTGCCCGCCAGCACCACCATCTGCGGCGAGCGAGCCCAGGTATCCGAGGCATAGCGCAGCAGATTCGCGATGGCTTGCGGAGTACGCTGGCCGTCCGCCATCAGGTCACAGACATCCTCGAACACGGCCACGCCCGACCGAAGGCCCTGACCCGAGCGGTAATCTGCCAACTCCTGGGCGGCCGGAGCCAGCGCCCTTGAAGCGATGACGAGATAATCAATCTGATTTGATGCCGACAGGAACCAAGCGTCAGCAGCGGCCGGCTCCGGAACCAGCATGGGAACCGCATCCGCTTCCAGCACGGCAAAACGCTCATCGGTAGAGGTCACAGCCCAGGCCTTGGCCGACAAGCTGCCTTGCTCCTCCGCGATCCATGTCGGATTCCCGGCCTCATCCAGAGCCACCGCCAACGGATCCACAAAGGCCGCGGCGGAAACAGAGGCCGCCTTGCCTATACCCAATTCAGCCGGGATGGAAAGCGGGGTCAAGTTGCGACCAAATGAGGCTTCAACCCAATCGACGACGAAGAAACTGTGGCTATGGCCCGGCTGCATCACGCCACTCACCTTGAGCATGTTTTCACCATCCACCACCAGCGCGGACGGAATGGTCAGGACCGCCTCCACCTCATCCTGATTATCAAAGGTCACCGATCCGACAAGCGTCCCGTTGAAACTGAATTCCGCCAAATGGTCTGGATCGTTGGTCGTGCTGGACCAGCCCATCAGACGCACCTTCAGGGATACATCCCCACCCGCTGTTCCCGACAGATCCAGGGGCAGATGGGCGGCAAACTGATCACTCGGGCTGCTAACCACACCGGCCCAGAAGTAGAAGTCCTCTGGCATATGAGTCATGCTGAAAAGGAACCGATCCTCTTCAAAGTGGATAGTCACGGGGAATACGGTCTCTCCTGATGTGGCACCGGGTTCGCGACGCAACATAGCCAGACCTTCGCCTTCCGAAATCAGATAGGCTCGATCACGGGTGTACCAGTCGCGAACAGGAGATGTGGCATGAAACAGAAGACGATTGCGCACCTCATCCACAATCGCGGAGACAGGTACGCCGCTCTCCGTGATCCGGAGTGAACCGGCTTCGGCGAGCGCCTGAACTTCTTCCTGCGTCAGCCCCATTCCTTCAGCAATGGCCGACCATGCCACGCCGTAGAGACCTTCCTGCTGCACATGCACCTTCAGAACAGGTGAAGGATCCGGAAGAGCCGGCACACTGCGGGCAACTGAACGGAGTGTCTTCAGTGCCTTTGCACTCGTCACCACCGACCGCGGCTCATCAAAGCGAATCTCATGTGTGCCGAGATCGAGGGTGGCGCCCGAGAGTTCCACTTCTTCCAAACGATAGGTTCCCTCGTCTTCCGGCCGGGCTTCGGGATCAACCAGATTGTAGCGGGAGCCGGAGGGCTGGAAGGCCGAAGGGATCAGCAGGTCGTTCAGGCGGGTTTCCTCACCCGTCTCTGGATTCATGCGATAGACGAAGAAACCAGCCGTCCCCCACTCCGAACTGGTCTGCCAAACTACGCGGCAGACACCGTCGCCGGCGCCTTCACCCCACACTTCGGCAACGGAGGCGCGCGTTGTACCGGGTTGCAGGCGAACACCTAGGTCAATCGTTAGATTGGCCTCTCCGGCGGCAACGGAGAACGGATCGGTGCTGGCGTAGCCGCCTGTTCCGCCGGAAGTCGCATCGCTGTCCACTGTATCATCCCCACCCTGATTTGCCGGACTGATGGAATAATCGTCGGTGAGATCCGATAAATCAAACCGTGCTACATAGGTCCCGGCAACAATATCTGTAAACTGGTAATATCCGCTGGAATCCGTGCTCGTCGTCGCGACCACTTGACCGCTGGGCAATTGCAAGTCAACGGTCACCCCAGCAAGCCCATTGGTCTCGAATTCATACTGGATCCCATCGCGAGTGCTGTCAAACCAGATGCGATCGCCCACGGTTGCCGGACGGTAGAATCCTGCATCCCACGTCACATCATCCGTGCCGGCGCTGAGGGAGAACATCGCGGTGCGGTCGGTGGCCGGCAAGATATCACTATCCAGCGCATCGTCGCCGCCCTGGTCCTGAACCGTGGCGTGATATCCGGCGGGAGGGTCGAACTCGAGGAAATAGGAACCCGTCGAAAGGTTGGTAAAGGCATAGGTGCCATCCACGCCGCTGAGGGTCGAGGAGATCAGATTCGTTGCCGCACCGTAGAGCCGGACCGTCACCGAGGCCAGACCGGACTCGCCGCCATCTTGCACACCATTGCCATCGGCATCAATCCAAGCCTGGTCGCCGACAGAGGCCCATTCGTTCGGCACGATCACGACGGAACTGGTGTCGTTGTCGGACTCCGGATCAAACAGGTCGCGGCCGGTCACCGTGGCGGTATTCGTGATAGATAACCCACCCGTACCGTCCTGCACGGTCACATTCATGACCAGCGTTGTAGAGGCATTGATATCCAGCGTGCCGATAGCCCATTCTCCAGACACATCGCTGTAGGTGCCGCCGGAATGGCTGGTATATTGCACCTGCGGCGGCAGCAGGTCCGTGATAACCACTCCCGTCGCCACAGCCGGCCCGTTATTCGACGCGACCAGCGTGTACTGGATGGTGTCCAGCATGTCCGGAGTGCTGTCCGAAACAACTTTCACCACGCCGACATCCGCAAATACAACGCAATCGGTGACCGACGCCGAAATCGGCGGGTGCACAGCACTGTAGGTGGTGGCGACATTCAACAACTGTGTCACAGTGGACGGTGTATCCACAACGGCCTGATAGGTCAGCGTCAGCGTACCGCCCGCCACCAGGATCTGGTCAGAGACCATCAGAGGCGGATTGGAAGCCGGGTTGGTGACCATACTGGAATGGACGCTGGAAAATTCGATGTTATCCACATAGCCGTACTCGCCACTGTCCCAATTGTCCGTTCCGGGAGAAGCCAGAACCCGGAGGGTGGTGCTGGTTGAAATATAGGACGTAACATCAAGCGTGGTACTTCCGCTGTCCGAACCACCGAATTGGGCGAGTTGCACGTAGGGGCCGGCTGGCGTCGTGGCGATCTGAACATCCATGTATTCATTGGCATCCAGCCCGATCGTTTCCCAGTCAAAGGTCAACGTGGCATTGGTCTCATCACTGAGGTCCACCCAGCGCCAGGCCATCTCATCACCGACATAAGCCCAATACAACATCAGGCGACCGCCGGAAATCCCAACATAGTTTCCGGAGGGAGTGTCCGAGCCATACGGATCATTTTCCTGCCAGTCCACAGCCCAGTTCTCTGTGCCGTCCTGATTGGACCAGGACACCGCATTGAACTCATCGCGCACCGTGCGCACCGACATGTTGGCGGCCACGAACTCCGCGGAGCCCGGGACAACTGTCAGGCCGGCCGGAAGAGCATCTACCAGCGCCACGCCTGTCTGCGTTACGGTGCCTGTGTTCTCTACGGTAACGGTATACGTGATCGTATCACCGGGAGAGAGACAACTGAGGGCATCAGAGCTCTTGGTGATGGAAAGTCCGCTGACGATTTCCGACAGGCCGGCATCCCAGCGGAGGTCATTGGTTCCCGGCGGCAGCATAAACAGCGAAGTACGTCCTGTGGCCGGATCCACATCACTATCCGTTAAATCATCTCCCCCATTCCGCAAGGTGAAGGTAAACCCGGAGGGGGCTGTAAATTCCATGAAGTAGGTGGCCATAAGCAGATTGGTGAAGCTGTAGGCACCGGAGGCCGACGTGGTCGTGGTGGCTACGAGGTTTGAGGCGGCTCCGTAGAGGTTAACCACGACACTCGGCATACCGGTCTCGCTGCCGCCGCTCTGAAGCCCGTCCGTATTCACATCGTTCCAGACCCAATCACCAATCGAGGACGGCGGCTGATAGAAGCCCGCATCCCGGCTGGTGTCATTCTCTCCGCCGCTCAGCGTGAAGAGGGCCGTGCGGCCGGTGGCGGGGCTGATATCGCTGTCCAGCTCATCGTTTCCGCCCTGATCCTGCGGGGACGCCACATGGTTTGTCGGCGTGACGAACTCCAGGAAATACGAACCCGAGGGCAGGCTGGTGAAGCTGTAGGCCCCGGTGCCAGACGTGGTCGTGCTGTCCACGAGATTCGAGGCGGCACCGTACAGCCGGACCACGACGCCGGGCATACCTGTCTCGCTGCCACCGGCCTGAACGCCATCGCCATCCTCATCGAACCACACCCGGTCGCCAAGGGTCGCCCAGTCTTCCGGCACAATGACCACGAAGCTGGTGTCGTTGCTGGAGACCGGGTCGTACAGGTCGCGCCCCGTCACCGTGGCGGTATTGGTGATGAATTGTCCGACGGTGCCCGCGTCCACGGTCACATTCACATAGAGGGTCGTGGAGGCGCCCACGGCCAGCGTGCCGAGGGTCCATTCCCCCGACGTCGAATTGTACGTGCCGTTGGAATGGTTGTTGTATTGCACCTGCGGCGGCAGCACATCCGTGATGACCACCCCCATCGCCGTGTTCGGCCCGTTGTTCGATGCCACCAGGGTATATTCAATCGCTTCCAGCATGTCCGGCGTGCTGTCCGTGACCCACTTCTCGACACCCACATCCGCGAAGACAACGCAGTTGGTGACGGACGCCTGGATCGGCGGTTTCACGCCGCTATAGGTCGAGGCGATGTTGAGCAGTTGCGTCACGGTGGACGGTGTATCCACCGTCGCCTGGAAAGTCACCTGCAGCGTGCCTCCCGCCGGCAGCGTCTGGTTGGAAACCATCAGCGGCGGGGCCGCAACCGGATTGGTTGTGATGCTGGAGCGGATGCTGGAAAACTCGATATTGTCCAGATATCCGTAATCATCGCTTTCCCAGTTCTCGGTTCCCGGCGAAGCCAGGACCCGGACTGTGGTGCTGGTCGAAATATAGGCCGTGATATCGAAATTGGTGCTGCCGCTGGCCGTTCCGCCCAAATGGGCAAGCTGCACATAGGTGCCATCGGGAGTCGTGGCGATCTGGACATCCATGTATTCACCGGCATCCAGCGAGACCGTCTCCCAGTC
Organism: uncultured Verrucomicrobiota bacterium; assembly: GCA_964526745.1. Classification (GTDB taxonomy): domain Bacteria; phylum Verrucomicrobiota; class Kiritimatiellia; order CAIQIC01; family Lenti-01; genus Lenti-01. The sequence goes on from CAZGMQ010000013.1 coordinate 47,368, forward strand.
GAACGACAGCGTGGCATTGGTCTCCGCACTCAGGTCTGCCCAGCGCCAAGCCATCTCATCCCCGACATAGGCGTAATACAGCATCAGCCGTTCGCCCGAGATGCCGACATAGTTGCCCGAAGGCCCCACCGTGCCGTATGAATCGTTCTCCTGCCAATCCACGAACCAGTTCTGATTACCATCCTGATTGTCGTAGGCCACGTTGTTGAATTCATCCCGGACCGTATTCAACGTCGTATTGACATCGCCCGCTTGCGCGGAATCGGTCACGTAGGTCAGTCCCGGCGGAAGCGTATCGGTCACGGCAACGTCAACCTGCTCCACGTTGCCGGTGTTCAGAACGGTGACGGTATAGGTGATGGTGTCACCCGGCGACAGGCAACTGGTGGCGTCAGAGACTTTGCTGATCGTCAATCCGTTGATCACTTCCGACAGCCCCGCATCCCAGTGGAGGTCGCTCGTGCCCAGCGGCAAGTAGAACTGCGAGGTGCGCCCGGAGGCGATGGCCACATCACTGTCCAGCGTATCGTTGCCACCGCGATCCTGTAAGGTGAACGTGAATCCAGACGGCGCCACGAATTCAAGGAAGTAGGTAGCCGGGGGAAGATTAGTAAAGTTGTAGGCGCCGGCGGCCGATGTCGTCGTGCTGGCCACGAGGTTCGAGGCGGCTCCGTACAGCCGGACCACTACGTTCGGCATGCCGGTCTCGCTGCCGCCGCTCTGGATGCCGTCCACATTCACATCGCGCCACACAAAATCACCGATCGAAGAACTCGACTGATAGAAGCCCGCATCCACAGTCGTGTTGATCTCGCCGCTGCCCAGCGCGAAGGCTACCGTCCGATAGGTTCCCGCCAGCGGATCGCTGTCCGTGAGGTCACTGCCCACATTCGGGGTCGTGAGCAGATATCCCGCCGGCGCCGTGAAGCCCACAAAGTACGTTCCCGGCATCAGATTGGTAAAGGCGTAGGCGCCACTGGTCGACGACGTCGTCGTACCGATCACGTTGGAGGCCGCATTGTACAGCCGCACCGTTACGTTCGGCAACCCCGGCTCGCCAGCATCCTGCTGCCCGTTGCCATTCGTATCCACCCACGTGAAGTTTCCGATCGTCGCCGAGCGGTAGAGGCCGGCATCAATGGTTAGATTGGTCTGACTGGTGCTCAGGGTGACGAACCCGGACCGGCCGCTCGTCAGATTAGCATCACTATCTACCGTCGTATCCGATCCGACCGACGGCATCGTGAATTGATAGCTGGCGGGGGGAGTGAACTCAGCGAAGAATGATCCCGGACCGAGCCCCGAGGCCATCCAGGCGCCATTCTCATCGGTGCGGACGATTGATGTCAAATTGGTGCTGTTGTCATAAACCTTCACGAGCACGTTCGAGATGCCCGGTTCGGAAACATCCTGGACCCCGTTCCGATTCCAGTCATCCCAGACCCGGTCGCCCAGTTCCGAATCCAACGCATGATCAAAAAAGACCGCGCCACCACTGATCAGGTCGAGACCGCCGTAGGTGGAGCCCGGCGACGTATCGACCGGGAAATAGGCCGTATTGTCAACCTGGTTCCAATTGGCCCCGTTCGTGGTCGAGTCGTTCGCGGCCAGCGCATAGCCATAGAACAGGTCGTTGGTGCGCAAACCCAGAGCCTGCCAGCTTACAAAGACGCCCGACAGCGGTTGCGGATCCACGTCGGCCGAGGGATGCTGCACATCTCCGTTCTCGGTATACCCGCGCATCACGATCGTATCCAGCGTGCGGCCGGATGCGCCCCAGTTCGATTCCATCACGCTAATCGGCGTGCCAAAGGCCGTAGGCAATCCATTGCCGTCCAGGGCGGTGATCGCCGCAATTTTGAACCGGTCGTTCCCGCCGCGGTCCATCACCAAAAATCCACGCTGATCCATGTGGTTGTACGCCGGGAATCCATCGGAAAAAATATAGTCGATGCGCTCGATGTTGTTGTTGTTCCCGTTGCCATCGCCCTGGTTGGCAAACACATTGTCGGCGCCCTGATTAATGATCTTGCTGCGGAGAGCGCCTTCCATCGTGGGCTGGTAGGGAGTCTTCAGAAAGACATTTGTACCAGAGCGCACGGACTGTTCATACAGAACGATGTGGTGTAACCCTGTGATGGCCGCGTGGGTGCTGCGCGCGATGTTAATTTTCTGGGCCAGCCAGGCAAAATCAAATGTGAGCGCGCCTACCGAGACCGCCTCAAGCTGCATAAGGTTCGAGGTGCCGTCGTTGAAACGGACATCGTACGTCGTCGTGGCCGGAAAGTCTCCGCTTCCACCGCCCGTCGCAGAGTAGTTGTCGCTGGAGTTTGTAATCGTATCAAAAGTCACCGCGATGCCGGTAATCGGCTGCACCTGCGCCTGCGCAACGGCTCCCCCCAGAACCAGACAAGCCGCCAGGCCCAGACCCCAGAGGGTCCGTCGCTGAATTTGAATATAGTTTCTCTGTATCATTGCATTCAGAAGTGGAAAAATAGAATCCCGTCTTAATCCTTATATGAGTGTATATATGGTTCATTAGTATCAAATTGTTGCATGGTTAATATTGAGTTAGAAAAACCGCTTAATTATTAGGTTTTCTTAATATTACGGGGGTGATCAGTGCGAGTTCCGCTGCGGATTAATCTTGAAATATTAATTGATCTATCCATTTCTATATGAGGGTATTATGATCTTTTAAGTCGTTTTTTACTTGTCACCCATTTTTAGGCAAAGAATCCCGGTTTTCAGGATCACAAAAACAGCACCCATTCCCCCTCCTGCTCCCCCGCTTTCCTGGCCGAAATGGACTGCGAAATGAGACCTCTGAGGTTAAAAAAACACCCGAAATGTCTCAGAAAGGCCTTTGGGGTGTCATTTTGATAATTATCAGGCCTATTTTATCGATTTTCCCCATTTTACCCTCATTTTTCTGAACTGCGGGATGGTTCGATCCTGTTCATGATTTTGACATATTTTGACTGGATTGACCCATTTTCAGCCATTTTTGTCATTTTTGGGACCCCCATTTGACATTTTATGCTTAAGGGAGGTGCTGATGCGTGTTTTTGCACAACTTCAGGCGTGGGTCGAAAAAGAGAATAATCGGTCATAATCCAGCACCTAAACACAAAAAAACAGCCAGAATTGGCTGTTTTTTGTTCATTTTTTGTCTTTGAGGCGGGTTTTGATTCGTTTTTGTGAATTTCGCCTATTTTATGTGAATTCTAAGCATTTTTAGGCAAAATATGCCTCCGAAAAACCTCACAGAATTCCGAGGCCTCGGTCTCGGCTGAAAACCAAAGGCTCCCGCCCGGAATCGAGCGGGCGATGTCACCCACCCATCCGAACCACTGGCGCCGCAACTCTCGTTCGTGCCGGATGTTCTTGCCGCTGGATTCGGAGCTTGGACCACCGGGTCGACCGCATTTTCGCTGCAGATCAATCTCCATTACCGCATCCATCAGGCAGCGGGCGGTCTCGAGAGAAGGTAGCGATTCAATCCGGAGAGTATCCGCTTTGTGAATGCGCAGACATCCGGCCAGCGGCACCCCCTCCCCCGCTTCCGTCTGGCGCCGGATGGAGTCCTGCCAACCCGCCAGATCGCTTTCTTCAAAACGGAACCCACCATCGATGACCCGCCATAGGCCGTCGGATCCACGACAGGCAAACACCGAGTCATCGGCCAATACGGGAACCTGCTGACTCAGCAGGCGCGCAATCGTGCTCTTCCCCGCTGTGGAATGACCGAGGAACAGCAGCGCGCGCTCATCTATTTTCACTGCGGAACAATGAAGGAACAAACCGTCCATATTGAAACATGTATTCATCTGGAACTCAGGAAGTCATGAAGGGGATGAATACTCTCGGCCAACTCTCTTCACGGTCAGCGGCATCGATGAAAAGTTCAGCAAAAGGCCGGAGACCACATTCAATGCCTTCATATAGGAGCGCACAATGGAGAAATGAATCCGGTCTAAATTCTGGATTACTTTCAATTCCACAACCACCCGGCCTTCAACCAGCAGATCGAGCCGATGTTCCCCAATCGGCTGCTCCCGATAGTTCACAAGAACACTTTTCTGCCGCTCAAAAGAAATTCCCTTATGAGCTAGCTCGATACAAAGAGCTTCTTCATAGAAGGATTCCAGAAATCCGGGTCCTAAGGTCTTGTGAACCGAAATGGCCGCATGGATGATATCCCCTGTAAGCTCTATATCCTGCAGTTCTTCGCTTTTACTCATCCTTCATGCTTTCCTGAGTTCCAGATTCACACTCTTCATGCATTTCTCAATTTTAGATTTCAAGAGCTCCAGGAAACCCGTCGCGTCGCAGGAAACAGCCCCCGGCGCTCCGCTTCCGCGCACAAGGGTGAGACGCTCACGAGCGAGCCATTGGCTTCATAGTTCTGGGCCAGGCAATGGGTCAGACAGCGCCCCACATGGATGCAGTCGCCGCAAATGCCGGGAAAGGGCCCCTGCAGGTCTTTTCGCATCTGTTGGAGCACCGGATTCGTCAGCCAGACCTCACGCAGACGGTCCTGTCCGAGCCGACCGAAACACAGCTCGGGGATATTTCGCCCGATGCCGCACAGGGCCATCTCCCCGGTACCGAGAATCCCGAGGATGTGCCGCACATTGCAGCCGGCCCCGTCATTGTGATAGCGCAACAGCTCCTTGATCGTGGACAGAGCCGGCGGCACCATGGCGCCCAGATAAATCGGATAGCGGTCCTGCAAGGGACCACGGATGCGATGAATCAGTGCCATCAGCTCATTAAAATCCAGTCCCTGCCCCTGGTTATGAATCTCCACGCCCCGACCGGATGACGTCACAGGATTGAACTTCACTGAGCCTGCCCCGAGGCGCATCGCCAGTTCAATCAGCCCCTCAATCTGGTCCACATTCCCCCGATAGACCGACATGATGATCTGAGGACGGAATCCAGCAGAAACCAAATGTCCGAACCCGCGCACGGCCTGTTCAAAGGCTCCTCGCACCCCCCGGAACTCATCATGTGTCGCCGGGTCCGGGCTGTCCAGGCTGATCGCGATTCGGTTCATCTTTGTCTTTTCCTTCAGATGAACGGCCATTTCCTGATCAATCAGGGTGGCATTGGTCTCCATGGTGATATCCAAATCCTGCTCGCTTAACAAATCCGCGATCTGCAGAAACTGCGGATGGAGCACCGGCTCTCCTCCGGTGAGTTTGGCCGCTGACAGTCCCATCGGTTTGGCTTCCGCGACCGCGCCTTTCAACAAATCCAAATCGATGCAATCGCCGGGAACCGGCTTCCCGTTAACGAATGTGGGTGTGATCCAGCAGTGCCTGCAATGCAGATTGCAGCCGGCCGACAGATACAAATAGAACATCTTCAACGCCGGCACATCCGACGGCATCTCCACCATCGAGCCAGCCAACAGGTCCTCGCCCAAGCCATCACAGGTCTCAGGATCGAAACTCACACCGGGGGCTCCACCACACCGATGAATCCTTTTGCGAGCTGGGCTTCGATAAATTCAGCAACATCGGCTGTCGCCTGGTCCCGGGGGGCATCTGCACAGACTTCGCACAGGTGGGCTACGACATCCGCCTGGGTATGGGGCGCGGATAGAAAGGTCCAGATCTCCACCGCGGTGGGATTCAGAATCTCCAGAGAATCCGTTGCTTCGTTATAGAGGATTCCCCCGTCTTCATCCTCCTGCCGGAATGAGATGTCGGGGTCACGCAGATAGATTGCTTCGCTCATATGCTTCGGCCTTTCTGTTTTCAAATCCACCACGCGCCGGACGATTCCCTGGCGCTCCAGCTCCAGCAGTGCCTCGGTCACCATGGCCTGCAGATCCGCGTCTGTCTCTCCGGATTCAGCGGCCATCACCCCGACAATATCCTGTATCGTCCGTCGACCGTCAAGGTGCGCAATTAGTTGCCGCGACCGGGCATTGAGTTCCCGCAGCTGCAGGGCATCGCATAGCAACGCCAGTGAACGCGCTTCGAAGTCTTCAACCGCGACTTCCTCGCGCAGCTTGAAAATCAGGGGACAGGAGGCAGGAGGTCCGAGGCCCGAGGCCCGAGGCCCGAGATCCGAAGTTGGATGTCCGAGGTCCGAGCTCATTGATGGACATTCGTAAAAAACGGGGCTGGATTTTTCAATATGCCCCCCAGCATCGCTCCGACCCGTTTGCATTCGGCAGTCAGACGTTCATGATCTGCGGTCGGTAAGTACCCGCAATCGCGAGCAAAATCCAGCCAAGTGGAGGTTTCACTATTTTCCCCATCACAATCTGTCAGTTTACTAATAAAATGCGCCTCGTACCTTCTCTTTGCCCACGCTTCACGGAGATTAGCACAAACGGATCGAGAACTGCGACGTACCTGGTCCGTCAGCGAATATTTCTCCTCGGCGGGCCACTTCTTGCTCAAGCGGAAAATCTCCATCGCAAGGTCATACGCCAACTGATAAGCATCCAAATCCTTGGCCGAAACTATTTTCATGCTCTTTCCTTCTCAAATTTTCGATCTCGGACTTCGGACCTCCGACCTCGGATCTCCCCCTCTTTCTCTCCCCCTCGGACTTCGGACTTCAGACTTCGGACCTCCGACCTCTCCCTCTTCACGGAAGCCCCCCCTGTATCCTGACTCCTGTTTCCTGAATAAACTTTCGGTAGCAGCAGTCTGGATTGGCCACATTCATCTCACCGGTCCGGGTGTATTCGGCGGCGGGACAGCCACCGCTGCAATAGGGGATCCATTCGCACCCGGCACAGCCGGGAACCGACTCCATGGGCCGTTTGCCGCGGTTTCTCATCTCCTTCAACAGCGGGTGGTCCTGCCAGATGGACCGGATGGGCGTTTCGCCGATGCGCCCCAGCGAGGCCGCCGCCAGCATGTTACAGGGAACAATCATCCCGTCATGATGGACCGCCAGTTTGGCGAACATGCACCCGCAGGAGGACAGCGACCCCATCTTCCATCGCCGGGTCTTCACGCCCGTTCTCCGGGCTTCCTCCATCTCACTGAACATATGCCACAACGCCAATGATCCCGCGGAGGCCTGAATGCGGCCCGGATAGGTCTGCTCCAGTTGTACGAGCGTTTTCATGGCGGTCACACGCTGCTCCGGCGTCAGTACGATGCTTTCCTGAAGCGCGCAGCCGGTGCCCATGGGAATGGCATCATTGGTGCCGATGCGGGCTAGGCCGATCTCCTCAAAAAGCAGGTGGACGGTGTTCTCCAGATCCTCGACGTTGTGTCGGTTGAGAGTGATACGGGCCGTCACGGGGAACCCGGCCTTTTTCAGCAAGCGCAGGCCACGAATGGCTCCCTCAAAGCTCCCCTTCCCCCGGGACGCATCGTGAACGGCGGCACAGGAACCATCGATGGAGACCTGGACCGAATCCAGGCGCGCGCGCCTCATTCCGCAGCTGAATTCGTCGAAAGTCTTCTCTGTAATCAGCGTGCCGTTCGTGAGGATGCTGTAACGCATGCGGGCTTCGATCAGGCTGTCCACCAGTTGCCAGAGGTCGCTTCGCATGAACAGCTCGCCACCGCTCAGCGTCAGGCTGCGAACGGCCAGGGTCTTGAGTTCCTGAAAAAAGGTCTGCCAGGTTTCTGTGGACAGGTCATTCCGGCCGACCATCTCGTCGGCATAAAAACAGTAGGCGCAATGCAGGTTGCAGCGACCGGTCAGGGAGAGATCGAAATTGCGCGGGGCTTCCTGAATCCGGGAATAGGCTTCGGGTGAAACCGGCATTGGCTTCTGGGATTCTGCGGCGGCCGCATATCCTTCCTGCAGCAGTTCCTGTGCAATCGAAACCACATCGGCACGAATATCGGCCGCAAGAGGAATCTCGAAATGCCGGGCCAGCGCGGCGGCCAGCTGGTCGATATCCGCAGTGCCATCCATGGCATTCCAGAGCCACAGGGCAGTGTGATTGATCACCTTTTCCCGGCCGGTGTCCGGGTTGAACAGGATTCCATTGTCCCCCTCCAGACAGACGGACACCTGCGGATTCCGAAAGAGGAATGAGGTAGTTAAATCCAGACTCATGGAGCTGGATCAGAACCGTCCGGCGTATATTCCGGGACGACCTCTTTCAGGGCAGATTTGAGTCGTTCCGCATCAAAAGAATGGGCCACAGCTTGAACCGCCTCCACCTGCTCGCGGATGCGCTGGTCCAGATCCGCCGGATTCATGTTCTTATCGTCCCGCTTGAGCACCATGATCTTGTCGTGCGCGGTCCTCACAATGCCTTCCCCGTGGGTAATGAGCTCTTCATAGAGCTTTTCGCCGGGGCGCAGACCGGTATAGACAATCTGGATATCCTGATCCGGCACCTTGCCGCACAGGCGGATCATATCCCGGGCCATATCATCGATCCGGACGGGAGTGCCCATCTCCAGAATGAAAATCTCACCGCCTTCTCCCATCGCACCCGCCTGCAGGATCAACTGACAGGCCTCGGGGATCATCATGAAATAGCGCGTCATGTCCGGATGGGTCACGGTCACCGGGCCGCCCTCGCAGATCTGGCGCTGGAAAAGCGGGATCACCGAGCCCGAGGACCCCAGCACATTCCCGAACCGGACCGCCATGAACCGGGTTTTCCCGGGCAGGCGCGACTGCAGAAAGATTTCGGCCACTCGCTTGGTGGTGCCCATCACACTCGTGGGACGTACGGCCTTGTCAGTAGAGACCTGCACGAAGCGTTCCACGCCGTATTCTTCTGCCACATCCATCAACACCGCACTGCCGACCGTATTGTTGGTCACCCCCTCCCACGGGTTCATTTCGACCATCGGGACATGCTTGCAGGCAGCGGCATGGAAGACCACCTGCGGGCGATACTTGTCGAACAGGCTGGCCATCAGAGCCCGGTCCTGCACCCGGCCCATGGCCGGATAGACCGTCTCGAAGAGAAGTTCCGACCGCAGTTCCCGCTCGATCTGATAGAGGTTGAATTCATTGGCCTCGATCAACACGATAGACGCCGGCTTGAAGCGGATAATCTGCCGGCACAGCTCCGACCCGATCGATCCCCCCGCCCCGGTAACCGCCACTGTCTTTCCGGTCAGGCAACGACCAATTCCCGCAAAATCCATGGTCACAGCCGGGCGGCCAAGGATGTCTTCATACTCCACATCCCGAACCGCGCTGACGGTGACCTTGCCGTCCACAAGGGAACTGAGCGACGGCAGGGTCTTGAAAGGAAGCCCGGAGGACTTACAGGCACAGACGACCTGCCGCATGTCATTGCCCGTCACCGATGGCATCGCAATCAGGATTTCGTCGGCCTGAAAACGACTTACAAAATACAACAGCTTGCTGATCGGGCCGCGCACCGGCACCTCCAGCAGCGTCTGGCCATGTTTGTGATGGTCGTCATCCACGCAAACGACCACCTCAAAGCGCGAACGGGTGTCTCCCTGAATCTCCCGAATGATGCTGGCTGCCGCATCTCCCGCTCCAATAACCAGCAGGCGGACCTGCCGGGTCGGCAGCCCTTCGTCATCATCGCTGTTCCAGAATTTGAGCCAGGACTTCTGCTTCATGCATAGCTGCGCTTACCCCCAATCTTAGACCACGGAGCGACTAATTTAAGGTAGAATCTGC